>NZ_AP018498.1:1957500-2328750 GCF_003569745.1 Altererythrobacter sp. B11
TGGTCCATGATGACCTGCCGTGCATGGATGATGACGACATGCGCCATGGCAAGCCGACCGTCCACAAGGTGTTCGACGAGGCAACCGCCGTGCTGGCGGGCGATGCGCTGCATGCGCTGGCTTTCGAAGTTCTGGCCGATCCCCGCACCAGCAGCGATCCCTTCGTGCGAGCAGAGCTGGTCCAGGCGCTCGCCACCGCCAGCGGCCACAAGGGCATGGCCGGCGGGCAGATGATGGACATGGCGGCGGGGGAGAGCGAGTTCGATCTCCACACCATTACCCGGCTGCAGCAGCTCAAGACGGGCGCGCTGCTGGGGGCGGCGGTGGAGATGGGGGCGATCCTCGGCCGCGTACCCGCAGAGGGGAGGGCGCATCTGCGTGCCTATGCCCGCGACATTGGCCTCGCCTTCCAGATTGCCGACGATCTGCTCGACCATGAAGGCGACGAGGAAAAGGCCGGCAAGGCGCTCCGCAAGGACGCGGAGCAGGGGAAGGCCACCTTCGTTTCGCTGATGGGACCGGACGGCGCGCGGCAGCAGGCGCGGGCCCTGAGCGAGCAGGCGATCGGCCACCTCCAGGCCCATGGCGCGGAAGCGGACCTTCTGCGCGCACTGGCTCGCTTCGTCGTCGAGCGCGACCGGTGAGCAAGAACAGCAGCGGAGAGCGGGTCGGCCTCTATCCGGGCACTTTCGACCCCGTCACACTGGGGCATACGGACATCATCCGTCGCGGTGCCAAGCTGGTCGACCGCCTGATCATCGGCGTGACCACCAACCCATCCAAAGATCCGATGTTCACGCCCGAAGAGCGCATGGAGATGGTGCGCGCCGAAGTGGCGCGGCAGGGGCTGGAGAATGTGGAGGTGCGTGGCTTCAACGCGCTGCTGATGAAATTTGCGGAGGCGCAGGGGGCCAGCGTGATCGTGCGCGGCCTGCGCGCAGTCGCCGATTTCGAATACGAATATCAGATGGCGGGCATGAACCAGCAGCTGAATGCCAACATCGAAACGGTGTTCCTGATGGCCGATGTGTCGCTGCAGCCCATCGCCTCGCGGCTGGTGAAGGAGATCGCGCTGTTCGGTGGGGATATCGGTCCCTTCGTCAGCGCCGAGGTGCGCGAACAGGTGAACGCCCGGGTGGAACGGATCGGCCGGCGCGGCGAGCTGTAACCGTTCATTGAACTGTCAGCGCTTCGCCGGTAGGGCGTCACGGAAATTTCTCATCAGTTCGAGACCCCATGATCAAACGCCTTGCCATCGCGGCGCTCGCTTTCTCCGTCACGCTTGCCCCGGCTTCGGCCTTCGCGCAGGAAGCGTCTGCCGCCCCGGCCGAACAGCAGCAGCCCAGCGCCTGGGTCGATCCCGATCTGTCGCATGATCCGGACAACATCCTGCTGCTCGACCTGTCCAACGGCCAGCGCGTGGCGATCCGCCTCAAGCCGGACTGGGCGCCGCATCATGTCGAACGGGTCAAGGAGCTGACGCGGCAGGGGTTCTATGACGGGGTGATCTTCCACCGCGTGATCGATGGCTTCATGGCGCAGACCGGCGATCCCACCGGCACCGGCCGCGGCGGCTCGGAGCTTCCGGATCTCGAGCCCGAGTTCAACAAGTTCCCGCATGTGCGCGGCACCGTGTCCATGGCCCGCGCAGCGGCGGAGAACAGCGCCAACAGCCAGTTCTTCATCGTGTTCTACCCGCGGTTCGCGCTCGATCGGACCTACACGAATTTCGGCCGGGTAATTTCCGGCATGGATGCGGTGGATGCCATTCACCGCGGCGAGCCGCCGGCCGAACCGACCTATATCGTCCAGGCGTCGATTGCTTCGGACAACAAGCCGCAGAAATTCCCCGATGCGGGCGCCGGCCCCCGGCCGATCCTCTCCGGCCAGCAGCCGTCGTCGTCGCCGCAAGGCGGCTGATGTCGGCCGCGCCGATCGCGGCGGGCCTGACTTATGCGCGTTGATCTGTTCGATTTCGAGCTTCCGCCCGAGCGGATAGCCCTGCGCCCGGCGCGGCCGCGCGATTCCGCGCGCATGCTGGTGGTGCCGGCGGAGGGGCCGTTGCTCGATCGTCGGGCGAGCGACCTGCCCGCGATGCTGCGGCCGGGCGATGTGCTCGTGTTCAACGACACGCGGGTGATTCCCGCGCAGCTTGAAGGCCGGCGGGGCGAAGCGCGGATCGGGGCGACCCTGCACAAGCGGATCGATCTGCGGCGCTGGCAGGCCTTCATCCGCAACGGCAAGCGCCTGCGCCCCGGCGACGAAATTGCTTTCCCCGCCGGGGTTTCGGCCATCGCTGAAGAACGGCACGCCGACGGCAGCTGGAGGCTTGCCTTCGCGGGAGAAGAGCCGGTTGAGGTCTTGCTCGAGCGTGCGGGGCGCATGCCGCTGCCCCCCTATATCGCCGGCAAGCGCCCGACCGACGAGGCCGACCGGGAAGATTACCAGACCATTTTCGCGCGGGAGGATGGCGCGGTGGCGGCGCCCACGGCCGCGCTGCACTTCACGCCCGGCCTCCTTGCCGCGCTGGATGACGCAGGGATCGGGCGCGAAACGCTGACCCTCCACGTCGGGGCGGGCACCTTCCTGCCGGTAAAGGCCGAAGACACAGAGGACCACGCGATGCATGCCGAATGGGGCCGCATCGGCGAGGCGGCTGCCGAACGGCTGAATGCCGCGCGGCGTGCCGGCGGGCGCGTGATCGCCGTGGGCACCACCAGTCTGCGCCTGCTGGAAAGCGCCACTGGAGAGGACGGCGTGATCCGCCCCTTCGCAGGCGATACCTCCATCTTCATCACCCCCGGTTATCGCTTCCGCGCGATCGACGGACTGATGACCAATTTTCACCTGCCCAAGTCCACCCTGTTCATGCTGGTGAGTGCGCTGATGGGGTTGGAGCGGATGCAGGCCGCCTATGCCCATGCGATTGCAGCGGAATATCGTTTCTACAGCTATGGTGACGCGTCGCTGCTGCTACCGGGCTGAAATCCTCCACTTGTAAATTGCAGGCCGCCCGCCATCTTCCGGCGCGTGCCGGAACCGATTCTAGACATTCGCGGTCTGTCCAAGACCTATAAGGGGGGCACCACCGCGCTGGGCGGAGTGGACCTGCAGATCGAGAAGGGGGAGATCTTCGCTCTTCTCGGCCCGAATGGCGCGGGCAAGACCACGCTGATCGGCGCCGTCTGCGGGCTCGTGCGGCCGACCGGCGGCTCCATCCACGCCTTCGGCAAAGATATGCGGCACCATTGGCGCGAGTTGCGCCAGCGTATCGGCCTGGTGCCGCAGGAGCTCAGCTTCGACATGTTCGATACGGTGATCCGCTCCGTCGCCTATTCGCGCGGCATGTTCGGCCGCGCCCCCGATCGCGCGCGGATCGAGGAAGTGCTGCGCAGCCTCAGCCTGTGGGACAAGCGCGACGCACGCATTCGCGAACTTTCCGGCGGGATGAAGCGCCGCGTGCTGATCGCCAAGGCGCTCGCGCATGATCCTGAACTGCTGTTCCTCGACGAGCCGACCGCCGGAGTAGACGTCGAACTGCGGCGCGACATGTGGCACCAGATCGATGCGCTGCGGGCTCAGGGCACCACCATCATTCTCACCACCCACTATATCGAAGAGGCTGAGGAGATGGCCGATCGCGTGGGGGTGATCAACAAGGGCAAGATCCTGCTGGTGGACGACAAGGCCGCCATCATGGCGCATCTCGGCACCACCGAGGCGCGGATTACGCTGGCCGAGCCGCTCGCCGCTCTGCCCGCCGCCGCGGCGCACTATCCGCTCACCTTGGAGGATGGCGGCCGCAGCATCGTTTATCGCGGGGGCGACGGAACCGGGAAGGGCAAGCGCGAAGTGGCCGAACTGGTGAAGCTGCTGGCCCGGGACGGCGTGGACTTCATCGGCATCGACACGGCGGAATCGAGCCTGGAGGATATTTTCGTGAAGCTGCTGGAGACTCGTGGAACGCCGCCGGAAGCACGGCGGCAGGAGACACAAGCGGCATGACGTTGAACCTCCGCGGCGCGCTCGCGATCTTCAAGAACGAGCTGATGCGCGCCTTTCGCACGATCTTTGGCTCCATCGTTTCCCCGGTGCTGACCACCTCGCTCTATTTCATCGTTTTCGGCGCGGCGATCGGCGGGCGGATCAACGAGATCGGCGGCGTGTCCTATGGTGCGTTTATCGTGCCGGGCCTGCTCATGCTCACGCTGCTGTCGGAGAGCACCAACAACGCAAGCTTCGGCATCTATATGCCCCGCTTCACCGGGGCGATCTACGAACTGCTCTCCGCCCCCGTCGGCTTTGTGGAAACGCTGATCGGATTTGTCGGCGCCGCAGCGGCGAAATCGCTGATCCTGGCGACCATCATCCTGCTGACGGCCCGCCTCTTCGTCGATTACCAGATCGCGCATCCGGTGCTCGCCGTGGGCTATATCCTGCTGGTCTCGGCCAGCTTCTCGCTGTTCGGCTTCATCCTCGGCATATGGGCGGATGGCTGGGAAAGGCTGCAGATCGTGCCGGTGCTGTTTCTTACGCCGCTCACTTTCCTCGGCGGCACCTTCTATTCGATCGACATGCTGCCGGATCCCTGGCGCACAATCGCCTTGTTCAATCCGATCGTCTATCTCGTGAACGGGTTGCGCTGGACCTTTACTGGTTCCTCAGACTTCAACATCTGGCTCTCTTTCTCGATGACGATGGGTTTCCTCGCACTCTGCGTGGCGATCATCGCAATCATTTTCCGTACCGGCTGGCGGCTGCGCGACTGAGTCGCTAGCAAGCCTGGCATGACGAAGAGACGCCTTGCCGCCGCCGGTGCCGGAGTGGCCCTGTTGTCCGTTGCCCTGCCGCTCTCCAGCGCCCACGCCGCCGTGCCGGAGCCGGTACAGGCGATGATCGATGCGGCCCTTGCGACGGACGATGAGGCAAAGGTCAGCACCGTTATCGAACTGGCCAAGGCCACCAATCCGGATGACACGGCAGAACTGGATGCTGTGCTCAAGTCGTTCCGGGACCACAAGCGCGAGCTTGCGGAGCAGGACCGGAAGCGCAGGGAGGAGGAGATTCGTCGTGCCGGTCTCCTCGAGCGGTGGAGCGGAAAGGGCCAGGTCGGCGCCTTCCGCAATACCGGCAATAGCGACAACGTGGGCGTCTCTCTCGCGCTGGCGATCGAACGCACCGGCATCGACTGGCAACATCGGTTCAACATCACGGCCGATTACCAGCGCAGCAATGGCGTGACCTCGCGCGAGCAATACCTCGCGTCCTACGAACCGCGCTACCAGATCAACAGTCGCCTGTTCTCCTATGCGCTGGCGCAATTCGAACGCGATCGCTTCCAGGGCTTCTCCTCGCGTTATTCGCTCTCGGGTGGCCTCGGGTACAAGCTGTTCGACAGCAGGGCGCTGCAGCTTTCGGTTAAGGCAGGACCTTCCTGGCGCGGTGTCAACTATACGGAAGGCACCAGCCAGAGTGGCTTCGGCGCCCTGGCCGGGTTCGATTTCGATTGGAAGATCAACAAAAATCTGACCTTCACGCAGGATGCCAACATGGTGGCGGACAGCAGCGGCGCGGCCACGCTGATCGTCGATTCCACTTCGACCAGCGTGTTGCTGACTTCAGGCCTTGAGGCGAAGGTGAGCGATCACTTCTCCACCCGTCTTTCCTACACAGTGGATTACGACAGCAATCCGCCCGACGGGAAGCTCTCCACCGATACGCTAACGCGCTTCACGCTCGTCTACGGCTTCTGATTCCTGTGACCCGCTTCGCATTTTCGATTCACGCGCGTGACGGCAAGGCGCGCACCGGGGCTATCTCCATGCGCCGCGGCGAAATCCGCACGCCCGCCTTCATGCCGGTGGGCACGGCCGCGACGGTCAAGGCGATGAAGCCCGAGGCGGTGCGCGCCACGGGCGCCGACATCATTCTCGGCAACACCTACCACCTGATGCTGCGGCCGGGGGCGGAGCGGGTGGCGCGGCTGGGCGGGCTGCATGGCTTCATGAACTGGCCGCGGCCGATCCTCACCGACAGCGGCGGCTATCAGGTGATGAGCCTTTCCGACCTGCGCAAGCTGACGGAGGAGGGGGTGGAGTTCCGCAGCCATCTGGATGGCTCGCGCCATATGTTGACCCCGGAACGGTCGATGGAAATCCAGCGTCTGCTCGGATCGGATATCGTGATGGCCTTCGACGAATGTCCGCGGGCCGACCAGTCCCGCAATGTGATAGCCTCCTCGATGGAGCTTTCCATGCGCTGGGCACGGCGGAGCCGCGAAGCGTTCGATCGCGGCGGCGAGCATGCCGAGGGCGCTGCGCTGTTCGGCATCCAACAGGGCGCGCTGGATGAGGAGTTGCGCAAACGCTCTGCCGACGCGCTGACGGACATCGGCTTCGATGGCTATGCGATCGGCGGCCTCGCCGTGGGGGAAGGGCAGGAGGCGATGTTCGCCACTCTCGATTTCGCTCCAGGCCAGTTGCCGGATGATCGCCCCCGTTATTTGATGGGCGTGGGTAAGCCGGACGATCTGGTGGGCGCCGTGGAGCGCGGGGTGGACATGTTCGACTGCGTGCTGCCCACGCGTTCGGGTCGCAATGGCCAGGCCTTCACCTGGAACGGGCCGGTGAACCTGCGCAATGCAAAGCATGCCGAAGATACCGGCCCGCTGGACCCCCGCTGCGCCTGCCCCACTTGCGCCACCTATTCGCGGGCCTATCTCCATCATCTGCAGAAGAGCGGCGAGATACTGGGGGCGATGCTGGTGACCGAGCACAATCTCAGCTTCTATCAGCAGCTGATGCAGGCCATGCGCGATGCGATTGCGCAAGGGCGCTTCGCGGGTTTCGCCGCCGATTTTCGGCGTGATTATCTCGGTCGCTGAGCGGCTGCAGGCCGGCCTTGTCTTTCGTGCGGCGGGGCACCAAGAAGACTGCAAAATTTACTTCATCGGAGACGGAAACACATGTCCAATGCCAATCAGACCGCCGCAGATGTCGCCAGCGACATCGCGCGCATCTTCGCCGCGCAGCAGGCCCATCAATGGGATGTGAAGGCCACCACGGCTGAGCAGCGCAAGGCCAAGCTGCAGAAGCTGAAGGATGCCGTGGAGGCCCATGCTGACGAGATCGTCGCCGCGGTCCAGGAAGACACACGCAAGCCCGAGGGCGAGATCCGCGTCACTGAGGTGATGAACATCACCGCCAATATCCAGCGGAACATCGACAATCTCGACGAGTGGATGAAGCCCACTGAGATCACGCCGCAGCTCAATCCGGCCGACAAGGCGCGGATCATCTATGAAGCGCGCGGCGTGTGCCTGATCCTGGGCCCGTGGAACTTCCCGCTGGGCCTGACGCTCGGCCCGGTCGCGGCGGCGGTCGCTGCGGGCAATTGCTGCATGGTGAAGCTCACCGACCTGTGCCCGGCGACTGCGCATGTGGCGGCCAAGATCATCCGCGATGCCTTCGACGAGAAGGAAGTCGCGCTGTTCGAAGGCGATGTCAGCGTGGCGCAGGCGCTGCTCGATCTGCCGTTCAACCACATCTTCTTCACCGGCAGCACCCGCGTTGGCCGGATCGTGATGGAAGCTGCGGCGAAGCACCTCGCCACGGTGACTCTGGAGCTGGGCGGCAAGTCCCCGGTGATCATCGACGAGGGCGCGGATATCGACAAGATCGCCGCCGATCTCGCCAATGCGAAGCAGTTCAACGGCGGGCAGGCCTGTATCTCGCCCGACTATGTCTTCGTGAAGGAAGACCAGCAGGCGCGGCTGGTGGAAGGCTTCAAGGCCAATGTCTCGAAGAATCTCTACGCCGAAGACGGCAAGATCAAGAAGGAAGCCATGGCCCAGATCGTCAACAAGGCGAACTTCGACCGCGTGAAGACGCTGTTCGACGACGCCGTGGCGCAGGGGGCGACGGTGGCTGCGGGCGGCGAGCTGGAAGAGGCGGATCTCACGATCCATCCCACCATGCTGACGAATGTCACGCCGCAGATGAAGATCCTGCAGGAAGAGATCTTCGCGCCCGTCTTGCCGGTGATGACCTATGACGATCTGGACCAGGTGATCGGCTACATCGAAGCGCGGGACAAGCCGCTGGCGCTCTACATCTACAGCAAGGACGAGGGCAATGTGGAGAAGGTGCTGGCGCGCACCTCGTCAGGCGGCGTGACGGTGAACGGGGTGTTCTCGCACTACCTCGAAAACCAGCTGCCCTTCGGCGGTGTAAACCAGAGCGGCATGGGCAGCTATCACGGCTACTTCGGCTTCAAGGCCTTCTCGCACGAGCGTGGGGTCTATCTGCATCAGGCGGCCTGAACAGGGCAGGGCGGCCCGGAGACGGGCCGCCTTTAGCCACGCAGCAGGAGCACAAACAAAAAGGGCGGCCCCGCGGGGCCGCCCTTTTTGTTTGGCGTCATGCCTGATCAGCGCGAGTAGAACTCGACGACCAGGTTCGGTTCCATCGTCACCGGATAGGGCACTTCATCCAGCGCCGGAACGCGGGCGAACGTCACCTTGTCGGTGCCGTCCACCGAGACATATTCCGGAATGTCACGCTCGGGCAGGCTCTGCGCCTCGATCACCAGCGCCATTTCCTTGGCCTTGTCGCCCAGGCTGACGACATCGCCCACCAGCACGCGGCGGCTGGCGATGTTGCACTTCACGCCGTTCACGCGAATGTGGCCGTGGCTCACGATCTGCCGCGCGGCGAAGATCGTCGGCGCGAACTTGGCGCGATAGACCACCATGTCCAGGCGCTGCTCCAGCAGGCCGATCAGGTTCTGGCCGGTGTCGCCCTTCATGGCAGCGGCCTTCTTGTAGGTCGCCTTGAACTGCTTCTCGGTCACGTCGCCGTAATAGCCCTTGAGCTTCTGCTTCGCCCGCAGCTGCAGGCCGAAGTCGCTCATCTTGCCCTTGCGGCGCTGGCCGTGCTGGCCCGGGCCGTAGGACCGGCGGTTGACCGGGCTATTCGGCCGACCCCAGATGTTCTCGCCCATGCGGCGGTCGAGTTTATGCTTGGCGCTCTTGCGCTTCGACATGATGTCGTCTCCTAATTCGCTGTCGCCGCCCCGATGGCGGCGCTTCAACCCGGCATCGCACCATCCAGCCCAGTGCTGGATGCGGCCGCCGCTTCACCGGGGTGCGGGGCCAAATAGCGAACGGCGCCCATGGCCGCTTTGGCCGCGCTTGTCAATTGCCGGATCCGGCCGGATCAGCCGGTGCGGTCCGGCTTTTCCAGCGAGCTCAGGATGCCGCGCAGGGTGCGCACCTCAAGATGGTTCCAGCCCGGCTTGGTGAGCATGGAACGCAATGTGCGCCGCGTCGCGCCGGCGCGGCTGGGCGGCAGGAAGTACCCCTTGGGCTCCAGCATCCGCTCGAAATGGGCGATCAGCCCCTCCAGCTCTTCCTGCGGGGCAGGCGGAAGCAGCTCTTCCTCGGTCGGGCTCACGAGATCGCGGTGCTTCGACCATTCATAGGCACACAGGATCACCGCTTGGGCGAGGTTGAGCGAGCCGAATTGCGGATTGATCGGCACGGTGATGATTGCGCGCGCCAGCGCCACATCGTCCGTTTCCAGGCCGGACCGCTCCGGACCGAAGAGGATCGCGCTGCGCCCTTCGGCCGTGGCGATGTCCCGCGCGGCGGCATCGGGAGTGAGCACCGGCTTGGTCACGCCGCGCTTGCGCACCGTCGTGGCATAGACATGCGCGCAATCGGCCACCGCATCGGCGACGCTGCCGAAAACCTGCGCCTGTTCCAGCACCACATCGGCGCCCGCGGCGGCGGGGCCGGCGGAGGGATTGGGCCAGCCGTCGCGTGGCGTGACGAGGCGCATTTCGGTGAGGCCGAAATTCAGCATCGCCCGCGCAGCCTTGCCGATATTCTCGCCGAGCTGCGGCCGCACCAGCACGATGACGGGGAGGTTACTCGCTGCCGACATCGCGCACGGTGCTGGCGAATTCCTCGAAATCGCGGGCCTCGGAAAAGTCACGATAGACGCTGGCGAAACGGATGTAGGCCACGCTGTCCAGCTGCCGCAGCCCTTCCATCACCATTTCGCCGATGCGGGAGGAGGGGATTTCGCTTTCCCCCGCCGTCTCCACCTGCCGTTGGATGCCGGACACCAGCTGATCGATCCGTTCCTGCTCGACGCCGCGCTTGCGGCAGGCGAGGGCAACCGATTGTTCGATCTTGGCGCGGTCGAACGGCTCGCGACGGTCGCCGCTCTTCACGATCATCACTTCCCGCAACTGCACGCGCTCGAAGGTGGTGAAGCGTGCGCCGCAACTGGTGCACTGGCGGCGCCGGCGGATGGCGCTGTTGTCTTCGGTGGGGCGCGAATCCTTTACCTGGCTGTCATCATGCGCGCAGAAGGGGCAGCGCATTCAGGGTCGCAGCCTCTTATAGAGCATGAAGCCTGCCCCGGCGACCAGGCCCAGCGGCCAGGAAACTACCGGCAGGATCGCGCCCGCCGCAGCGCCCACGGCAGCGCCCACCAATACGGGCTTGGTGGAAGGATGGGCCATCCCCTCGCGCGCCATGCCCTTGATCTCCTCGGTCGCCTCACCGATCAGATCGCCGCTTTCCGGATCTCGTTGTTCGTTCATTTTGCTCACCGCCCTGGATAGACTGGGAAAGCCTCGCACATTTCGGACACGCGGCGGCGGACGCTTTCTTCCACCTGCGCGTCACCTTCTTCGCCGTTGTGGCGCATGCCTTCGAGCACCTCGGCGATCAGCGCGCCGACCTTGCGGAACTCCGCCGGGCCAAAGCCGCGCGTGGTGCCCGCCGGCGTGCCGAGCCGTACGCCCGACGTCTTTGCGGGCGGCAGCGGATCGAAGGGGATCGCGTTCTTGTTGCAAGTGAGGAAGGCGCGGTCGAGGCCCTTCTCGCCCGCCTTGCCGGTCACGTCCTTGGGCGTCAGATCCACCAGCATGAGGTGGTTGTCCGTGCCGCCGGAGATGATCCGCAGGCCATGTTCCTCAAGACTGGCGGCGAGCGCCTTGGCATTCTCCACGACGGAGGCAGCATAGGTCTTGAACTCGGGGCGCAGGGCCTCGCCAAAGGCCACGGCCTTGGCAGCGATCACATGCATCAGCGGCCCGCCCTGCATGCCGGGGAACACGGCCGAGTTGAACTTCTTCGCCAACGCCTCGTCATTGGTGAGGATGATGCCAGAGCGGGGGCCGCGCAGGCTCTTGTGCGTGGTGCTCGTCACCACATGGGCGTGAGGGAAGGGGGAAGGGTGCGCCCCGCCGGCGACGAGGCCGGAGAAATGCGACATGTCGACCAGCAGCCAGGCGCCCACCTCGTCGGCGATCTCGCGGAAGCCGGCGAAATCCCAATGGCGGGGATAGGCCGTGGCGCCAGCGATGATGAGCTTCGGCCGATGTTCGCGCGCAAGGCGGGCGATCTCGTCCATGTCCAGCAGCTGGTCTTCGCGGCGCACGCCATAAGGCACGGCGTTGAACCACTTGCCGCTCATATTCACGGGCGAGCCATGGGTGAGGTGGCCGCCGGCGGCGAGATCCAGCCCCATGAAGGTGTCGCCCGGTTGCAGCAGCGCCAGGAACACGGCCTGGTTCATTTGGCTGCCGGAATTCGGCTGCACATTGGCGAACTGGCAACCGAACAGCTTTTTCGCCCGCTCTATCGCCAGCGTCTCCACCTCGTCGGCAAAATCACAACCACCGTAATAGCGGCGGCCGGGATAGCCTTCGGCATATTTGTTGGTGAACACCGATCCGGTGGCTTCCAGCACCGCAGGGCTGGCGATGTTCTCGCTCGCGATCAGCTCGATCCGGTCACGCTGCCGGCCGAGTTCGCGGCCGATGATGGCGGCGACCGCCGGGTCGGCGTCCTCCAGGCTGTCATGCCAGAAGCGCTGCAGCGGATCGGTGGCGGCGGGATTGGTGCTCATCAACGGACGTCCTGCGGAATGGTCGAAAGTTTGGCGACGCGCGCGGTGTGGCGATCGCCGGCAAAGGGTGTGGAAAGGAAGACTTCGGCACAGGCCTTGGCCATGTCGATCCCGACGAGGCGGGCGCCCATGGCGATGGCGTTTGCATCATTGTGTTCGCGGCACAACCGCGCCGAGAGCGGCTCTGTCACCAGGGCGCAGCGCAGCGCCGGATGGCGATTGACCGCGATCGAGATGCCGATGCCGCTGCCGCACAGCGCGATCCCGCGCTCCGCATGGCCTGCCGCGACATACTGGGCGAGCTTGTAGCCGAAATCGGGATAATCGACCCGCGCGTCGCTCTCCGGTCCGAGGTCGGCCACGTCATGGCCCTGTTCACGCAGCCAGGCGGCAAGCTCGCGCTTGAGATCGAAGGCGGCGTGGTCGGAAGCGATCGCGATCTTCATGCCGGCCCCATAAGCATTCGCGCACCGTCCTGCCACAGCAAATGGGCTTTTACCCGCGCCAGCGCAGCTATCGTGGCCATGTGGCATCGGTGGGCGGTTTGCCTGCCGCCTCTGCTGCGTTACATCGGCTGTCCATGACCGAGGACGATTATCACCGCTACATCGCGGCCTTCAACGCGCGCGATTATGCCGCGCTGGAAACCTTCTTTGCCGACGATTTCGTGCTGGAAAACGCAGGCTTCCGCGTCGACGGGAAGCCCGCATTCCGTGCCTTCTACGCCTTCTTCCACGAATACTGCCGCGAAGAGGTGATCTTTCGCGGCTTCTATCCGGGGAAGGACGGCTTCGTTGCCAATGTGGTGATCCGCTTCACCGGCCTGCGCGATCTTTCGCCCGAGGTTCTCGAGGCGCGCGGCTATTCAGGCATGACCCCAGTCCCAGCCGGAGTCAGCGTGGATGTCGAGTTCCTGATCCTCTACCACCTGGATGCGAGCGGAAAGATCGACTTCATCAAGGGGGCTGTGTGGGTGCCGGCGGAGGATGGCGCGGCAGCGGGGTAACCGCTCGGGTGCCGTAGTGGGAAGCCGGCAAGCAGCCCCGATGAAAAGGCCCCGCCGAAGCGGGGCCTGATATTTACTGATCGAGGAAGCTGCGCATCTTGCGGCTGCGACTCGGATGCTTGAGCTTCCGCAGCGCCTTGGCTTCGATCTGGCGGATTCGTTCGCGCGTCACGGAAAACTGCTGCCCGACCTCTTCCAGCGTGTGATCGGTGTTCATGCCGATGCCGAAGCGCATGCGCAGCACGCGCTCCTCGCGCGGAGTGAGGCTGGCGAGAACCCGGGTTACGGTTTCCTTGAGATTTGCCTGGATGGCCGCATCCACGGGGATGACCGCATTCTTGTCCTCGATGAAGTCGCCCAGATGCGAATCCTCCTCGTCGCCGATCGGCGTTTCGAGGGAGATCGGCTCCTTGGCGATCTTCATCACCTTGCGAACCTTCTCCAGCGGCATGGAGAGGCGCTCGGCCATTTCCTCCGGCGTGGGCTCGCGGCCCTGCTCGTGCAGGAACTGGCGGCTTGTGCGCACCAGCTTGTTGATCGTTTCGATCATATGCACCGGAATACGGATGGTGCGCGCCTGATCGGCGATCGAGCGGGTGATCGCCTGGCGGATCCACCAGGTCGCATAGGTGCTGAACTTGTAGCCGCGGCGATATTCGAACTTATCGACCGCCTTCATCAGGCCGATATTGCCCTCCTGGATGAGGTCCAGGAACTGCAGGCCGCGGTTGGTGTACTTCTTGGCGATTGAGATCACGAGGCGGAGATTGGCCTCCACCATCTCCTTCTTCGCGATGCGGGCCTCGCGCTCGCCTTTCTGCACCATGTTCACGATGCGGCGGAACTCGTTGAGACTCATGCCGGTGGCGGCTGCGATGTCGGCGATTTCGGCGCGGATGCGCTCCACCGCGTCGGCTTCTTTCTCCGCGAAGGCCGCCCATTTCTTGTCCTTCTTGGACATGTTGGCGAGCCAGCCTTCATCGAGCTCGTTGCCGATATAGTGCTGGAGGAAATCGGCGCGCTTCACCTTGTGCCGTTCGGCCAGGCGCAGCATCTGCCCGCCAAGCGCCGTCAGCCGGCGATTGAAGGCGTAGAGATTGTCGACCAGATATTCGATCTTGGTCGCGTGGAACTGCACGCTTTCGACCTCGGCGGTCAGATCCTCGCGCAGCTTCTCGTACTGCTTTTCCTTCGCGGCGGGGAAGTCTTCACCGCTGCCGAGCGTGGAGACGCGATCGGCCTGGATCTTCTCGAACTTCTTGAAAAGGTCGGCGATGCGGGCAAAGCGCTCCAGCGCTTCGGGCTTCAGGGCCGCTTCCATCTGAGCGAGGCTCAGCGTGTTGTCGTCCTCGTCCTCCTCCTCGCGGCGGCGGGACGAGCCTTCGCCCTCCTCGTCGTCCTCAGAGGTCTCTTCCTCATCCTCTTCCTCGTCATCCTCGCGGATGGAGGGGCCGGCGGTCTCTTCGCTGATCTCGCCGCTGTCGTCGTCCTCGCCCTCTTCCATCTTGTCGACGGGCGGCTCTTTCGACAGCATGGCATCGAGATCGAGGATCTCGCGCAGCTGCATCTCGCCGTTGTTGAGCGCTTCGGACCACATGATGATGGCGTGGAAGGTGATCGGGCTTTCGCACAGGCCCATGATCATCGTGTCGCGACCGGCTTCGATGCGCTTGGCGATGGCGATCTCGCCTTCACGGCTGAGCAGTTCCACCGCGCCCATTTCGCGCAGATACATGCGCACCGGATCATCGGTCCGCTCGGTCGTTTCCTTCTTCTTCTTTTCCGGGACGTTCTTGGGCTCGTCGGAACTCTCGTCCTCGTCCTCTTCGGCAGCGGAAGCCTCTTCCGCATTGCCGTCTTCGTCGTCCTGCGCGTCCTCGTCGTTCTCGACGATCTGCACGCCCATTTCGGACAAAGCCGTCTGGATGTCCTCGATCTGGTCGGGGCTCATCTGGTCGGAGGGCAGCGCCTCGTTCAGCTCGTCATAGGTGACATAGCCGCGGCGCTTCGCCTTCGCGATCAGCTTCTTGATCGACGCCTCGTTGAGGTCGATCAGCGGTGCATCTTCGTTTTGAGAGGTCTTGGCTTCGGACGCCATTTAATCGTTCAACCTGTTTCCTGTTCGCCCCGATCCGCTGCATCCGGCGCGGGCGGATCATCCCTCTGCGCCACGTAAGCAGCGCGTTTCCTTGCCATTTGCCCGAGTCGCGACTCGAAAGCCAGCTTTCGTTTCCGCAGCATCTGCTGCTCTTCGAAGGCGCCTTCCGGATCGATTGCAAAACGGGCCGTGGCAGCGGCGATCGCGGCCTCCAACGCCGGCCTTTCGACCAGCAGGGAAACCGCTTCCGCCAAATCCTCGCACGCGGCCTGCGGATCGGAGCCTTCCATCAGGAAGGAGAATCGGGCGTTATCCGGCGGCGGCGCGAGGTGTTCAGGAGGGGATATGGGATGAATCCCATCCGCTTCAAGCTCTTCGGACCATTCCACTAAACGATCCACGGTTTCGTGGAATTTGGCATCGGCGGGGCGCAGCGCCAGCAGCGCTTCGGCATGGCGCGGAATCTCGCCCGGATGGCGGGCGAGGCCCGCCAGGACGGCCTGGGTCAGCGCATCACGCGCCCCCCCGGCGACCGCGCGCTTCATCTCCTCGCGCCGTTCGGGAGATAGCTGGCCGATCGTCAGCTGGCCCCAAGCCGGCTTGCCACCCTGCCTGCGCTGCGGCTGGAACGGACGCTTCTCGCGCGGGGGGAAGGCGAAGGCCGAGAAGCGATCCATCAGCTCGCGGCGATAGAGTGCGCGGATATCGGGGTGGCCGATCGCCTCGGTATGCGCGATCAGCCGCTCCTTGAGCCCGGCCTTTTCTTCCGGTGACGAGAGGGGGGCGGACTCGCGTTCCTGCAGCCACAGCATTTCGAGCAGGCTCTGCGGCTCGGCCAGCAGCCGCTCCATCGCCTGTGGTCCGTCGCGCCGGATGAGATCGTCCGGGTCGAGCCCCTCGGGCAGCCGCAGGAATTGCAGTGACCGGCCGGGCTGCAGCAGGGGCAGGGCGCGAGTGATCGCACGCATGGCCGCGCGCTGGCCGGCCGCATCCCCATCGAAGCAGAGAATCGGCTTGTCATTCACCCGCCACAGCAGTTCCAGCTGCCGTTCGGTCAGTGCGGTGCCCATGGGCGCAACCGCCTCCGCAATGCCGGCGCGGGCGAGGGCGATCACGTCCATATAGCCTTCCACCACCACCAGCCGGTTGGAGGATCGCGCGGCCGGTGCTGCGCGGTGAAGGTTGAACAGCGTCCGCCCCTTGTCGAATAGCGGCGTATCGGGCGAGTTCAGATATTTGGGCGCGTCGGTCTTCGTCTTGTCGAGGATGCGCCCGCCGAAGCCGATCACCCGGCCGCGCGCATCCTGGATCGGCAGCATCAGCCGGTCGCGAAACCGGTCATAGGGATCGCGGCCTTCCACTTCGATCCGCAGCCCGCATTCGAGGAGCATGCGCGGCTCGAATTCGCTCAGCGCCTCGCGCAGCCCCTGCCGGTCCTCTGGCGCATAGCCGAAGCCGAATCGCTCCACAGTGTGCCCGTCGAAGCCGCGCCCGGCGAGGTATTCGCGTGCCTTCGCGCCGCGCGGGCCGCGCAGACTGGCGACGAACCAGTCCTGCGCGGCCTGCATCACATCATGCAACCCGGCGCGTTGTTCCGCCGCCTGTGCCGCGCGGGGATCGGGGGCGGGCACCTCCAGCCCCGCTTCCGCCGCCAGTTCCTTCACGGCATCCATGAAGGAGAGGCCGCGCTGGTCGGTCATCCAGCGGATCACGTCGCCATGCGCCCCGCAGCCGAAGCAGTGATAGAAGCCCTTCTCGTCATTGACGGTGAAGCTGGGCGTCTTTTCGTTGTGAAACGGGCAGCAGGCCTTCCACTCGCGCCCGGCCCGCTGGAGCTTGGTCGTGCGCTGAACCACGCTCGAAAGCGTGATTCGCGCGCGCAGTTCATCCAGCCACTGTGGGCTCAGCATCGGGCGGGCCTCGGTCTTGCGGCGGCGATTGGCCGTTCCGCCAGGTAAGTTGGTGCGATCGGCGAATGTGCCCGTCCGCGGCCGCCGAGTCGAGCGCGGCCCGCCTTCAGGAAAGGCTTTCCTTCACCCATCCGCTGGCGCGGCCCATGTCCAGCACTGTGCTGTGCCGGGCCTTCAGCTCCGCCATCACGCGGCCCATGTCCTTCATCCCGTCGGCGCCCAGTTCGGCCTTGATTCCCTCGATCGCGGCGCGGGTTTTCGCCTCGCTCATCTGCTGGGGGAGGAATTCCTCGATCACCGCCAGTTCGGCCCGTTCCTGAGCGGCCAGTTCCTCGCGCCCGCCGGCCTCGTACATCTCGATCGATTCGCGGCGCTGCTTGGCCATCTTCTGGAGCGTATCGATCACCAAGGCATCATCTTCCATCGGCTTGGCCGCGGTGCGCTGTTCGATGTCGCGATCCTTGATCTTCGCGGCAATCAGGCGGAGCGCGGCGGTGCGTTCCTTCTCACCCGCCTTCATCGCGGAAATGGTCGCCTGCTTGATGGTGTCCCTGAGCATAGTCTTCCTGTGGATCATTGGTGCGCTGCCAGCGCCATAGTGTCATATTAGCGGAGTGAAAGGCGAAGCGACAGCTTGACGGGCGGGAGGGGCAGGTCTAGCCGCCACGCCTTAGCACGCATCATCGCAATCTTGTTCACGGAGCGCCCCTATGGCCGACCCCGCCTCTTCGTCTGCGCCACCCAAGGGTGCGACGGGAGTCCTCGTTCTGGCGGATGGAACCGCGATCTGGGGCAAGGGATTCGGAGCAGTCGGAAGTTCCGTGGGGGAAGTCTGCTTCAACACGGCGATGACCGGCTATCAGGAAGTGCTCACCGATCCTTCCTACGCCGCGCAGATTGTCACCTTCACCTTTCCGCATATCGGCAATGTCGGCGCCAATGCCGAGGATGTCGAATCGGCGGTGGAAGGCGCAGTCGGCTGCGTCGTGCGCGAGGAGGTGACGAAATCGTCCAGTTTCCGCTCCACGCAGGAGCTGTCGGACTGGATGGCCTCGCTCGGCAAGATCGGCCTTTCTGGCGTGGACACACGGGCGCTGACCCGGCGCATCCGCCTGCAGGGGGCGCCCAATGCGGTGATCGCCCATGCACCGGATGGCAATTTCGATATTCCCGCCCTTGTCGCCCGTGCCCGCGAATGGCCGGGGCTCGAAGGAATGGATCTGGCCCTGCGCGTTTCGCGCGAGAAGCATGAGGGCTGGGAAGGTGGCCCATGGCAGCTCGGTGCCGGCTACGGCCGCGCATCGAACGACGCCCGGCCGCATGTCGTCGCGATCGACTATGGTTCGAAGGACAATATCTTCCGCAACCTGGTGAAGGCCGGCGCGCGGGTGACAGTGGTGCCGGCGAAGACCTCGCTGGAGGAGATCCTCGCCTTGCAGCCTGACGGCGTGTTCCTGTCCAACGGGCCGGGCGATCCGGCGGCGACCGGGGAATATGCCGTGCCGGTGATCCGGGCGATCCTGGAACGCGACATTCCGTTGTTCGGCATTTGCCTCGGCCACCAGATGCTGGCGCTCGCCGCCGGTGCGCGCACGGTGAAGATGCACCAGGGCCATCGCGGCGCGAACCATCCGGTGAAGCGCAAGGATGGCGGCGTGGTGGAGATCACCAGCATGAACCACGGCTTCGCGGTGGACGGCGCCAGCCTGCCCGCAGGGGTGGAGGAGACGCATGTCTCGCTGTTCGACGGATCGAACTGCGGCATCGCGATCAGCGGCAAGAAGGCCTTCGGCGTGCAATATCACCCGGAAGCGAGCCCCGGCCCGCAGGACAGTTTCTATCTGTTCGAAAAGTTCGTGGGGATGCTGGGGTGAGGCGCAGGCTTCACCTTGCCCTTGTCCTGACGCCGCTTCCCGCCTTGCTGGCCCATTCCGCTTTCGCGCAAGACGCGGTGCAGATGCCGCTGTTCGGCGGCGCGCTGCTGTTCCGCGGCGATGTGGGGGTCACGCGGGACGAACGCAGCGCCGATCGCGTGAATATGGAGTTCTGGCGGCCGCTCACCTTCGGACCGGCCGACCGCCCCATCGGCGGGCGCATGGATTGCCAACTTGCCGGGGTAGAGCAGCCCTTCACGGCCGATTCCTTTGATCTGAAATCCCGCTACGAAGCGTCCATCCCCCAGCGCAAGCGCGCGGGCCTGAAGGATGATGCAGTCGTTTCGGACGGAGCGGGGGAGATCAATCACCTCCAGGTGTCCGGCGCCGCGAACAACCCCACCGCCACTACGTGCTCACCTATCTCGCGCTGCGCCGCGTCGACCGGCTCTACGACCTGCGCATGAATTGCGAATTCCGCCATCTGCAGGATCCCGGCGACACGGATTACGCCGCCATCATGCACGATCACCTTGATATCGCCGTGCCCGGCCTCGGCGCCCCCAACACCCAGACATCGGACGGATAATGCCCAAACGCACCGACATCTCCTGCATCCTCGTCATCGGTGCCGGGCCGATCATCATCGGCCAGGCCTGCGAATTCGACTATTCCGGTACTCAGGCCGTCAAGGCGTTGAAGGAGGAGGGCTATCGCGTCGTCCTCGTCAATTCCAACCCGGCCACGATCATGACCGATCCCGACATGGCCGATGCCACTTATGTGGAGCCGATCACGCCGGAGATCGTCGCCCGGATCATCGAGAAGGAGCGGCCTGATGCGCTGCTGCCCACCATGGGCGGGCAGACCGCGCTCAACTGCGCGCTGGCGCTGGAGCAGATGGGCGTGCTCGAGAAATACGGCGTGGAGATGATCGGCGCCAAGGCCGATGCGATCGACAAGGCGGAGAACCGCAACCGCTTCCGCGAGGCGATGGACAAGATCGGCCTCGAAAGCGCGCGCAGCGGCACTGCGCACAGCGTGGAAGAGGCCTATGCCGTGCTCGAGCACACCGGCCTGCCTTCCATCATCCGCCCCAGCTTCACGCTGGGCGGCACCGGCGGCGGCGTGGCCTACAACAAGGCCGAGTTCGAGCAGATCGTGCGCTCCGGCCTCGACGCCAGCCCCACCAATGAGGTGCTGATCGAGGAAAGCCTGCTCGGCTGGAAGGAGTTCGAGATGGAGGTGGTCCGCGACCGCGCGGACAACGCCATCATCATCTGCTCGATCGAGAATGTCGATCCTATGGGCGTGCATACGGGCGATAGCATCACCGTGGCGCCGGCACTCACCCTGACCGACAAGGAATATCAGATCATGCGCAGCGCGAGCATCGCCGTGCTGCGCGAGATCGGCGTGGAGACGGGTGGCTCCAACGTGCAGTTTGCGGTCAATCCCGAGGACGGCCGCCTGATCGTGATCGAGATGAACCCACGCGTCTCGCGCAGTTCCGCGCTGGCCTCCAAGGCCACTGGCTTTCCCATCGCCCGCGTCGCGGCGAAGCTGGCGGTCGGCTATACGCTGGACGAGATCGCCAACGAGATCACCGGCGCCACCCCGGCAAGCTTCGAGCCGACGATCGACTATGTCGTCACCAAGATCCCGCGCTTCGCCTTTGAAAAGTTCAAGGGCGCCAAGGCCGAATTGACCACGGCGATGAAATCGGTCGGCGAAGTCATGGCCATCGGCCGGAACTTCAAGGAAAGCATGCAGAAGGCGTTGCGCGGACTTGAGACCGGGCTGGACGGCTTCAACCGCGTGGTGGAACTGGAAGGTGCGAACCGGGACGAGATCACCGCCGCGCTGTCTCGCGCGACGCCCGATCGGCTGCTGAAGGTCGCGCAGGCCTTCCGCGAAGGCTTCACGGTGGAGGATGTGCAGGCGATCACGCATTACGATCCGTGGTTCCTGCGCCATATCGAGGAAATCATCGCCGAAGAGCGCCGCATCGGCGAGGAAGGCATTCCGCAGGATGCCACCGGGCTGCGCCGCCTGAAGGCGATGGGCTTTTCCGACCGGCGGCTGGCGACGCTCGCGGTGCGGTCGGTCGGCGTGGCGGGTGGCCTGGCGGAAACGCAGGCCAAGCGCTCGGGCCTGCTGCACGATACGCTGCGGGCGATGGCCGGCGCCACGTCTGAAGACGAGGTGCGTGCGCTGCGCCACAGGCTTGGCGTGCTGCCCGTGTTCAAGCGCATCGACAGCTGCGCGGCCGAGTTCGAGGCGATCACGCCCTATATGTATTCGACCTATGAGGCGCCGAGCTTCGGGCAGGCCGAGGACGAGGCATGGCCGAGCGACCGGCGCAAGATCGTGATCCTTGGCGGCGGGCCGAACCGGATCGGGCAGGGCATCGAATTCGACTATTGCTGCGTCCACGCCTGCTTCGCGCTGGCCGAAGCCGGGTTCGAGACCATCATGGTCAATTGCAATCCGGAGACGGTGTCGACCGATTACGACACTTCCGACCGGCTCTATTTCGAGCCGCTGACGGCGGAGGACGTGCTGGAGATCCTGCGCGTCGAACAGAGCAGCGGCGAGCTGGTGGGCGTGATCGTGCAGTTCGGCGGGCAGACACCACTCAAGCTGGCGCAGGCGCTGGAAGATGCGGGGATCCCGATCCTCGGCACTTCGCCCGATGCGATCGATCTCGCGGAGGACCGTGAACGCTTCGCGAAGCTGGTCGGCAAGCTGGGGCTGGAGCAGCCGCAGAACGGCATCGCCCGCAGCCGGGACGAGGCAGCCGCCGTGGCCGCGCGGATCGGCTATCCGGTGCTGCTGCGCCCCAGCTATGTGCTGGGCGGCCGGGCCATGGAGATCGTCGATTCCGAAGCCCAGCTGGACGATTACATCGCCACGGCCGTGAACGTATCAGGCGACAGTCCGGTGCTGATCGACCAGTATCTGCGCGACGCGATCGAATGCGACGTCGATGCCCTGTGCGATGGCGAGCGGGTGGTGATCGCTGGGGTGATGCAGCATATCGAGGAGGCGGGCGTCCATTCCGGCGACAGCGCCTGCACCCTGCCGCCCTACAGCCTGCCGGCCGAGATTATCGCCGAAATGGAGCGCCAGGCGGAAGCGCTGGCGACTGCGCTGGGTGTGCGCGGGCTGATGAACGTGCAGTTCGCGGTGAAGGATGGGGTCGTCTATCTGATCGAGGTGAACCCCCGCGCCAGCCGCACCGTGCCTTTCGTCGCCAAGGCGATCGGGCAGCCGGTGGCCAAATATGCCGCGCGCGTGATGGCTGGCGAGATGCTGGCCGACCTGCCGCCGATCAAACGCGAGCTGGACTATATGGCGGTGAAGGAAGCGGTGTTCCCCTTCAGCCGCTTCCCGGGCTCCGATCCGGTGCTGACCCCGGAGATGAAATCGACCGGCGAGGTGATGGGAATCGACAAGGACTTCCCCACCGCCTTCCTCAAGTCCCAGCTTGGCGCTGGATCGCGCCTGCCGGAGGGGGGCACGCTGTTCGTTTCGGTGAAGGATAGCGACAAGGCTTTCATCCTCGGGTCGGTGAAGCAGCTCATCGATCTGGGCTTCCGCATCGTCGCCACGGGGGGGACGCAGTCCTATCTCGCGGAGGCAGGGCTGCCGGTGGAACGGGTGAACAAGGTGGCCGAGGGGCGTCCGCACATCGTGGACAGCATCATCGACGGGGAGATCGCGCTGATCTTCAACACCACCGAAGGATGGCAGAGCCTGAAGGACAGCCAATCCATCCGCGCTTCGGCGCTGCAGATGAAGGTTCCCTATTACACCACGGCGGCGGCTTCGGCCGCGGCGGCGCGGGCTATCGCGACGGTGCGGGCGAGCGATCTTGAAGTGCGTTCGTTGCAGGACTATTATAGCGGAAACACACGCGCGTAATCTCCCGACAATCGAATGCTGCATGCCGCCTCTTCGGGGCGGGGCAGGGTTCCTTTAGCGGGTACGCCAGCACGACAGGGATTGCCGATGGAAAAAGTGCCGATGCTCGCGGAAGGCTATGAGAAGCTGACCGCCGATCTCAAGGCCCTGCGGCAGGAACGGCCGCGGATCGTGGACGCGATCGAGGAAGCGCGCGCGCATGGCGACCTTTCGGAAAACGCGGAATATCACGCTGCGAAGGAACGGCAGGGCCAGGTCGAGGCGCAGATCGCCGAACTGGAAGACCGTGTCAGCCGCGCGCAGATCATCGACCCGACAACGCTGAGCGGCGATCGGGTGGTGTTCGGGGCCACTGTGACCGTGCTCGACGATGCCGAGAAGCCGCAGCGCTATCAGATTGTCGGACAAGCGGAGAGCGACGCCAAGAAGGGCCGTATCTCCTATGATTCCCCGCTGGGCCGCGCCTTGATCGGCAAGCAGGTGGGCGAAGAGGTGGAAGTCACCGTGCCTTCGGGCGATCGCTTCTACCTGATCGAGAAGGTCGAATTCATCTGATTGGATCGGCCCGCCCGCGCCGGAAGCGCGGGCGGGTGCCGGTCATGCGCCCGGCAGCTCGGGTTCGAGCAGCCGGTGCAGGTGCACGATCACATATTTCATTTCGGCATCGTCCACCGTGCGCTGGGCATGGCCGCGCCATGCCTCCTCGGCGGCGGCATAGCTGGGGAACACCCCGACGATATCGATGTCGTTGAGGTCCTGGAACTCCACGCCCTGCGGATCCTTTACCCGACCGCCCATGACCAGGTGCAGGAGCTGCTTGCTCATCGATATCCCTTTCGTCGCGTGAATTGGTTTCACGCGACCCTTAATCCATTCCCCCCGCGCTGCAAGCGCTGCGCGGGGGTGCCGCTCAATTGACGCTATGGCGGATTGCGCGGGAGATGGCTTTGCGCGCCTTGCGGGTCGCGATCCGCGCGGTGTCGGCAGCTTCTGCAGCATAGAGCTCGGCTTCGCGGCGCATTCGGCGGGCGCTCTGTCCCACCATGTCCCCGGCATCCTCCAGCGTATCCGCGCTTGCTTCACGCGCGCTCTCGGTCGCAGCCATGGCCTTGGCGGCATAGGCCAGCGCCATCTCGGTTCCGAGCGTGGCCAGACCGGAAGCCTTACCACCGGCCTTCAGAGCCAGGCGGCGCGTGGGAGAGCCCTTGAACAGCGCGCTGATCAGCACGCCAGCGGCGAGGCCACCTGCGACGATCGCGATCGGATGATCCTTGGCAAAGGCGGTGACCTGGTCACGCGTGGCGGCGGCCTTCTCGCTCACGCGCTCGCCCAGCGTGGGGTCGGTGCGGGCATTCAGGCGGGCCTGTCCCGCTTCGACCTTGTGCTTGATCTGCTGGCGCTTTGCCTCGGTCATTTTGGCTCTCCGGTGTGAATTGATGGTCGTTGGCGGAACGAGCAGCCGTGGCGTCCGGTTCCGGTCGGCACCGGAAGCGGGGCCCTAAGCGGTGTGATCTTCCGCCATCCAGCGATCCATCACCTCTATGATGGGCCGTCGGGCGAGGAACAGCGCCGCTGCCGCCGCCGCCCCGACGATCGCGCTGCGATGGGCCGTCGCAAAATCCGCCGCCTCCTCCGCCATGTCGGCAGAGCCTTCGGTCAATCGATCGGCAAGGCGCCCGCCGATGCCGCGCGCGCGCGCGTCTCCGCGTACGAACTGGATATCCGTGAGAAACAACTCGCGCGCCGCGTCGCGTAGCGCTTTGTCTTCGGCCAGACGCTGCTTAATCCCGCTCACGGCTTGGTCCTCGTGCTGCTGTCCTTATCGGAAAACGCGGCCTGAATATCGGACAGGCTGTCCAGCGCCCGGCGCGCCATCAGCCAGGCGACGATCAGAAGGGCGCCGACGACCAGCGCTGTCGCACCCCACGCCGTGATCAGCGGGGTCAGCGCGATGATCAGCCCCACCGCCAGCGCGATAGCCGCGACGAACGCCACGAGCGCTGCGCCCGCCCCGAAGATGGCCACGCCCTTTGCGCGATCGGCGGTATAGGCGGCGCGGGTGACCTGATAATTGAGTTCCGCCTGGGCATAGGTCTTGCCGTCGTCGATCAGCGCCTGGACATCTTCCAGCAGCGAATGGCCGAGATAGTCTTCGGGATCGTCTTCCGGCTCCGGCGTAAAGCCGAGTTCAGGTTCGGGCATGGGGTTCACGCCGAACGCATCAACTCTGCCGGCGGTCCCGGCCACGTTCTGCTCGCGGCCGATCACGCCGGGGGTGTCCTCTCGATTGGGGGCGGGCAAAGCTTACTTGCTGCGGAAGATGCGTGCGAGCAGGAAGCCGGCTACGGCAGCAATACCCACTGCGGCTGCGGGCTTTTCACGCACGAACTGCCGGGCATCCTCGCCCAATTCCTCGAGACTCTTGTTGTCGAGCCGTTCGGCGGTGGACTGCAGGGATTGCGAGGCGCTGCGCGCATAGTCGCCGAACTTCGGCCCGAGCTTCTCGTCGATGCTATCGGCACTGTCGAACACCATCCGGCTCACGCTGCTCAGCGCGGAACTCGCGCGGGCCTTGCCTTCGTTGGCCAGTTCGCCGGCCTTGGATTTCGCCTCCACCGTCCAGTCATCACCCTTGGCGCGGGCCTGATCGCGGTAAGAGGATGCACGCTCCTTCGCGTCGGCTTTCAGTGCGCTCGCGGCCGCGCGAGCCTCGTCGACGGCGGCGTTGAAATGGCTCTTTGCTTCGGCCTTCGCATCCGTGGTGGCGGTCTTCTTGCGGGGCGTGGGCTTTGCAGCTGCGGTCTCGACCATCATTGTCACCTTTCAGGTTGCGGACGAACGGGATGATACACGCGGGATGCGGCGTATGGCACCCGCTAACTTCAGCAAATCGAACGCGGCTTGCGCCGCAAGGTTCCGCCGCATAACAGGCGGCGGCCCGTTAGAAACGGGCTGCGCGACACTATTCACATCTGCATGAAACGGAGCCCGGCATGACGGCGATCATCGATATCCACGGACGCGAAATCCTCGACAGCCGCGGCAACCCGACGGTCGAAGTGGATGTGCTGCTGGACGACGGCAGCTTCGGCCGCGCCGCAGTGCCTTCCGGCGCCTCCACCGGTGCGCACGAGGCGGTGGAACTGCGCGACGGCGATAAAGGTCGCTATCTGGGCAAGGGCGTGACTAAGGCGATCGATGCGGTGAACGGAGAAATCACCGACGCGCTGCTGGGCCTGGATGCCGAAGATCAGCGCGACGTGGATCTCACCATGATCGCTCTGGACGGCACGGAGAACAAGAGCCGCCTCGGCGCCAACGCGATCCTGGGCGTCAGCATGGCGGTTGCGAAGGCCGCCGCCAATGCGCGCGGCCTGCCGCTCTATTCCTATATCGGCGGCGTTTCCGCCCATGTTCTGCCGGTGCCGATGATGAACATCATCAATGGCGGCGAACATGCCGATAACCCGATCGATTTCCAGGAATTCATGATCATGCCGGTGGGCGCGGAAAGCATCGCCGAGGCAGTTCGCTGGGGATCGGAGATCTTCCACACGTTGAAGAAGGGGCTGGCGGAGAAGGGCCTCTCCACCTCGGTGGGCGACGAGGGCGGTTTTGCACCGGCGCTGTCCAGCACCCGCGCCGCGCTGGATTTCGTGATGGAATCGATCGCCAAGGCAGGCTTCACGCCGGGATCGGACGTGGTGCTGGCACTCGATTGCGCCTCCACCGAATTCTTCGCCGATGGCCGCTATGACATGGCCGGGGAAGGGCTGTCGCTGAGCCCGCAGGAAATGGCATCCTATCTCGCCGATCTGTGCACCACCTATCCGATTCGTTCGATCGAAGATGGCATGGCGGAAGATGACTTCGAAGGCTGGAAGGCGCTGACCGACCTCATCGGCAAGAAGGTTCAGCTGGTGGGGGACGATCTGTTTGTCACCAATCCCAGGCGGCTGAGCATGGGCATCGAGCAGGGTCTGGCCAATTCGCTGCTGGTGAAGGTCAACCAGATCGGCTCGCTCACCGAAACGCTGCAAGCGGTGCAGATCGCCCATCGCGCGGGTTACACGGCGGTGATGAGCCATCGCTCGGGCGAAACGGAAGATGCCACCATCGCCGATCTCGCCGTGGCGACCAACTGCGGGCAGATCAAGACCGGCTCGCTCGCCCGCTCGGACCGGCTCGCCAAGTACAACCAGCTCATCCGGATCGAGGAAGAGCTGGGCGATGGCGCCGTCTATGCCGGTTCCGGCTGCTTCGGCGCGCTCTCGGCCTGAGCGACCACAGGGTTCGGCCCTGTATGGGCCGAACCCATCCGCGCGGACGGCAGCTTATCCTCCCGCCGCAGTGAGCCGGGCAATTTGCGTGTCGCTCAGCTCCAGCTCCAGCGCCTCGAACTGGACATCCAGCTGCTCTGGCCGGCTGGCGCTGGCGATAGGGGCAGCGATGCCGGGCTGGCGCATGAGCCAGGCCAGCGCAATCGCCGCCATGCTGGCACCGGTTTCCTCAACGATAGCGTCCAGCACCGGCAGCGTCTTCAACCCTTGCTCGAAGAAGCGTTCCACGCTCGATCCGCGATTGTGCCGCGCCAGATCCTCACGCGTGCGATATTTGCCGGTAAGGAACCCGCCGGCTAGGCCGAACCACGGAAGCATGGCAATTCCGCGCCCCGTGCAGAGCCGTTGCAGGGTCGGCCCATAGCTGTCGCGCACCACCACATTGTATTCGTTCTGCAGCACGGTGAAGGGCGTCATCCCATTGGCATGCGCGATGGTGTGGACCGCCGCCAGCCGGCCGGCGTCGTAATTGGAGGCGCCCAGCTCGCGGACCTGCCCGGCCTTCACCAGCGCATCGAAGCCCGCGGCCACGTCTTCCAGCGGGGTCACCTGATCGTCCCGGTGCGCGTAGTAGAGATCGACATAGTCGGTCTGCAGCCGCTCCAGCGATTTCTGCAGCTCATCGCGTATTTTCGCGGGCTCAAGATCCCCGGGCCGGGCGTGCATCCCGGTCTTGGTGGCGATCCGCATGTCCGCGCGGACCCCGCGCGAAGCGAGCCATTTGCCGATCACGGTTTCGCTCTCGCCGCCTACGTGGCCGGGCACCCAGTCCGAATATCCCTGCGCCGTATCCACCATGCGCCCGCCCGCTTCGTAAAAGCGGTCGAGGATGGCAAAGCTGGTGTCCTCATCCGCGGTGAAGCCGAATACGTTGCCGCCGAGAACCAGCGGCAAGCCGGCGATGGATGGGTGATCTGTCATGCGTCTCTCTCCTAGGCTTGCGGGCGGGCTATCACAGGCAGGCGCGATCCCCAAAGGGGGCCGCCCGCTATCAGGCTGTTTCCGCGCCGCTCCTTGCGCCAGTCCTTGCACCGGCGGATGCGACACCGCATGGAGAAGGCATGACCGATGCCGCGCCCCAGCCATATGACGACCTGCTCAACTCCTATCGCAACGCCATGCGCCACGTCGCGGCTACGGTCTATGCGGTGACGACACGGCACGAAGGGGCGCGCCATGGCATTCTCGCAACCGCGGTCAGTTCGCTCAGCTTCGATCCGCCGTCGCTGCTCGCCTGCATCAACCGCTCCGCCTCGCTGCACGAGCCAATGAACTATGCGGAAGGTTTCGCGGTGAACGTCCTCGGGCTCGGCAACCGCGACGTGGCGGAGCAGTTCAACCGCGAGCGGGGGGAGGAGCGCTTCATGCTGGGCGAGTGGGAGGATTGGCACGGGCAGCCGGTGCTCGCCAATGCCCAGTCCAGCTTCGTGTGCCGCTGCGTCGACCGGCATGAGTTCGGCACGCATTCGATCTTTATCGGCGAACTGCTGGCGGCCAAGCACCGCGACGATGCGGCACCGCTGACCTATTACGATCGGCACTTCATCGACATCAGCGCGGCGCCGGAGAAGAGCGACATCTGACGCCTTTCGCGGGCGTTGCGCCCATTGCACGGCGGGTCCCTTCGCGGCCATAATGGGAGCCCGTGGCGCTGAGCCATTAACTGCAGGGGGTGTGATGCGTATTCTGGTCACCGGCGCGGCCGGCTTCATCGGCTATCATGTCACCCTGGCTCTGCTCGCGCGCGGTGACAGCGTCCTCGGCATCGACAATCTCAACGATTACTACTCCATCGCTCTCAAGCAGGCGCGGCGTGACGGGCTGGCGGCGGCGGGCGGCAACCGGTTCACCTTCCTGCCGCTGGATTTCGCCGATCAGGCGGCGCTGGCCAGTGCGCTGGAGCATGCGGAGGTGGACCGCATCGTCCATCTGGGCGCGCAGGCAGGCGTGCGTTATTCGCTCGAAAACCCGCGCGCCTATGCCCAGTCCAATCTGGTCGGCCATCTCAACATGCTGGAACTGGCGCGAGAGAGGGGGGTGGCGCATATGGTCTATGCCAGCTCCAGCTCCGTCTATGGCGGCAATGCCAAGCTGCCCTTCGCCGTGGAGGACCGGGTGGATCACCCGCTGTCACTCTATGCCGCCACGAAGAAGGCGGACGAGTTGATGAGCGAGACCTACGCCCATCTGTTCCGCCTGCCGCTCACAGGGCTGCGGTTCTTCACGGTCTATGGCCCGTGGGGGCGGCCGGACATGATGATGTGGATCTTCACCTCGAAGATCCTCGCGGGGGAGCCGATCCCGGTGTTCAACGGCGGCGACATGTATCGCGATTTCACCTATATCGACGACATCGTGGCCGGGGTGATCGCCTGCCTCGACCATCCGCCGGCCGATGACGGGGCGGAAAAGGCGGGCGGCAGCACCAAGCCGCACGCGCTCTACAACATCGGCAACCATCGCTCCGAACATGTGCTGGAGGTGATCCGCCTGCTGGAAGAGGCCTGCGGGCGTAAGGCGGAGCTGGAGATGAAGCCGATGCAGCCGGGCGACGTGCAGCGGACCTATGCCGATATCGAGGCGATTTCGCGCGACCTCGGCTATGCGCCCACCACCAGCGTGCAGGCCGGGGTGCCGCTGTTCGTTGACTGGTATCGCCAGTATCACCGGCTGTAGCCGCGCGGGTCAGCCGATCAGTTCGAGATCGATTTCCGCGAGGCTGCGGGTGCCGAGCAGCGCCATGGTGCGGCGCAGTTCCTCCGCCAGCAGGCTGAGTGCGCGGGTGACGCCCGGCTGCCCGGCGGCGGAGAGGCCATAGAGCGGGGCGCGGCCGACCAGCACCGCATCGGCGCCCTGCGCCAGCGCCTTCACCACGTCGCTGCCCCGGCGAATGCCGCTGTCGAGGAACAGGGTGAGCCGGTCGCTCACCGCGCTCCGGATGTCGGGCAGGGCCGCGAGCGGGGCGATGGCGGAATCGAGCGCGCGGCCGCCGTGGTTGGAGACCACGATCCCGTCGGCGCCGAGCCGCACCGCCTCTTCCGCATCGGCGGGGTGCAAGATACCCTTGAGCACGAGCTTACCCGGCCAGCGATCCCGCAGGGCCCGCATCTCTTCCCAGTCCAGATTGTCGAGCTTGAACAGCGCGCCGGGATGCGCGCCTTTGGTGACGCTGGCGCGCAGCCGGTCGGGCAGATTGGCTTGGCTCGGTATGCCGCCGCTCAGCGCATAGCGGCCCATCACCCCGGCCAGCCAGCGGGGATGGGTGAGCACATCCAGCGTGTTGCGCGCGTTGAGCCGGAAGGGCGTGCCGAAGCCGTTGCGGTGGATATACTCGCGGTTCGGCGGCACCGACATGTCGAGCGTGACGAACAGCGCCTCGCAACCGCTTTGCCAGGCCCGCTCCAGCACCGCGTGGGACAGCGCCCGGTCTTCCCACAGATAGAGCTGGAACCACTGCCGCCCGCCCGCGGCGGCGATCTGCTCCACATCGATCGTGCTGGCGGAGGAGATGGTGAAGGGCAGCCCCGCCTCCGCAGCAGCGCGGGCGAGGGCCAGATCGCCTTCATGCCACAGCAGCCCCGCCGCGCCAGTCGGTGCCAGCGCGAGGGGGAGGGGGCTCTCGCGCCCGAAGATCGTGGTCCGCGTGTCGATCGCGTGCACGCCGCGCAGCACGCGGGGGCGGAAGGTCACCGCATCGAAGGCCGCGCGGTTGCGGGCCATCGCCGCCTCATCCTCCACCCCGCGCTCGAGATATTCCCACACGCCGTGCGGCAGCCGCCGCTGCGCCCGCAGGCGCAGGTCGGCGATGTTGTAGCAGGCGAGATCCGCCGCCACGGACCGGGCTCAGCCGCGCCCGAGGAACGGGATCTTGTTCTGGACCACCAGCCCTTCGTAGAAATTCAGATGGTCGGGGATGTCGGCCATGTGGACGATCACCGCGGCAATATCCATCGGGTCGGCCGCAAGTCCGTCAGGCAGCTTCACAGCGCCGGGCGCGATTTCCGTCGCCACGATGCCGGGATGGAAGATGGAGGCGGCGATATTGTGCTCGCGCCCGTCGATCGCCAGCGAGCGGGTCAGCCCGTCGAGGCCCCACTTGCTCGCCGCATAGGCAGGGCTGTCCTGCCGCGGAACGCGCGCGGAGATGGAGCCGATGTTGATGATCCGGCCATGCCCCTGGCCCTTCATCACGCGGAAGGCCGCGCGGCTGCACAGGAAGGCGCTGGTAAGGTTGGTTTCGATCACCTGATGCCAGAGCGAAAGCTCCATCTCGTCCACCGGGGTGGAATCGGCGATGCCGGCATTGTTAATCAGCACATCCACCGTGCCGAAGCGCTGCACTGCGCTGTCGAACAGGTTCTGCACCGCGGCTTCGTCGGTTACGTCGGTGGCAACGGCCAGCGCTTCCCCGCCCATGCTCTCGATCTTTTCCACCAGCTGCTGCAGGCGTTCCGCGCGGCGCGCCGCCAGCACCACCTTGGCGCCCTTTTCCACCAGCACCAGCGCGCAAGCTTCCCCGATGCCCGAACTCGCACCGGTTACCACCGCCACACGACCTTTCAGAATGCTCACCTTCGATCCCCTTTCGGCATGATTTTGCCGAACCGCTTAGCGGGGCGGGGCGGGAAGCGAAACCGCCAATCCCCCCGCGCGAGGAAGAGGCGGGCGTTAGCCGATGGCGAAGTGGCGCACGATCCGTTCATCCAACGGTTCCGCAAAACGGACCGAGAACGATGTCTCGTCTTCATTTTCGGCATGGCCGGAGAAGGGCCCGAGCCCGCCGATCCAGAAATCGACTCGTCCCGCAGCGAGCCGATGACCGGGCTCGGGAACAAGCCGGCAGTCGCGTTGAGAAAGATTGAGGATCACCAGTTTGCGCGGCGAGCTCGCCTCGTCCACATACGTGCCCAGCACCTGCATTCGCCCGGCTCCTGCTATCGAGGCGGCAAAGCAGCCCCGTCCTGACCGCCCGGAAGTCGCGGATTGCGAAATCGGTTCCCGGCTTCCGCGCGCACTGGCGACGAATTGCGAAAGACTCGCGACAAACCGCCGAAAAAGGGCCTCAGAAACAATTCAGCAAAAATTGGGAACGGGCGCGCAGCTTCAGCCGTAACCTCCGCGGGAATGAGCGAATGAGGAGGGATCGACGGCGCAGCTGTTTCCACCGGCGGCCGACACCTGGCTGCGCTTCGTGGCGAGCGGGCTGGCGATCGTGCTGGTTGGCCTGATGCTGGGCGCTTTCGATTATGCCAATTCCCCCTATGTCACGGCCGTCGGCTGGGTCGGCGATCAACCGGTTCCGTTCAGTCACAAGCACCATGTTGCGGATGACGGGATCGATTGCCGCTATTGCCACACCGGGGTGGAAACCTCCCCCAATGCCGGCCTGCCGCCCACGCACACCTGCATGACCTGCCATTCGCAATTGTGGACCGACGCCGGCGTGCTGGCGCCAGTGCGCCACAGCTATGCCAGCGGGGAGCCGATCCGCTGGCAGCGCGTGGCGCAGCTGCCGGACTACGTCTATTTCGATCATTCCATCCATGTGAACCGCGGCGTCGCCTGCGTGGAATGCCATGGACGGATCGACCGGATGCCGCTGACGAGCCGGGCAGAGCCGTTCCAGATGCAGTTCTGCCTCGAATGCCACCGCGATCCTGCCGGCCGGCTGCGCCCGCCCGATCAGGTCACCCGCATGGAGCCGCTCGGCTGGACCGAGGCGGAGGCGCGTCGCTTTGGCGAAGGGGTGATCGCGGCGCATCACATCAACACCAAGACATTGGACAATTGCGGGATCTGCCACCGATGAGTGGGGAGGGCGCAAACTCTCCTGTCCAGCGCCCCTGGCGCTCGCTGGAGGAGCTGGCGGATCGGCCGGAAATCCACGCCGCGCTGGCGGAAGCTTTTCCCTCGATAACGGCCGTGCCGCGGCGCCATTTGTTCAAGCTGATGGGCGGCGCGATCGCACTGGCCGGGCTGGACGGCTGCGAGCGCCTGCCGAACGAGGAGGCGCTGCCCTATGTCGAGGCGCCGGACGGCGAGACGACCGGCAAGGCGCGGTATTACGCGACGGCTGTGGAGCATGACGGCATTTCCCATCCGATCACCGGCAAGACGCGCGATGGCCGCCCGATCAAGATTGAAGGGAGCCAGTCCCACCCGGCATCGGGCGGAGCCACGGACGCCTTCACTCAGGCCTCGCTGCTCGGCCTCTACGATCCCGCCCGATCGGGCGAGGTGCTGCATCGCGGGCGCCCCCTGGGGTGGGATGGCTGGGGTGAAGCCATAGTGCGGCTGCGCGCCCGCAATGACGAAAACGGCGGGGACGGCTTTCGTCTGCTGACGGGGCCGGTCGGCTCGCCTACCATGCGTCGCCAGATCGCTGACCTGCTTGAGCGTTGGCCGGGCGCGCGCTGGCACGAACACCGCCCGCTGGCAGATATGAGGCGCGAACGCCTGCTGCTGGAGCGGGCGCATGCCGTGGTCGCGCTGGATCATGACGTGATCGGCCCCGGCCCGCTGCAGACATTCCACGCGCGCGGCTGGGGCGCCCGGCGGCAGGCCTTTCAACGCGGGGATGGCAGCGCCCAGCTCTTCGTGGCCGAGCCGAGCCCCACGATCACCGGCGTTTCGGCAACGCAGCGCCTGCCGCTGCGCGAGGGGCGCGTTCCCGTGCTGCTGCAGGTGCTTGTGCGTTCGGTGGAGGGTGCCGGCGGTGCGGGAGATGCGGGGCTGACCACGCCAGAGCGGCAATGGGTGCGCGAAGCCGCCGCCGCCTTGCGCGCCAACCGCGGGCGCAGCCTCGTTACCGTTGGCCCGCACCATCCGGCGGCGACCCGGGCGCAGGCCCATGCGCTGAATGCCCGGCTCGGCAATAGAGGGGTGACCAGCATTGCCCTGCCGCCGCAAGACGGGCCGCAGCCGGAGGCGTTCGAGGATCTGCCGCAGGCGATGCAGGCAGGCGCGGTGGAGTGCCTGTTCGTACTGGATGCCAATCCGGCCTACGCTTCGCCCGCCGCCGCGCGCTTCGCGGAAGCCATGGGGCGAGTTCCGCTGCGCCTCCACGCCGGGCTGCATGCCGATGAGACGGCGGCGCTCTGCCACTGGCATGCACCGCTGGCGCATGATTTCGAAAGCTGGCGCGATGGCGAAGCGGCGGATGGCTCGATCATCGCCGGGCAGCCGCTGGTCCGGCCATGGCTGCCCGTGCGCTCTCGCGGAGAGCTGCTGGCCGGCCTGCTGGACGACCCGCGCGAGGAGCGGGAGCGGCTCCGCGCTCGCTGGCCGCAGTTGCAGGACGAGACCGCGTGGGAGCGCGTGCTGCTGGGCGCGCCGATTGCGCCGGCGCCCGCTGGCTCTCCGCCGCCGCCAGTTATGGTGGGCAGCGCAGCCGTTCGCGCTCGGCAGGATCACGGGGAGCTGGCGCTGTCGATCCGGCCCGATCCTTCGGTGTGGGACGGGCGCTTCGCCAGCAACCCCTGGCTGCAGGAACTGCCCAAGCCGCTCACCAAGATCGCCTGGCAGAACGCCGTCCACATCTCGCCCGCGCTGGCGCGCGAGCGGAGGCTGGAGAATGGCGATCTGGTGCGCGTTTCCGCGGGTGGTGCGGCGGTGGAAGGACCGGTGTGGATCCTGCCCGGGCAGGATCGGCACAGCATCCTGCTCCACCTCGGCGGCGGGCGGCCGCGCGGCGGGCCGGTGGCCGATGGCGCGGGCTTCAATGCCTGGCCGCTGGTGGGTGCGCGGGGAGAGGTGGTGCTCACTGCGCTCGGCGGGAACGATCCCGTCTGCACCACCCAGCACCACTTCAAGATGGAAGGCGATGAGTTCGTCCGCTTCGTCGACCAGCCGGAGGAGGCGCTGCCGCCGGAACCGCACAAGGATAGCTTCTACCCGCCGCAGGTGAGCGACCCGGCTTGGGGCATGGCGATCGACCTCGATCTGTGCATCGGCTGCAACGCCTGCGTCGTCGCCTGCGTGGCGGAGAACAACGTGCCGATGGTCGGCCGCGAGCAGGTGGCGATGGGGCGCGAGATGCACTGGCTGCGGGTTGACCGCTATTACCAGGGCGAGCCCGACAATCCCCAGCACGCCTTCCAGCCGGTGCCCTGCATGCATTGTGAGGATGCGCCCTGCGAAATGGGCTGTCCGGTCAATGCGACGGTCCACAGCCCGGACGGGCTCAACCTGCAGGTCTACAATCGCTGCATCGGTACGCGCACCTGCTCGGCCTATTGCCCCTACAAGGTTCGTCGCTTCAACTGGTTCGACCTCACGGGGGACGATCCGCCCGAACTGAAAGCGGTGCGCAATCCCGAAGTCACCGTGCGGCAGCGCGGGGTGATGGAGAAATGCACCTATTGCATCCAGCGGATCAGCACTGCGCGCATCGCCGCGAAGGAGGAAGACCGCCCGATTGCCGATGGCGAGGTGGTCACCGCCTGCCAGGCTGCCTGCCCGACCAATGCCATCGTGTTCGGTAATACCGCGCATGAGGATACGGCGGTCAGCCGCCGCAAGGCGAGCCCGCGCAATTACGATCTGCTGCCCGAAGCCAACACCCGCCCGCGCACCACCTATGCCGCACGCATCCGCGGCGGGAAGGGGGAGGCGTGAGCGCGAAGGCGGAGCGGATGGAGGATGCGGAGCGGATCCTGCGCATCCCGGCACATTTTCCCAATCGGCGCATGTGGTGGGTGCTGTTCCTTTTCGCGCTGTCGCTGCTGCTGCTGTTCTTCGTCTCGGTCGCCGTGCTGTTCGGCCACGGCCCCGGCGTGTGGGGGAACAACATCCCCGTCGGCTGGGGCTTTCCCATCGCCAATTATGTCTGGTGGCTGGGCATCGGCCATGCCGGCACGCTGATTTCGGCCCTGCTGCTGCTTGTGGGCCAGCAATGGCGCAATTCGCTGAACCGCTTCGCGGAAGCGATGACGCTGTTCGCCGTCACCTGCGCCGGGCTCTACCCGATCCTGCATCTGGGGCGGCCGTGGCGGTTCTACTGGATGGCGCCCTATTTCAACACGATGAATGTGTGGCCGCAGTTCCGCAGCCCCCTGACCTGGGATTTCTTCGCGGTCCTCACCTATCTCATCGTCTCGGTGTTGTTCTGGTATATCGGCATCATCCCCGATCTGGCCGCGGCGCGGGACCGGGCGAAGAAGCGGCGCTGGGCGCTGTTCTTCGGCCTCGGCGCGCTGGGCTGGCGCGGATCGGCGCATCATTGGGAACGGTGGAACAAGGCCTACCGCACCACCGCCGCGATCGCGGTGCCGCTGGTCGTGTCGGTCCATTCCGAAATCTCGCTGCTGTTCGCGGCGGGCCCGGTGCCCGGCTGGAACTCCACGGTCTTCCCGCCCTACTTCGTGCTGGGTGCGGCATTTTCGGGCTTCGCCGTGGTGTCGATGCTCACCATCTGGCTACGCGCCATGCTGGGGCTCGGCGGGCTGGTGAAGGACCATCACCTCAACATGCTCGGCATCCTCACCCTCGCGACCGGGATGATGACCGCCTATGGCTATGTGGCCGAAGTGTTCACCGCGGCCTGGGCCGGCGGGCGCGAGCTGGAGACGCTCTTCGACCGCTTTTCCGGACCCTATGCCTGGAGCTTCTGGGGTGCGGTGCTGTTCAATTTCGGCCCGCTCCAGCTGCTCTGGTGGCGCAGCCTGCGCACCCGTCCGCTGATCCTGTTCCTGGTCGGCCTGTCCGCCGCGATCGGCATGTGGCTGGAACGCTACATGCTGGTGGTCAGCTCGCTCTATCGCGACTGGCTGGAGAGTTCGGAGGGTCTGTTCCACGCCAGCTTCTGGGACTGGTCGCTGTTCGCCGGGACGATCGGCCTGTTCCTCACGCTGTTCCTGCTGTTCGTCCGCTTCCTTCCGGTGATCTCCGTTTTCGAGGTGGAGGAGGCGGCCGATGAGTGACCGGCCGCTCTACGCTCTGCTCGCCCAATTCGACCGGCCGGAGCGATTGCTGGAAGCAACAATTGCACTGCGCCGGCAGGGCTTTTGCAATCTCGATGCATTCAGCCCTTTCCCGGTCGAGGGACTGGCGCGCGCACTGGGGTTTTCGGAGAACAAGGTGCAGGTCGCAACGCTTGTCGGCGGGGTGCTGGGTGCCGTGGCGGGCTTTGCCATGCAGGCGGCGGTCAGCCTCGACTATCCGCTGTGGGTAGGTGGCCGGCCGTTGGTAGCAGTGCCGGCTTTCATGTTGATAACCTTCGAACTTATGGTTCTGGGCGCGGTGCTCGGCGGCATCGGCACCATGCTGGTGGCGAACCGCCTGCCGCGCCTGAACCATCCGCTGTTCGAGGCGGAGGAGTTCGGGGTGGGCGATCCCGATCGCTTCTTCCTCGCGATCATGGCTGATGAAGGCTTCGACCGCGACGAGGCGGGAAAGGCGCTGGCGGCACTGCACCCGGCGGCCATTATCGAACTGCCGGAGGGGCCGCAGTGATCCGCGCCGGCGCCGTCTGCCTGCTCCCGCTCGCGCTGGCCGCCTGTGACCAGAACATGGTCCAGCAGCCGCGCTACGATCCCTATGAAGCGGCGGAGTTGTTCCCCGACGGGCAGGCCATGCAGCCGCCGCCGGGGGGCACGATCGACCTCGGAACACCTGCCCGCCAAGCGGCCGCCGCGGCAATGCCGGCGATCGACGAGGCGCTGCTGAAGCGCGGCCGCGAACGCTACGGCATCTATTGCAGCATGTGCCATGGCGAGGACGGGCGGGGCAACGGAGTGGTGCCCAGCCGTGGCTACCCCCATCCGCCGAGCTTCCTTGCACCGCGCCTGCGCGCCGTGGCGGACCAGCACATCTTCGACGTGATTACCGAAGGTTACGGCGTGATGTATTCCTATGCCGACCGGGTGCCGCCGGCCGACCGCTGGGCGATCGTCGCGTGGATCCGGGTGCTGCAAAGGGCGCAGCAAGGGGACGGTGATGAGGCCTGAGGCACGCGCCCTCCTGCGCCGGCCGCTGTTCCTGGCGGGGCTCGCGCTTGTCGCGGCCGGGCTGCTCGCCGGCCTGTTCATCCCCGGCGCCATGCTCGGCTGGCTGGGGGCGACCGTGCTGTTCAGCGCCGTTCCGGCGGGTTCGCTCTACCTGCTGATGATGATGCGTCTCATCCCCGGCCCGTGGGGCGAGGAGCTTCGCCTGTCGGCAGAGGCGGCGACGCTGCTTACCCCGTGGGCGAGCGTGTTGTTCGTCCCGGTTCTCATCGGCTTCGGCGCGATCTACCCATGGGCCGCAGGGGCAAAGCTGACCGCCTTCCAGGCTCTTCTGCTCAACCCGTTGTTCCTCGCGGTGCTGACAATCGGCCGCTTCGGGGCGCTGTATTGGCTCGGTTCTCGCATGCGCGGCCGCCGCTCCACCCGGGCGACGAGCGCCGCGGGGCTGATCCTTCTTCCGCTGCTGGCCACGGCGGCGGCCTTCGTGTGGCTCCTCTCGCTGGACACGGAGTTTGCGTCCTCCGCTTTCGGGCTGCAGTTTATCGAGCGTGAAGTGACTGTCGCGCTCGCCGCGTTGCTGCTCCTGCGGCTGTCGATCGGTCGGCCGCTCTCCCGGCCCGGAGTCCTCGGCGGCGTGATGCTGACGCTGCTGCTGTTGTGGGCCTATCTCGAATTCCTCTCCTTCTTCATCAACTGGTCGGGCAATTTGCCTTCTGGCGCGCATTGGTATCTGCTGCGCGGCAGCGGCAGTTGGGGCGTGTTGTTGTGGGTGTGGAGCGGGCTCAGCGGTGTGCCGCTGCTCGCGCTGCTGTTTGCGGTCGCCCGCCGCAACGCAGGATGGCTGAAGGCGATCTGCTGGGCGGTGCTGCTGGGTAAGGCCTGTGAGATTGCCTGGGTCACATTCCCCGGCTTCGGTTTGGCGCCGCTGGCCGCCTTCGGTCCCGCCGTGGCCGGGCTGTCGCTGGCGACCTTCGCCGCCTTGCCGGCCGCATTGCGCCAACGCATCCGCGACCGGGCGCTTTCAGGAGTGCGGCCATGACCCGGGCCTTGCATGAAGAGACCGAAGTCCAGCGCGCGGAAAATCCGGATGTGGTGCCGGCGGAGGTGCGCGAGCGAGGATATGAACCCACTGACGCGCCGCCGGCCAAGGTGGCGGCAGGATTGGGTGGGTTCCTCGCGCTGATGCTGGCAGGGCTGGGCGCAGCGGCCACGCTCACCGCGCTGACGAGCCGCAACGGCCGGCTGGAGGAGCGCGCCGTGCCCCCGCCGGTGTTTCCCGATGCCAGCAAGCCGCCTCTGCTGGTCGATCCGGTAGCGCATCGCCGCGCGATCGAGGCGCAGGCGCGGGCGCACCTGCGCCGTGCCGACATGGAAGCGGCCACGCGCGCCGTCGAACGCGAAGGGGAGGTAAGGCCGTGAAGGCGCTGCTGGCGATCCTTCTGGCGCTGTTGTCCACTCCGGTGGCGGCACAGCAATTCGACCCGTTCAAGGAAGCCCGGATCGACAATGATCCCGGGGCAAGCATTCCGCTGGATGGCGCATTTGTCGACCAGAACGGGCGCCCAACCTCGCTGCAGAGGATCGCCGACGGGCGGCCGCTGCTGCTGGTGCCAGTGCTGCACGAATGCCCGAACTTCTGCCGCGTCACACTGTCCGGCATCACCGATGCCATTGCCGCTCTGCCTGCCGGAGAGCGGGGCCGCTTCGCGACGGTGGCCTTCGGCATCGATCCGCGCGAAGGGCCGGCTGAGGCCGCCGACGATCTGCATCGACTGGCGGAGCAAACCGGCCGCGCGCCGCCGCCCGACACCTTCGCCACCACCGGCCCGAAGAGTGCCATCCGCGATGTGACCGATGCGCTGGGCTATCACTACAAGTGGGACGAGCGGATTGGCCAATATGCCCATGCCGCCGCTTTCGCGGTGATCACGCCGCAGGGCCATCTTTCCCGCTGGTTCTACGGGTTGGACCCCGATCCGGCTGAATTGGGCAAGGCGCTTGAGGTGGCGCGGCAGGACAAGACCGGCGGCGGCTGGGCCCAGCAACTGCTGCTCGTGTGCTTTCATTACGACCCGGAGACCGGGCAATACACGCCCGCTATCACCAAGATCCTGCGCCTTGCCGGCTTTGCCACGGTGCTGGCGATCGGCCTCGGCATCCTCTTCCTCCGGCGGAGGACCCAGTGAGCGGTTTCTTCCCCTGGCAGCCCGCGGCGTCAGCCTATGGCCGGCAGATTGATCTGCTGGCCGCCGCCTTCGGGACCATGGTGTGGCTGCTCGCGATCCCGGTGTTTGTGCTGATGGCGGTCTTCGCCTGGCGCTATCGCCGCACGCGAGAGGTCAATCGCCAGAACCGCCCCAACGGCAATGTGTGGGTGGAAGCGAGCTGGTCGGTCATCCCGTTCCTGATGATCCTGGTGTTCTATGTCTGGGCCACTTCGCTCTATCTCGATCTGCGCCAGCCGCCCGAGGATGCCGTAACCATCGACGTGGTGGCCAAGCAGTGGATGTGGAAGTTCCAGCATCCCGAGGGCGCGCGCGAAATCAACGATCTGCACGTTCCCGTCGGCACTCCGATCAAGCTGGTCATGACATCGCAGGATGTGATCCACAGCCTCTACCTGCCGGCCCTTCGTATCAAGCAGGACGTGGTTCCGGGGCGTTACAGCACCTTGTGGTTCACCGCGGATCGTGCGGGCGCCTATCCGCTGCGCTGCGCCGAATTCTGCGGGGCGGACCATTCGGTGATGGGCGGCAAGCTGATCGTGATGGAAGCTGCCGATTTCGCCGCATGGCAGGCTGCCCACAACGGCAACGGCGCGCTTTCCGCCGCCGAACGGGGCGCGCGGCTGTATCGCACCAGTGGCTGCGCCGGCTGCCATGACCGGACGCAGGAAGGGCTCGCTCCGGCGCTCTCCGACATATTCGGCCGCCAGGTCGTGCTCGCTGACGGATCGCGCACCCGCGCGGACGAGCAATATCTGCGCGATGCAATCATGCTGCCCAACAAGCAGGTGGTGGCCGGCTTCCGCGGGATCATGCCCTCTTACGCGGCGAGCTTCAGCGCGGAGGAGGTGGCGGACCTCGTCGCCTTCCTCAAGTCCGCCCCCAGTGCAGACGGGAGGATCGCCCAGCCATGAATGCCGAGCCGCCGAAGGACCGCTTTCAGAGCCCGCAGGAGGATTCCGGACCGAGCTACCTGCGGGCTGGACACACGCTGCGATCCTGGCTGCTGACCACGGATCACAAGCGCATTGCCATTCTCTACCTGTTTGCGATCAGCTTCTTCTTCCTGGTCGGTGCGATCGCCGCGGCGCTGATCCGGCTGGATCTGCTGACCCCGGCGGGCGATCTGCTGACCAACGATGGCTACAACCGCGCCTTTTCCCTGCACGGGATCATCATGGTGTGGTTCTTCCTGATCCCCTCCATCCCCAACACCTTCGGCAATTTCCTCATTCCGCTGATGATCGGCGCGCGCGATCTGGCCTTCCCGCGCCTCAACCTGCTGTCATGGTATATCTATGTCGTTGCCGGGCTGGTGACGCTCTATGTGGTGCTGGGGGGCGGCGTCGATACGGGCTGGACCTTCTACACCCCGCTGTCTTCCGTCTATGCCAATGGCGCCGTGGTGGCCGCGATCCTGGCGGTGTTCATCAGCGGCTTTTCCTCGATCCTTACCGGCCTCAACTTCATCGTCACGATCCACAAGCTGCGGGCGCCGGGAATGACCTGGGGGCGTCTGCCGCTGTTCTGCTGGTCGCATTATGCCACTTCGATCATCTTCGTGCTGGCGACGCCGGTGCTGGCGATCACGCTGCTGCTGGTCGCGGCCGAGCGGCTGATCGGCATCGGGGTGTTCGACCCTGACCTGGGCGGGGATCCGCTGCTGTTCCAGCATCTGTTCTGGTTCTACAGCCACCCAGCGGTCTACATCATGGTGCTGCCCGCCCTGGGCGTTATCAGCGAACTGATTACCTGCGCCGCGCACAAGCGGATCTTCGGCTACTGGTTCGTCGCCTATGCCTCCATCGCGATCGCCGTCATCGGCTTCTTCGTGTGGGGCCATCACATGTTCGTCTCAGGCCAGTCCTTCTACGCCAGCGCCGTGTTCTCCTTCCTCTCCATTGCGGTCGCCGTGCCGAGCGCGATCAAGGTCTACAACTGGACCGCCACGCTCTACAAAGGCGATGTGGAGCTGAGCGCGCCGCTGCTCTATGCGCTGGGCTTCATCGGCCTGTTCGTGGCCGGCGGTCTCACCGGCCTGATGGTGGCGATGCTGGCGATCGACGTGCATGTCCACGACACCTATTTCGTGGTCGCGCACTTCCACTACATCATGGTGGGCGGCACGGTGACCGCCTTCTTCGGGGCGATGCACTATTGGTGGCCGAAGATCACCGGGCGCATGTACAACGAAAACCTTGCGCGCGCTTCGGCGATCATCATCCTTGTCGGCTTCAACATCACCTTCTTTCCCCTGTTCGTCATGGGGTATGAGGGGATGCCGCGGCGGTATCATGTCTATCCCGAACAGTTTCAGGTGCTGCAGGTGATCGCCTCGTCCGGCTCGGCGCTGCTCGCCCTCGGTTATCTGCTGCCGGTGTTCTACCTCGGCTGGTCGCTGTTCCGCGGCGAGCGCGCGACGGCCAACCCGTGGGGCGCGACGGGGCTGGAATGGACGACATCCTCCCCGCCACCCAAGCACAATTTCGTCGAGCAGCCGGTGGTGGTGCGCGGCCCCTACGACTATCCGCTGGCCCATCCTGCGAGCCGCGACAATGGCTGACAGCGCCGGCCTCAAGGAACCGTTCCACCAGATCGGCCGCCAGCACGAGGCGGACCGGTTCGGGATGCTCGTGTTCCTCGCCAGCGAACTCATGCTGTTCGGCGGCATCTTCGCGGCCGCCATGGCGCTGCGTATTCGTGACGGCGCGGACTATGTCGCGGCCGCCGGCCATCTGAAGCTGTGGCTGGGGACCGCCAATACGGCGATCCTGCTCACGAGCAGCCTGTTTGCGGCCCTGGCCGTGGAGGCGACCCGTGCCGGGCAGGCGCGATGGACGGGGCGCGCGCTGGTGGCTGCGGCTGTGCTCGGCCTCGCGTTCCTGGGGGTCAAGGGCTTCGAATATGCCGCCGAATACAGCGAAGGGCTGATGCCGGCCACTGCCATCGCCCATTTCGACGGCCGCATCGAACAGCTGTTCATGGATCTTTATTATCTCGCCACCGGCCTCCACGCCCTCCATGTCAGCCTCGGTATCCTCCTGCTTGCGGGGGCCGCGTGGAGCCGCAGGGCGCGAGAGGACCGGGCGGCCGTGCTCGTCGGCAATGTCGCGCTCTATTGGCACCTGGTCGATGTGGTGTGGATCTTCCTCTATCCCACGCTCTATCTGGCGGGCGTGAAATGAGGCCGGCGGTGATCCGGCTGGCGCTCGTCTGGGCCGCCTTGCTCGCGCTGCTGGCGCTCACCGTGGGCGGCGCCTTCCTGCCGCTCGGCCCGGCAAAGCCATTGGTGGCTTACCTGATCGCCGCCGCGAAAGCTGCGCTGGTGATGTGGTTCTTCATGGAGTTACGGGAAAGCGATGGGATCGCGCGCCTCGCCGCGGGAGCGGGTCTGGTGTGGATATCGATCCTCCTTGTGCTCTCATCCGCGGATTACCTCACCCGCGGCTGACCCAGCCTGAAACTTCGCGGCCCTTCGCGTGTTGGATGGGGCAGAGGTACGATCATGGCAGCAAGAGCCTATTGGCAGGGGCAGATCAGGCTGGCGCTGGTTTCGATCCCGGTGGAAATCTATTCCGCGGCGAAATCCGGCGCGAAGGTCTCGTTTCGGCAGATTCACGAGCCGAGCGGCAAGCCCGTTTCCTATGAAAAGGTGGTGCAGGGCGTCGGGCCCGTCGATCGGGACGAGATCATCAAGGGGTACGAATTGTCGAAGGGCAATTACGTGCTGCTGGAGGATGAGGAGATCGAGGACGTCCGGGTGGAGAGCAAGAAGACGCTTGAGCTCGTTCAGTTCGTCGATGCGCCCGAAATCGACCCGCTGTATTTCGAGAAGCCCTATTACGTGGCGCCCGCGGATGATCTGGCGGAGGAAGCCTATGTCGTCCTGCGCGAGGCGCTGCGCAAGGCGAACAAGGTTGCATTGGGCCAGCTGTCCGTGCGCGGGCAGGAAAAGCTAGTGGCGATCAAGCCCTGCGGCAAGGGGCTGCTGCTCGAAGTGCTGCGCTATGCCGACGAGGTGCGGGAAGGGCACCAGTTCTTCAAGGGCATCGGCGATGCGAAGCCGGATGAGGAACTGCTCGACCTCGCCACCGCTCTCATCGACAAGAAGACCGCCCCTTTCGATGCGGGGGAGTTCCACGATCGCTATTCAGCGGCGCTGAAAGCGCTGATCGACAAGAAAGCCAAGGCGAAGGGCGGCAAGGTTCTGGAAGAGGTGGAAGAGCCGGCCGAGAAGCCGGGCAACAATGTGATCGACCTGATGGCCGCGCTCAAGCAGTCGGTAAAGCAGGAAAAGCCACCTGCGAAATCCTCCTCCACCAAGTCCCGCAGCCGCAAGCGCGCCTGAGTTCCGTGCTGCTGAACGCCCCCGTATCCGCGTCGGCGCTCGATCTTGATCTGCTGGCGCGGCTTTGCACGGCGGCGCTGCTCGGGCTGGCCCTGGGTATCGACCGGGAATGGCAGGGCCATGCCGCAGGCCTGCGCACGCATGGGATCGTCTGCCTGACAAGCGCCGCAATGACGGTGGCGATAATCGCGATCTACCTGCAGCTGGATGGCGAGCGAATGGATCCCCTGCGCATCTTCGAAGCCACCGGGGCCTTCATCGGCATCGTCGGGGCGGGGCTGATCGTGTTCAGCAAGGGCGAGGTAAAGAACATCACCACCGCCGTACACCTGTGGCTTACGGCGGTGGTCGGTATCGCCTGCGGCGCTGCATTATGGCCTGTGGTAATCGTGCTCGCGGTGGTCGGGTTCCTCATGCTGACCGTGCTCGGCTTCGTAGAACGGCGCGTCCTTCAACGATCTGAGGAGAATGCGCGATGAGCATGGATCCCCTCGCCGAATACAACCGCAAGCGGGACTTCAAGAAAACGGCGGAGCCGGCAGGGAAGCGCGCCAGAGGCAAGGCGGGGCGCCGCTTCATCGTGCAGAAGCACGATGCAACGCGCCTGCACTGGGACTTTCGGCTGGAGGTGGACGGCGTGCTGAAAAGCTGGGCCGTCACAAAGGGCCCCTCTCCCGATCCGGACATCAAGCGCTTGGCCGTGCGGACGGAGGACCATCCGATGGCCTATGCCGAGTTCGAGGGTTCGATCCCGAAAGGCGAATATGGCGGCGGATCGGTGATGTTGTGGGACAGCGGCACCTGGGCGCCGGTGGAAGGCAAGAGCGCGAAGGATCTGGAAGACGGCCATCTGCACTTTACCCTCGACGGGCAGCGCATGAAGGGGGAATGGCTGCTGGTGCGCATGAAACCGCGCAAAGGCGAAAAGCGGGAGAACTGGCTGCTCCGCAAGGTGGCGGATGATTACGCTCAGGAAGGCGATCCGCTGGTGGAGCAGGGCCTCACCAGCGTGCTCACCGGCCGCTCGATGGCCGAAATCGCCGCCGATGCGGGCGGCGAACATTCGCTCAAGGGCAAGAAGGGCACGACCTTCACTCAGGAGATGGAGAAGGCCGCAAGCCACAACCGCGCTAAGGCAAAGCCGCACCGCCGCTCCAGCGGCAAACCACCGGCATTTCGCGAACCGCAGCTCGCCACGCTGGTCGACGCTGTTCCAGCCGGCAACCGCTGGATGCACGAGATCAAGTTCGATGGCTATCGCGCGTTGGTCGCCGCCGCCGGCGATCAGGTGAAGATTTACACCCGCAGTGGGAAGGACTGGACGGACAAATTCGCCCCGCTGGTCCGCAGCTTCGCCGCGCTGGACCTGCCGCCGTGCCTGATCGACGGCGAGATCGTCGCCTACGACAAATCTGGCAACCCTGACTTCTCCTCGCTTCAGCAGGTGCTGAAGCGGGGCCACGGCGAGCAGGGGGAGCAGGATGCGCTGGCCTTCCATGGTTTCGACCTGCTCGAACTGGATGGGGAGGATCTGTCTCGCCTGCCCAACATCGAACGCAAGGAGAAGCTGGAGGCACTGCTTCGCAGTGCCGAACCGCCGATCCATGTCGCCGATCACGTGATCGGCGCGGGCGAGCAGCTGTTCGAGCGGATGTGCGGCGCCGGGCAGGAAGGCATCATCTCCAAGAAAATCGATGCGCGCTATGGCACCGGGCGCGGCAAGAGCTGGGTGAAGGTGAAATGCACGCGGCGGCAGGAATTCGTCATCATCGGCTGGACGAAAAGCTCTGCCCGTGCGCGCCCTTTCGCTTCCCTCGCTCTCGCCCAGCATGAAGGCGGCAAGCTGGTGTACAAGGGGCGCGTCGGCACCGGCTTCAACGCGGACACGCTGAGCGAGCTTTCCGGCAAGTTCCGCTCGCTGGAACGCAAGACGCCCCCGGCGGAGGTGGACAGGACGGAAGCGCGCGGCGTCACGTGGCTCACGCCAAAGCTGGTGGCCGAAGTGGCCTTTGCCGAGTTCACGGCAGAAGGGCGCGTGCGGCACGCGAGCTTCCTCGGTCTGCGTGGAGACAAGGATGCCGCTGAGGTGAAACCAGAGACCGCGGAGCCCGCGCCCGAAGAAACCGAAGAGGAGGTGAAGATCACCAGCCGCGAGAGGGTGGTCTATCCCGATGCCGGCTTTACCAAGGGCGACCTAGCGGACTACTACCAGCGGATTGCTCCGCGCATGCTGGCCTTCGCGGCGAACCGCCCAATCAGCCTCGTGCGGTGCCCCCAGGGTCGGGCAAAGAAGTGCTTCTTCCAGAAGCACGATACCGGTGCGTTTGGGGCTCATGTCCACCATGTGCCGATCCGCGAGAAGGGCGGTGGCTCGGAAGACTACATCTATATCGAGGATGTCGGCGGCATACTCGCCTGCGTTCAGATGGGCACGATCGAGTTTCACGGCTGGGGCAGCCGCAGCATGGATGTGGAGGCGCCGGACCGGATGATCTTCGACCTCGATCCGGACGAGGGACTGGATTTCGAGGACGTGAAGCGCGCCGCGAAGGACATCCGGGATCGGCTGGCCGATCTGGGCCTGACGAGCTTTGCCATGCTATCGGGCGGGAAGGGCGTCCATGTCATTGTCCCGCTGCGGACCGGGCATAGCTGGGATGAACACAAGGATTTTTCGAAACGCTTCGCCGAAGCCTTATCGATGGCGGAGCCTGACCGCTTCGTCGCCACGATGAGCAAGGCGAAGAGGAAGGGAAAGATCTTCATCGACTGGCTGCGCAACCAGCGCGGATCCACCGCCGTGCTGCCCTATTCGGCGCGGGCGCGGGAGGGGGCGCCGGTGGCCGCGCCGATCGCCTGGGGTGAATTGGGCAAGATGAAAAAAGCCAGTGCCTTCACGATCGGTGATGCGGATCAGTTGCTTGCCCGTGCCGGCGGCAAGGGCCTGGCTGGCTGGGGCTTTGCCGATCAGGCGCTGCCGGACTTCTGAACGCGAAAGGATCCAGAATGGCCAAGAAATGGTCGCAGGACGTCACAGAGCATTCCGATGCGCTTGACCTTGAAGAGGGCGTGTTCACCAAGGATGATCCGAAGGCAATCGCCCGCTCCCTGAAGCGGTCGGCCGAAGGCAGCAGGAGGCGCAAGGGCACCCCGCTGCAATCGGCCATGAGCATGCTGACTTTCTACATCAATCGGGCGGGCGACAATCTGTCCAAGGCGGAGCGGGCGAAGCTCGAACAGGCCAAGGAAGAACTGCGGGCGCTGTTCGACAAGGATTGATCCCGCCTCCAGCGCCCGCGATTGCCTGCTCAACTGCCGATCACCACCCCGCCGTTGGGGTGCAGCACCTGCCCGCTCATGTAGCTGGCGTCCTCGCAAGCGAGGAAAAGGTAGCTAGGTGCCACCTCGTTGGGCTGCCCGGGTCGGCCCATCGGCGTTCCTTCCCCGAAGTGCTTGACCTTTTCCTCCGGGGCGCCCCCGCAAGGGTTGAGCGGCGTCCAGATCGGCCCGGGCGCCACGGCGTTTACACGGATCTTCCGCTCGATCAGGTTTTCGCTCAGCGAGCGGGTGTAGGCGGTGATGGCGCCCTTGGTGCTGGAGTAATCGAGCAGGCCGGCGGACCCTTTGTACATCGTGACCGAAGTGGTGTTGATGATCGCCGCCCCCTCGCCGAGGTGATCCAGCGCCGCCTGCGTAAGCATGAACATCGAGAAGATGTTGGTCTGGAACGTGCGGCGCAGCTGCTTCTCGGTGATCTCGCGCACATCGTCGTCCGGATGCTGCTCGCCGGCGTTGTTGACTAGGATGTCGAGCTTGCCGAACTTCTCGATCGTCGCGTCCACCAGCGCCTGGCAGGTCGCCTGTTCGCCAAGGTCGCCTGCGAAGGTGAGGGCTTCGCGCCCCTCTTCCCGTACGATGCGTGCCGTTTCTTCCGCGTCGTCATGCTCGCAGAGATAGGCAATCACGACATCGGCGCCCTCGCGTGCGAAAAGGGCGGCCACCGCGCGCCCGATGCCGCTGTCCGCGCCAGTGACGATCGCCACCTTGTCGGTCAGTCGGCCGGACCCGGGATAGCGGGGTTGCCATTCGGGCTTCGGCTCCAGCTTGCTTTCGTGGCCGGGGAGGGCGTCCTCGTGAACCATTTCTACTGTTTCAGGCATGGCTGTGTCTCCTGCGCTCATGAGGAGCTGGCGTGTTCGGGCTTACCTTTGCGCTTGGTGCTGGCCATGTCGTCCAACTCCTTCTCACTCATGGATTCGTACATGGATCGGGATGCGCCTTGCAGCTCGCTCTTCTTGGTGTCGCCGCGCTTGGCTGAAAGAGCGGCCCCGGCGGCCTTCTGCTGGGATTTAGATTTTGCAGGCATGATGCGTCTCCTCTTCGTGGATGAAGCGAGGGCCTTGCGCCGCTCGCTCAAGCCGTCCGCAAAGGGCGGTATGCGCGGAGAACGGGTGCTGCGGGGCTAGGGTTCCGCCACTCACCGCCAGCCTGAACCGTTCCGCACCAGCAAGAGGCAACGGATTGTTGTTTCAGCCGATCAATGCTGGAAGGGCATCATACGCGACGCCCGCAGCAGCCAGGGCAATCCCGAGCCCCGGAACGGTGTGCAGGCCTGCCACTCTTCGCCACCGCCACAGCGCGCCGAGCGCGGCGAAGGAAATCAGCGTGAATGCGCCCGCAATCCACCGCGCTGCGGGCTCGCCCGGGAAGATGCTGGCGGCGGCCCACACGATCATGAAATGCGCCGCCCATACCGCCATGGCCAGCGCAACGCCTGTCCAGTCCGTTTCGTTGCGGAAGCTCGTACTCACGAGGCGGCACCCGGGAACAGGCGCACAACCAGTGAAATGGCCATTCCTTGCAGCGCTGCGAAGGCGATGAAGCGCGCCACTACGTCGAGGGTGACATTGGCAGGCGCGGTCAGCAGGCCGCGGCCGCTGCGATAGCCGAGATACAGCGCCATGATCAGGGCAATGAAAGCGAGGCAGGCTTGCAGCGAGAGCAGCGCGAAGACGGTCGCTCCATGGCCGGTGGCGTTCGGCGCAAGGCCCGCCTCCCGCCAGCCGGAGATGTCCCACCACACAGCCGCACCCAGCAACGCTGCACCGAGAAAGTTCAGCAGCCACGGTAGCTGCCCCGCATCGGTGCCTTGCCGATGCCCACCAAGCACCTTGCGCGAGCCCCAGCAGGCGAGGACGACCAGTCCGAGCAGGAGCAGGATTGCTGCAGTCTGGAGCAGCGGCGGCGCAGCGATCCACACCTCGGGGTGGATGCCGTAGAGATAAAGGTAGCTGAACAGCGCCATCAGGGCGATCATGCCGATCACCACCATCAAGGTGTTGAGCGCCCACCAGCCGTGGCTGCTCGGCCCGGTGACGGCGATCGGGACCAAGATGCCGGCGCCGATTTCAGCTGTGCGCTGCTCTATGGGGCGGTCGGTCTCCCACAGCCACCTCAATACGCACAGCGTCGCCACGATGCCGCTGAACAGCGAGAATCCATAAGCCTGGACGGTCAGCGCCAGGAAGAAGAAGGCGGTGAACACCGCGGCTCCAAGCGGATAGGGCGAAGGGCCGGGCATAAGCTGCAGATATTGCGGCTCTGCATTCACAGGGCTGGTGATGAGCGTTTCCCGCAGCCCTGTGGCGCTGCGCGGAAGGAAGTAACGTCCTTCGGCCACGTCATCGCAAATCGAGGGGTCATCCCACAAGGGCTCCCGGCTCTTCACCAGCGGGATGGAGCGGCTCGAATATAGCCCGGTCGGCAGCCATTCGAGCGTCCCGCCGCCGTAGATATTTCCCGCGTCGTGATTGGTCGTGAAGCGGAAGTTGCGCGCAAGATCGATCAGGAACAGCAGCACGCCCGCCGCTAGGATGAAGGCCCCGATGGTCGAAATCAGGTTCAGCGTGTCGAACCCGCGATCCGGCAGGTAGGTGTAGACCCGGCGCGGCATCCCCATGAACCCGGTCAGATGCATCGGCAGAAAGGTGACGTGCAGGCCGATGAACATCAGCCCGAACACCCATCTGCCCAGCCGTTCGCTCAGGGCGCGGCGACTGGTCATCCCCGCCCAGTAATAGAAGGCGGCGAACATCGGAAACACCATGCCGCCCAGCAGGACGTAGTGCAGATGGGCGACAATGAAATAGGTATCGTGCACCTGCCAGTCGAAGGGCACCATGCCCACCATCACGCCGGTGAGCCCGCCCATGGTGAAGATCACGATGCTGCCCACGATGAAGAGCGCCGGCGTGCTCCAGCGAATCCTGCCGCTGGCGAGCGTGGCGATCCAGCAGAAGACCTGGATCCCGGCGGGAAGGCTCACCGCCATGCTGGCGGCGCTAAAATAGCCAGTGGACACGCGCGGCATCCCCGTGGCGAACATGTGATGCGCCCACACCCCGAAGCTGATGAAGCCGGTGGCGACCAGCGCGAGGACATTCAGCCGGTATCCAACGAGGGGGGTCTGCGCCACGGCGGCCACCATCATGCTCATCAGCCCGGCTGCCGGCAGGAAGATGATGTAGACCTCCGGATGACCGAAGAACCAGAACAGGTGCTGCCACAGCAGCGGGTCGCCGCCCCGCGTAGGATCGAAGAAGGGCCAGTTGAAGGCGCGTTCCAGCTCCAGCAGCAGCGTGCCAAGTATCACGCTTGGGAAGGCGATCACGATCATCACCGCGAAGACCAGCATGGCCCAGGCGAACATGGGCATGCGGTCCAGCGTCATTCCGGGGGCCCGGGTGCGCAACACGCCCACGATGATCTCGATCGCCCCTGCAATGGCGCTGATCTCGATGAAGCCGATGCCCAGCAGCCAGAAATCGGTGTTGATCTCGGGGCTGTAGGCGATAGATGTGAGCGGCGGATACATGAACCAACCGCCGTCGGGCGCGAGGCCGACGAACAGCGAGGCGAAGAAGCACAGCCCGCCGACGAAATAAGCCCAGAAGGCGTAGGCCGACAGCCGGGGGAAGGGGAGATCCCGCGCGGCCAGCATCTGCGGCAGCAGCATCACGCCCAGCGCCTCCACCGCCGGCACGGCGAACAGGAACATCATTACCGTGCCGTGCATGGTGAAGAACTGGCTGTAGGTTTCCTGCGGCAGGAAATCCTGCAGCGGCGCGGCCAGCTGCACACGCATTCCGAGCGAGAGAATGCCCGCCAGGAGGAAGAACAGGAAGGCGGTCGCGACGTAGAAGAAGCCGATGAAGTTGTTGTTGACCGCCGTCAGCAGGCCCCAGCCCCTGGGGTTGCGCCAGATCCGCTCGAGCTCTTCCAGCTCCCCTTCGCGGCGCGGACTGTGGGTGGGAAACAGCGCGTAGAGCTTGTGATCGAAGCCGGTTTCGGACTTCATCGCGTCTGCCCGAGCCAATCGGCGATGGCGTCTAGCTCCTTCGCAGAAAGCATGTTGTAGCTGGGCATGCGATTGCCCGGCTTGATCGACTGACTGTCCCCGATCCAGCCCATCAGGGCGCCATGGTTGTTGGGCAGGATGCCGGCGCCCAGCGTCAGGCGCGAACCCAGATGGGTCAGGTCAGGCCCGGCAAGGCCGTTGGCCTGCGTGCCGGCAACGCGATGGCAGGCCCCGCAGCCATTCGCCAGGAACAGCTCGGCGCCGGGCGCGCTCGCGGTCTCCTCGCGCAATTCGGCGCTGCGCCGCGCGGCGAACCACTTGTCCCACCCGGCGCGGTCCCGCGCGATGGCGGCAAAGCCCATCAGCGCATGGGGGCCGCCGCAATATTCCGCGCACACGCCGCCATAGCGCCCGGCCTTGTCAGCCTGGATCGGCAGCAGCAACGTGCGCCCGGGAATCATGTCCTTCTTGCCCGAGAGGTGCGGTACCCAGAAGCTGTGGATCACATCGGCGGAGCGCAGCTCCAGCACCACGGGTTCGCCCACCGGCAGGTTGATCTCGTTCGCATCGTGCACCACCACGCGGCCCTGCGGATCGAGATATTCCACGCGGAACCACCACATCTCTCCCGTCACCCGGATGCGCATTTCCTCCCCGGTGACGCCGCGCGTCAGCGAGGCGGTGAGCGTGAGGCCCCAGATCAGCAGCGCGGTAAGCACCACGGCCGGGAAGGCGATTCCACCGATCCACACGGTCTTTTCGCCGCCGAGCCTTGCCTTCAGGGCGGGCGAGCCGCGGACCGCCACCCACAGCGCGGCGAGCACGACAGCCGTCACGAAGAACCCCATTCCGAGCAATGCCCAAGCGAGCGTGGTCACCTTCTCCGCATAGGGGCCGGCAGGATCGAGGACCGGCGGCGGCCAGCCCCACAGCGGTTCAAGCATGGCCGCCCTCACTCATCGTCAATCGCGTGGAGATAGGCCGCCACGTCACGCGCCTCGGCCGAGGTCAGGGGCATGGCGGGCATGGTCGATCCCGCCTTGGCGAGCGGGGCGTTGCGCACGAAAGCGGCAAGGTTGGCCGGCGTGTTCGGCAATTCTCCCGCAATGAGGCCCACATCGTCGAAGCCGCGCAGGGAGGGACCGGTGCGGCCGCGCGGCCAGTCCACGCCGGGTATTTCGTGGCATGCGGCGCAGCCGGCGCTGCGAATCGCGTCCAGGCCCCGAGCGGCCGCCGCCGGATCGGCGTGTACGCGGGACGCTGGTGGCTGCTTGCAGGCGCCGAGCAGCGCCAGGCCAGCGGCTGCCCCCGCGAGGCACCGCCGGCCGGAAGGTCTCGGCAAATCCGGATGTCCCCTCATCGCCATGGGGAACCGGTGGGCGGCAGCGAAGGTTCCCGTTACGGATGACATGTTCTCCCCCCATGATGATGCGTGTGGCTTGCGGGCCGTTGCTGGCCGCTTGCGTTGGCGCATGTACGGAGAATGAGCCGACGACCGGCCGGTTTGAGCAGACCGGCGAACTCATCGCGCTCAGTGGCGGGGATGCCGGGGCGACCGGGGCCTGCATCACCTGCCACGGCACGCAAGGGGAGGGGAATGGCGGAGATGCGCCGCGCCTCGCCGGGCTCGATGCCGGCTATATCGTGAGACAGATGGATTACTTCGCCAGCGGTCTGCGCCGGCATCCGCAAATGGTCTGGATCGCCGATCACACGGACCGGCCGGCGCGTGTCCGCGTTGCAGCCTATTACGCCGCACTGCCCGTGCCGGAGCGGGTGCCCGGCACCGGGCCGCTGGGGCAGGGGGGCTGCACACCGGCAATCGCCCGCCTCTATCACGAGGGCGACTCCGGGCGGGGCATCGAGTCCTGCGCCTCCTGCCACGAAGAGAGCGGGGAAGGGGTGGGAACGGGCAACCCGCCGCTGGCCGGGCAACCGGCCACCTACCTCGCCGGGCAATTGCGGCTGTGGCGCGAGGGGAAGCGCTATGGCGATCCGCTGGACAGCATGACCCACGTCAGTCGCCTGCTGTCGGAGAGGGAGCTGGAGCCCCTGGCGGGTTATAGTTCGGCCCTCCGGGGTGCCACGAGGTATCCGGCACTTCCGGAAGCATGCCTTTCAGAACGTCGTCCCGATCCCAAAAGTGGTGCTTGATCGCCGCCAGTGCGTGAACCGGAACGAGCAGTGCGAGCACGACCACGCAGATGACATGTACCTCAAGAGCCCGGTCCAGGACCCAGAACTGCCATTCAGGCGAAAGATCCTGGAACGGCATGGAGGGAACCGGCACCAGCCCTGCGAGCCGCAGCGTACGCGCGGGCTGTATGGCGGACCAAAGCGCCCAGCCCGAGACGGGCAGGGCCACAAATAGCGTATAGAAAGCAACATGGGTGGCATGGGCGGCGCCGGCACGCCAACCAGGTTCGTCAGCATCGTTTATCGGCCCCGGCACCATCAGCCGCCAGACGAGCCGAAGCGCGCCGAGCAGGAGCAGGGTGAGACCTATTTCGCTGTGATGGCGATAGGCATCGAGCTTATCTGCCCCCACCAGATACCGCTGCATGCTCCAGCCGGAGTAGAGCTGGTAGAGCACTACGGCAGCCATCACCCAATGGAAGGTTACTCCCACGGGCGTGTATTTGCCCCGAGAGCGAAAACGCTCTGCCCAGTCGCGCAAGGGCCCGATCATGCCGTGCGGCCGTTCTGGCTCAGGCCGCGATAAAGGATTGCCATCGCCGCCAGCAGATAAACAGCCGACCCCGGTGCCCACATCACCAGCCCGGCGATCTGCTGGTCCTCAAGGGGTGCCAGCCCCCAAACCTGGGTGGTGAGCCAGTGCGGCGCATAAAGGGCGTGGCCGGCGAAAGTTATCAGGGCGCCGAGGACACCCATCAGCACCATTGCGGCGAGCAGAGCGGCCACTGCCACTGCGGCCGGCGCCTCGCGCAGCTTGATCCACCACGCGGCGGCGCTGCCGGTGATGGAGATCTGCATAAGCCAGAACATCGCGTCGGCAGAAAGCGCAGCGGCGTACAATGGCGGGGCGTGCCATGCCCAGAACATCAAGGCCTGAAGCGCAGTCCAGACAGCCAGTGACCCCGGGAGAGGTCTTTTCCATGGAGGAAGCGAGGCCACGACTAGCGGTGCCAGAACGAGCCCCAGCAGGAGGTGGTGAGCCACCCGTGCTGTGAAGAGAGCCGATGAGAGTGCGCAGAACGGGCTGACGAAGAGAAAGAGGAAGCAGCCCAGCGCGGCAACGGCGGCTCTCTCGCGCCCGTCATTCCCACGGGCGTGCCGCCACCATGCCAACGCCGCCACTGCCGTGACCAAGAGAAGGAAGGGATCGAGGTTCCATCGAGCCAGCCATTCGGCGGGGACGGGCGCCGCACCGCAATAGGGAACCCACTGCGGGCCAGAGGAGGAGAAAGTGCCTATCCCGCTATCCTTTCCTGCGCGCGCGAAGCATCCCGGTGGCAGCGCGTGGTTCCTTGTGCATCGGCCGGGCAGGAAAAAGGTTCCCCGGAATCGGGAACCCTCCGGCGGCTGAATAGCTGCCCCAAGAGGAACAACAGAGGAGGACCCGTGTGAGACATCTCAATTGGACGGCAGGCGCACTTGTACTCGCGCTCGCGGCGTGCGGATCGCCCGAGCCGGCGGACGAAGCGACGCCGGCGGCTGATATGGCTACAACTCCGACTGCTGACGCGAACATGCTGGCGACCGCGACGCTCAAGACTCCGGACGGCACCGATGCCGGTATGGTCACGGCGACACCGAGCGCGAATGGCATCCTGATCTCCCTGAATGTCACCGGCCTCCCCGCAGGGGAACACGGTGCGCATGTTCATACCGTCGGCAAGTGCGAAGGCCCCGATTTCAAGAGCGCCGAAGGGCATTGGAATCCCAGCGATCAGAAGCATGGGCTGGAAGATCCGGCCGGGCAGCATGCAGGCGACATGCCCAATCTCGTAGTGGGTGAGGATGGCAGCGGCACGCTCGAATACACTTTGCAGGGCGGCACTTTCGAAGGATTGCTCGACAGCGACGGTTCGGCCCTCGTGGTCCACGCCGGGCGCGACGATCAGAAGACCGATCCCTCCGGTGACAGCGGCGACCGTATCGCCTGCGGTGTCTTCACGGCCAGCTGAGGCGGGCCACTCCTGGGCGGATCGGTGCGGCTGGCCCGATCCGCCTACCGGGGAAACCAGTCTTCCAAAGCAAGTTCTGCCACGCGCGCGGTCTCAGCGCCAAGATTGCCTTGTATGATAGCCAGGGCCGCCGCGTTCCGCTGCTCGTCTTCGGCTGCAACCGCATCGGCGGGAACCCACAATTTGTAATCCCGCATATATGCGTCCGCTGCGGTGAAGAGGACGCATATGTCCGTTGCGACCCCCGTCAGAATCAGGTTGCGGACGCCGAGCTTCGGGAGAAGAACCTGCAGGTTAGTGGCGTAAAAGCCTGAGAACTGGGGCTTGATGATGAAGTAGTCTCGCTTCCGCGGCGCTATATCCGGGTGGATCAATCGGTCTCCGACATGCTCGACCAGGGCGGACTTCTCCGAGTGCCACTGGCCGAAATTGTCGTTCACGTAGATGACCGGGATATCCAGCCCGTCGGCCGCGGCGCGCAGTTGCAGGATGCTTTCAGCGGCCTTGCGGGCGTAGGGCAGCATCGTTTCGGCGCCCGAGAAGTCAAAGGCATTGATCATGTCGATCACCAACAGGGCAACGCCGTTGCCTTGCTGGTCGCGGGCCGGCGCGGTCGGGTTTTCTCTTGGTGAATTATCGCTGCGGGTCAAAGGAATGATCCTCTCGCACAGGCTGACGTCGCCACATCTTTGGAAGCCGCGTCGAACCGCTCCTGCAAGCGCTCTGCAAGGCACAACCAACGCGGCTGCAAGAACACCAATTTGCCGGCGGTTCTAACCTCAAAGGGTCGTGAACCAGCCAACGAAGCGCCCCCTGCACCAACGGTCTCTCCTCTTGCAACGCCGGGCAAAATTGCCTGCACGTGTGGCAGGAAAGCGCGGGTTACCCGACGGTTCCGCTAATCGAAGGAGCGACATTTCTAATCCAGCGCAGGGCGTTCCTTCAGCGCGCCGGGCGTTGGCTGTGGGGCCTTGTCACCTATCGCGAGCTTGGGCGGCGGCACGATGAACACGCCATGCCGGTGGGCGCAATCGCCCCATTTGCGGCTGGAGGTGAAGGCGATCAGCACGGGCGCGCAGAACAGGCCGAGGATGACCGGTGAGAGCCAGTAGCCCAGCATCGGCTCCAGCACGCCGACGGCAAGGAACAGCAGGCCGAACAGCAGATGCTCCCGGACATTGGGGATCACGGCCCGCAGCGGGATATGGTCCACCTCCCGCTGCTGCGCCGTCCATTGCGAGGGGATGCCAAGCAGAAGGCCGAGCAGCGCCCGCGTCTGGTTCATCATCACCACGGGTGCAGCGAGGATGGACAGGGGGATTTCCACCGCCACCGATTTCAGAATCGAGCCCGCACCGCCGAACGCGTGCCGCCGCCCGCGGTCGGCCAGCATCCAGACGACGGACATCAGCTTCGGTCCGAAGAGATAGGCCAGTGTGAGCATCAGTACGCGCAGCGGGGCAGACCCGTCGAACAGATGGTCCTTGCCCAGCAGAACCTGGGCGCATTCCACGATGATCAGCAACAACCAGGCCGTGGAGGTGAGATAGGCTGAGGCGCCGATCAGCAGGTGCAGCCGGCTGGTCCAGTGGAGCCCGGAGGAATCGAGCAGCCGCAGATGCTGGAGATTGCCCTGCGCCCAGCGTCGATCGCGAACAGCGTGGTCGATGATGGTCGGCGGGTATTCCTCATAACTGCCGTCGATCATAACCATATGGACAGCCCAGCCACGTCGGCGCAGCAGCGCTGCCTCCACCATGTCATGGCTCTGGATCATACCGCCGAACGGCGGCTTGCCCGGAAGGTCCGGCAAGCCGCAGGACTGCGCGAAGGCACGCGTACGAATGATTGCATTATGGCCCCAGAAATTGGCCTCTGAGCCCGACCACCACAGCAACCCGGCCGAAGCGATCGCGCCATAGGCATCGCTGGCGAACTGCATCCACCGCTGGAAAAAGGTCTGCGGATTGGTGATCTTCGGCACCGTCTGCAGCAGACCAACCGTGGGCTTGTTCTCCATGATCGATGCCATGCCCACCATGGCGCTGCCGCTCATCATGCTGTCGGCATCGAGCACGATCATGTGATCGTAAGCGGCGCCGAAGCGGCGCACCCATTCGGCGATATTCCCCGGCTTGCGGCCGATATTCTCCGTCCGGCGGCGGTAATAGAGGCGCATGGGTGATCGCGCCGCCAGCTCAGCCCATGCCTCCTCCTCCCGCTTGCCGTGCAGTTCGCTGGAATCGCTGAGGATAAAGAAGTCGAAATTTTCCGCTGCCCCTTCCGCCGCGATGGAGGCGGTCATTGCCTCCACCCGAGCGAAGATTGCGGAGACGCCTTCGTTGTAGACCGGCATCAGCACTGCAGTACGGCTGGTGAGGGTCGATCGCGGGCGGGGGATCGGGGTAAACCCCGGATGGCGATTGGTCATCAGCTGGACAAAGCCGACCAGCGAGGTGACGAACCCGAAGGCGATCCAGCTGATAAGCGGGACGAACAGCGCCAGCATCACCATGTCGAGCAAATCGACGCCGTCCACCGCGAGGTTGAAGCGCACGTCGGTTGACGCCGCGAGCCCCAGCACCGCCGTGAGCGCGATGATGAGTACGCGCTTGATGAACAGGCCGGGGGGCCGGGTCTTCACCTCCATGGCGGAAGGCGCGTTTCCGTCGAGCCTTTGCACGGGCATGGCGAGCGGGGCTTCCGGCGGAAGCTGGGGGAGGGGGGCGGCGGATCGGATGGTCACGGCTCCAGCGGCTGGATCACGGTTTCGGAGAGAGCATTGTCCCCCCGGCGGAGGAACAAGCGAAATTCCTTGCGGGCACCCTGTTCGACCTTGGTATCGACCACCACGCGCCAGCGGGCTGCCGTGCCGAGTACCGGATAGGCGGAAATCTCGAACAGCGCATCGGTCGGCAGATCGACTACCGGCTGCACGCCGGAGTTGCGGTCCAGTCCCTGAAGCACTGGACCTTCGAAGTCGATCACGAACTTCTTCGCTCCGGTCCGCGCCCGGCCACCCGGAAGGCTGGATGCACCTATCCAGATGTTGGTGGCATGCGCCGCGGTGCCGGCGGAAAGGTCGCGCGAGGTCCAGTGCAGGCGATAGCGCAGATCGCGCCGCTCACCCTTGCGGGCCGGCTTGTCGCTCAGCCAGAATGCGACGATATTGTCCGCCGTCTCGCTGTCTGTCGGCATTTCGTAGAGCATGACGGCGCCTTTGCCCCAGGCGCCCTGCGGCTCCACCCACAGGTTCGGCCGCCGGTCGTACCATACGCCGTCATCCTGGTAATCGGCGAAGTCCCGGTCTCTCTGGATGAGGCCGAAACCCTTGGGATCAGTGGCTGCGAAAGCGGCCGTGCGGGCGCCGGCGGGATTATACAGCGGCCGCCATATCCTTTCCCCGGTGCCGGACCAGAGGGCGAGGCCATCAGAATCATGCACTTCGGGCCGCCAATCGGTCGCCAGCGGGCGCTGCCCCTCGCCATACCAGAACATGCTGGTGGCGGGCGCGATGCCCAGCCGCTCGATGTCCTTGCGGAGGAACAGCGTGGCGGTGACGTCCTGCGTTGTGCCTTCCGCGCCCTTGCTGCTGTCGAAGGTGAAGGCGCCGGTAAGGCTCGGCCCGTCGAGCAGCGCATGGATTATGAAGCGGCTGGCAGACTTCCGCTCGATCCAGAATTCGGTGAAGGACGGGAATTCCTCCGGCCGCGGCAGCGCCGTGTCCACCGCCACGCCGCGGGCCGAAAGACCATATTGTTCCTGGCTTCCCGAAGCGCGGAAGTAGGATGCACCTTGATAGCTTAGCCAGTCGCTGCGCAGATCGGGCGCCATGATGCGGAAGCCCGCCGGATGCGTGGTGCCGCCCGAGAACAATCCGGCGAAGGATTGTACGGTGCGGGCGGTCCCACCCTCGACGACATGGATGACGACCGGTGCCGCTGCCAGGCTGGACACGGGCAGCAGCCGCACGAATTCGGCAATTCGCTCTGCCTCGCCATAGGCCAGCTTCCCGGCTGCGTCGTAGCTTTGTGCGACGTCCTCTGCGGCCGGGCGGGGCTGATAGGGACGCGCGGCAAGCGTGCGGGCGCGCCCGACAAGCTGCTCCCGCGAGAAGGGCTCGGGCGCGCCGAAGCGCGGGGCCTCGGCCCCCTGCGCCCACGCTTCGGCGGGAGCGACTATTGCAAGCGCTGAGACGCCGGCGATAAGGACACAGGCGTTCCGCCGCGAAAGCCGCCCGCCATACGCGCTCATTCCCACATTGTTCCCTTGCACTGCATAGCGCCTGTTACGCCCGATCTGCACCGGTGTTCCCTGTTTCCAACGGAACTGGTCGTCGGCGCCGTCGATTGAAGACCTCTACCGCAATCCCAAAATCACCCGGTCGCCGCGCTGAATGTTGCCGGCGCGGATCTCTCGCAGCGTCCCGTCGGTCATGCCCAGCTCGACCTGGACGCGCCGGGGGCTTCCGTCGCTATCCAGAACATAGACGGCGGTGCCTTCGCTGTCCGGTCTTTGCGCATCGGCGGCGCGGGCAAACGCCAGCGCCTTTTCGGGGATGGCGAGAACCCCCTGTCGCGGCGGAAGGACAAAATGTGCCTCGGCGGGAAGGCCGGGACGGAGCAGGCCGGCGCGGTTGGCCACGGTCAGGACGAAGCGGCGCGCAGGCGCGGCCCCCGGCTGCTCGGCCGGGGTGCCGGTCGGAAGGATGGTATCGACTTGTGCGGCGAAGCGGCCAGGCTGGCCGCGTACGGCCACGCCTACAGGGGAATTCGCGGCCAGCCTTTCGCCGCCCTGCGGTTCAGGTGCGACCTCGAGCCGGAGCCGCTCATAAGGCGCAGCAATCGTGAATAGTGGTGAGCCGGTCGCGCTGCCGCCGACGCGCTGCCCGGGCTGCGCGCTTCGGCTCTGAATCACGCCGGCGATGGGCGCGACTATTTCGGTGGCTGCCAGATCCCGTTCAGCGCGGACGATCTGATCATGTGCGGCGGCGAGTTCGACATTGGCCGCCTCCAGTTCGGTCGCGGCCCGTTCCACTGCCATGCGTGCACTCGTCATTTCCTCTGCGGAGGGCGCGAGTCCGTGAGAGCGTTCGCGCACGCTCTCGAACAGCGCGAGCTTCTGGCGGGCGGCGTTGAGTGCGGCTTGCGCGCGGCCTGCGGCCTGTTCCCGCTCATCCCGCAGAGCCCGGCCGCGGTCGAGCTCGCCCCGGGCCGCCTCGGCGTCCAGCATTGCGAGTACCTGCCCTCGAGCCACCCGAGCCCCCGGCGACACGAGAAGCCGGGCGACGACGCCTTCGCGGCTGGCGCCCACCGGCCGCACGATCATGGGCTGCAGGATGCCCGGTGCGCTGAGCGTCGGATGGAGATCGGCCATTTGCGCCAAGTCGGACTCGTAGAGAGCCGCGTGGCCGCCGGACACGAAGCGTGCGGCAAGAATTGCCAAGGCGAAGAGGCCGCCCAGCACCACCAGTACCAGAACCCAGCGCCTCCACCGCCCGCCCGGCGCGGAGCCGAGCAGGGCATCAACCTCCTGATCGTCCTGTACGGGATCAGTCATTCACCAGCCCGAGCCGTGTCGCGAGCCTCATCCGCCGCGGGCTCCGGCGGGACACCGAGCGCCAGGGAGAAGGCAACCGCCGCAGTCGCACGCTGCATTTGGGCATCGGCGAGGGCGTTGCGGGTGGCAAGCAATGCGCTTTCGGCACGTTCCAGCGAGGGGTAACTGGCTTCACCGCGCCGGTAGCTATCACGGGCCAAGGCCGCCACCTGCCCGGCGCTAATCTGGGCCTGCGTCAGCCGGTCCTCCCGCTCTGCCGCTTGCGTATAGCTCGCCCGGGCAGATTCCACATCGGCATAAGCCGTCAGCAGCGTTTGCCGATAGGCTTGCTCCGCTTCGACGGAGCGGCCGCCCAGGCCGCCTAGCAAGCCTTCACTGCCATAGCGGTCCGCCGCCTTGCGCAGATCATCCCGCTGCTCGGCAAGTTGGGACGGGCGTAGCCCGCCCCATTCGGCGCGACAGCTGGGGATCGGCGCTTCCGTCGCCAGTTCAGGTGCCACCTCGGCGGGCGTGCGGCCGATGAGAGCTGCGATGGTGGCCCGCGCTTGGTCGATTGCGGCCTGTTGCAGCGGCATGTCCGCCGCCGCCCGATCGCGAGCGGCCATCACCAGTGCGGCGTCCAGTGCCGGCACCAATTCTGCCTCGTGGCGGAACTGCGCGAGGCGCAGAAGATCATCCTGCGTGGTAATATAGTCCTGAAGATTGGCGATCTTTCGCTGCGCACCGCGCATGGCGAAATACGCATTTCCCAGTGCGGCGGCGCGCGCATAGAGCCCTTCGCGGGGGCCGGCCGCGATCGCTTGACCGATCAATCCTTCCAGCACTGGGTCCGCGCACATGCGCCACCATCGCGCGCTCGCTTGCGCATCGCTGGCCTCAAGGAAGCCGGCGGATTGCCACGAATAGCTATCGGCAATTCCAAGTTGGGAAAGGGTCGGTGGCGGGGCCTTGGGCGCAAGCGCGCAGCCTGCCACCAGCGGCAGAGCAGCGAGCATGGCTGCACGGGAAAGATAACGTCCTGTGATCATCCGTGAGCGGGCTTCCTATATTTCAGGACGGGTGGTTGGTGACAGCTGCGGGCACGGAGCTTTGCCGCGATAGACGGAGTTATCGCGCGCAGGCAAATGAAACGCGCACCATCGCTTACGGTTTCACGTCTCCTTCCCGCGGTGCTCTTCAAGCATGGCCGGTCTTCCTTGCCAGCCGCCGCGCGCTGCGTCGCTCCGACTTCTCCAGCCATTGTTGGATGCTTAGGTCGCCAGCGACCAGATCGGCCAGCACCGCACCGCGTTCGCCCGCCGGTCGGTCCGGCCCCACGGTGCTATCCATGACGGTCTGCCGCTCGATTTCCGCATTCAGTAAGGCGCCTGCCAGCACACCATAGGCGGAAAGGAACAGCCACATCAGGAAGACGACGATCGCCGAAAGCGATCCATAAGTGGCGTTGTAGTCGCTGATATAGGCCACATAGAGCGAAAAGCCGAAGGAGATCGCGATCCACAGCAGCGTGGCCAGCAGGGCGCCGGGGATGAGCCAGCGCCATTTGGCCGGGCGGCGGTCAGGGCCATAGCGCATGATGAGGGCGAAGCCGATGCTGCCGAGGCTCACCGACGCGACCCAGGCAAGCACCTTGAAGAAGAACTCGGCAAGCGGGCCGATCAGCGAGTTTGCCTGCGTCTGTAGCCAGGCGAAGGCTCCTGCGCTCACCAGCCCGGTAAGGGCGATCATGATCGCCGCCAGCGTAAGCCAGGCGGCGCGCAGTGTGAGCGCGACGAAGCCGCGCGTCTCATGCTCCTCATTGATGATGTTGAGCGCGCCGATCAGCCCGCTTGCAGCCCGCATGCCGCCGTAGATCGCGAAGAACAGCGCCACGGCCAGCGCCAGCCCGGTCACGCCCGAATTGGAGGAGACGACCTCGATCAACTGCCGCTCGATCACCGATGCGGCGTCGCTGGGCACCACTTCCACGATGCTGCGCATCTGTCGGCGCACCATGCCCACATCGCCCACCAGGCCATAGATCATCACCGTCGCGGCAATCAGCGGAGTGATCGCCAGGAAGGTGAAAAAGGCCACACCGGCCCCGAGCAGCGACAGATTGTGGAAGCCCCACATCGTATACATCCGCTTGAGCACCTGCTTCCACGCGCGCCGCGGCATTTGCCAGGGCGAACAGGCCTGCGCCCCGGCGGAGATTTGTGGAGAACCATTTTGCACCTCCGCCGTTACCCCGGAGGGCGCGTTCGCGCCGGTGGCATTTTCGGGGCGGGGGTCTGTTCTGCCCATAATTCAGTTGGATCCTCTTCGCATGAGTCACATGGACCCGGTTGCCCAAACAACAGCGGACAACCAGAATGGTGCCGGAAAGATGTGGGGATTGGGCGGCGGGCTCGCCCTCGCGCTGGCCGCCGTAGCCGTGCCCGCGCAGCTGCACGCGCAGGAGCAGGCGCCGGTGTCCTCGGCTTCCACGACGAGGGAAGATCCGGCCGTTCCTGCACCTCCGGCGGATGCCAACCTTCCCGAGGTGGAGCCGATTATTTCCGAGCAGGAATTCGAGGAAGAAGTGCCTGACCTCGAATCCGTCGGGGATGATGCGTTGGAGGCACCGCTGGAATCGATTGAAGAGTTCGAACGGCGGGTAAGCAGCGAGCAGGCCGATGCCGCACCTGCGGAAGGGCAGGAGGCGCCCCTGGGTGATCCGGCGCTGGCGGACGGCGATGCCAGCGAAGCGATTGGCGATGCGCCGGTGCGCGATGCCGAACTCGCCGCTCCGCTGCCGCCGCTCGACCAATTCGATGTGCAGCCCGTGGAGTTTGCCGAGGCGGAGCAAGACCGGAAGGACGTGGAGATCGCCTATTCCATGCAGGTCAACGGCCTCGAAAAGGCGGATGAGGAATCGGACGCCGATCTGCGCGATATGTTCGATGATCTCTCGGCCCTGCGCGATGGGGACGGTGAGGCCGCGAACGTGGCTCAGATTTCCGCTCGTCTCACCGAGGATAGTGCCCTGATCCAGCGCATTCTCGCTTCGGAAGGCTGGTATGGCGCGGCCGCGACCACGCGGATCGACCGGCCACAAACGGATGACGGCAAACTCGCTGCGGTGATCGATGTGGTTCCGGGCCAACGCTACGTCTTCTCCGAGATCACCATCAAGGCCCCGCCGACCGAGCCTCCTGGCCTCATTCAGGACGCGCTGGCTCTCGAAGTGGGCGAACCGATCATTGCGGAACGGGTTCAGGCGGCTGAGGCAAAGGTCGCCGTCACGCTTCCGCAGAGCGGCTATCCCTTTGCTGACCTCGGACAGCGCGATATCCTCCTCGATCAGGACACGGGGGAGGGGGTCTACACCCTGCCAGTGGATACTGGCCCGCGTTCGGTGTTCGGCGGCATTCGTACGACCGGTGATCTGGCCTTCGATGCGGAACACGTGGCGGTGCTCGCACGGTTCAAGCGCGGTGAATTGTATGACAGCCGCAAAGTCGATGATCTGCGCAAGGCGCTGGTCGCCACGGGTCTGTTCAACACGGTGTCCGTGGAGCCCGAGAAAACCGGCGAGCCGGCAACCGATGGGACCGAATATGCCACCCTGCTAGTGGAGCAGGAAGCAGGGCCGCCACGCACGCTCGCCGGCGGCGCCGGTTACGGCACGGGGCAGGGCCTCCGGGTGGAAGGCAGCTGGAGCCACCGCAATTTGTTCCCGCCAGAGGGCGCCCTGATCGTCAACGCCGTGGCCGGAACGCAGGAGCAGGGTGCGGGGGTGACCTTCCGCCGCTCCAACGCGGGGCGGCGCGATCGCACGTTCCAGCTCAGCGCCGACGCGCTGCACAGCAATTATGATGCCTATGAGGCGTTTACCGGTCGGATCGCCGGCCTCGTCAGCTACAGTTCCACGCCAATCTGGCAGAAGCGGCTGACCTATGCTTACGGGGCGCAGGCCATTATCACCAATGAACAGGATTTCGATCCCGCGATCGGCGAGCGCCGGCGGCGGACGTTCTATATCGCGGGCCTGACGGGCCAGGTCGGCCTCGACACGACGGACGATCTCCTCAACCCCACCGAGGGCTTCCGCCTCACCGCGCTCGTGGAGCCGGAAGGATCGCTCGAGGACGGCTTTACCCCCTATGTGCGGGGGCGCCTGGACGGCTCCGCCTATGTTGGCGTGGGAAGCTCTCTCGTGCTGGCCGGGCGTGTGCGGCTGGGCACGATCCAGGGCATCGACCGATATGATCTGGCACCCTCCCGGCGGTTCTACGCCGGGGGCGGTGGATCGGTGCGCGGCTTCGGTTATCAGGAACTCGGCCCGAAATCCCGCGAGCCCAATCCGGACTACGATCCCACCGATCCGGAGGAGGAAGACGATCCCTTCATCTATCGCCCGATCGGCGGCCGCAGCGTCGTGGAAGGGGCTGCGGAGGTGCGCTATCGCTTCGGCAATTTCGGCGCGGTCGCATTCGTCGATGCGGGGCAGGTCTACGAGGCCTCGATGCCGCAGTTCGATGATATCCGCTACGGCGTGGGCATCGGCGGCCGTTACTACACCAATTTCGGGCCGCTGCGGGTGGATGTCGCCATGCCGATCGATCGCCGCGTGGGTGAAAGCAAGTTCACCGTCTATGTCTCCATCGGGCAGGCCTTCTGATGGCCGAGGAGTTCGAAACCGACGCCGCGGCTGAAGGACGGGAAGAGGCCTTGGATCACCGCGAGCATCATCGCGGCCGTACCATTGCCAAGTGGGCCGGCATCGTACTGGCGGCGATCGTGGTGCTGATCGGCCTCTTGCTGATCGGGCTCAACACCGCGCCGGGCAAGCGCTTCATCGCCAGCCAGATCGAAGGGCTGGGTTTCGAGAACGGGATGTCGATCGGTGTCGGGCGGATCGATGGTTCGATCTACGGCGAAATGATCCTGCACGATCTTGCCATTTCCGATCCGAAAGGCGTGTTCGTCAGTTCGCCCGAAGTGAGGGTGGACTGGCGCCCCTTTGCCTTCATCGGCAACCATGTCGATGTGCGTTCCCTCACCAGCCCGCTCATTACGCTGCGCCGCCTTCCCGAGTTCAAGGAGACGCCGCCTAGCAATGAACCGCTGCTGCCGGATCTCGACATTGATATCGGCACACTGAAGGTCGATCGCTTCGTGGCGGAGGCGCCCGTAAGCGGGGAGCAGCGCGTGGCGACGCTTGCGGGTTCCGCCCATATTGCCGACGGTCGCGCGCAGGTGAAGTTCAACGGACGTACGCTCGCGGCGGCAGGCGCAGCCGGTGGTGACCGGGTGAACCTCACGCTCGATGCCGTGCCGGAACGCAATCGGCTCGACCTCGATCTCGATCTCTCGGCGCCCGCAGGCGGCGTGATTGCGGCGCTTGCGAGGATCGATCAGCCGCTGCTGGTTCAGGCAAAGGGGAAGGGCGACTGGGCCGCGTGGAACGGGCAGCTCTCGGCCGATCTCGGCGGCGAGGAACTGGCACGACTGCAGCTCGAAGCGCGCAACGGCACCTTCGGCCTGCGCGGCCCGACGCGGGTGGCGCGGCTGTTCCAGGGTCCGACGGCGAGCCTGCTTGGCCCTGTGCTCGACGTAAACCTGGCCGCAGCGCTGCAGGATCGCCGCGCCGACCTCAGCGGCGGGCTCTCAAGCGATGCGTTCCAGCTGGATGCCGCCGGCGTGGTCGATCTGGCCAACAACCGCTTTGACGATCTGCAGCTGGCATTCCGCCTGCTGAAGCCTTCGGCCCTTGCGGAGAATCTCAGCGGAAGCGCCATCCGGGCGGCGCTGGGGCTCGATGGCGAGTTTGCAACGCCCACGGTGGACTACAAGATCGATGCCGGCGCGCTGACGATGAACGACCTCGGCCTGCGCGATCTGCATGCAGAAGGCATCGCCAAGGTGGATGCGGAGCATATCATGATCCCGGTCGAGGCCCGTGTCGGCCGGATAGTCGGCCTTGATACGGTAGCGGGGGGCACGCTGGCCAATGTGAGGTTGGCGGGCGATCTCGCGATCGACGGCACCCGTATCCTGTCGGACAATATGCGTATCCGGTCCGATCGGATCGATGCCAAGGTGATCCTGCTCGCAGACACCTCCACCGGGCTTTACACCGGCGCGGTGGATGGGCGGATCGATAACTACCGCCTCGAAAGCGTCGGCATGCTGGACATCCGCACCGACATGGACCTGAAGACCGCGCCGGGCGGCGGCTTCGTCGTGGATGGCCGGGTGGCGGCACGTTCTACCCAGCTGTTCAATGACGGGATCCGCAATTTCCTGGGCGGCAATGCCGCGGCTGCGGCGGACATACGCTATGGTCCGGACGGCACCGTGCGTTTCAGCAATCTTCAGCTGACGGCGCCTGCGGCGCGCATCGTCGGCGGCAGCGGCTCCTATTCCCCGGACGGGCGCATCACGCTTAATGCCGATGGTACCACCCGCGCTTATGGCAAGGTGGGCGTGCGCGTGGCCGGAACGATCAGCGATCCCCGCGCCACGATAACAGCGGAGCGGCCGGGCTTCGGCGTGGGTCTCGCCAATCTCGAAGCGAAGGTCACCGGGGCGCCCAACGGCTACCGCCTCGTGGCTGATGCCGACACGGATTACGGGCCCCTGCAGGCGGATGTGGTGCTCGGCATGGGCCAGCAACTCACGCTCGACATCAACCGCGCAGACTTTGCCGGGATCGCCTTTTCCGGCGGGCTGCGGCAGACGGCTGCCGGCCCATTTGCGGGGCGGCTGGACGCTAATGGTCGCGGCTTGGCCGGGGTGGTGCGGCTCGACGCCGAAGGGAACTACCAGGAAGCGCTGGTCAACCTCCGCGCGCGGGACACCGTGCTGCCGGGGCCGGCCAACCTCTCGATCGGGTCGGCCATCGTGGACGCGCGCGTCGTGCTGTACGATCAGCCCTATGTGGTCGCCAAGGTCGATCTGGCGCGTACGACCTTCGGCGCGCTCAATCTCAACGCTGCGAAGGCGACAATCGATTATCGCAACGGCACCGGAAAGGCGCAGCTGCTGGCGGAAGGCGTCAGTGGCGTTCCGTTCCGCGTGGCTGCCAATGCCGAACTGCAGCCCAAGCTCTGGCGCGCGGCCCTCAAGGGTCGGGTCCGGGGCATCGATTTCCGCACCACCACGCCGGCGCGGATCGTGCCGGGAGAAGGGAGCTACGAACTGCTCCCCACACGGATCGATTTCGGGCAGGGAAGTCTGCGCCTTGCAGGCAAATACGGGGAGGGGATGGAGGTCCAGTCCCGCCTGGATTCGCTTGATCTCAGCCTCGTCAACGCGTTCGTGCCGGGGCTGGGTGTCGATGGCACCGCAACCGGCAGCGTGGATTTCAGCCAGGCGGACGCATCTGCTTTCCCGCGCGCGGATGCACGGCTGACGATCAACGATTTCAGCCGCACGACGGCCGCCTCCGTCAGCCAGCCGATCGATATCAATTTAGTCGGCAAGCTGCTGCCCGGCGGCGGAGAAGCGCGCGCAGTGATGCGGCAGCGCGGTAGCGTGATCGGCCGCATGGTCGCGTCGCTCCAGCCTCTGCCACCTGGTACCGGGTCTTGGAGCGAACGGCTGCTGTCCGCGCCGCTGGGCGGGGGTATCCGCTACAATGGGCCGGCGGACACGCTGTTCTCCTTTGCAGGGCAGGCGGATCAGCGGCTTTCGGGACCGATCGCTGTCGCGGCGGACTTCTCCGGCCGGGTGCAGCAACCGCAATTGCGCGGCATCATTCGCGCAAATGCGCTGACCTATGAGAACCAGACCTATGGCACGCGGCTCAGCAACATGGCGGTTGCGGGCAGCTTCAGCGGTGATCGGCTGCAGCTCGACAAGCTCACTGCGACGGCGGGCGACGGCACGGTGCAGGCGTCCGGCTTCGTCAGCCTGGCTTCCGACAGCGGCTATCCGATGGATCTGCGCGTAACGCTGGACGAAGCGCAGCTTGCGCGCAGCGACGCCCTCGCGGCGGAGGCGACCGGCCAGCTGCGGTTGACGAAGGCCGCAGGTCAGACCGCCTTGCTCTCCGGCCAGATAAGACTGCCCGAAGCGCGCTACCAGATCATCCGGCAGGGCGCGGCCGAGGTGCCCGAACTGACGGGTGTGCGGTTCAAGCCCCCCAAGGGCCCGCAGCGCATCACTGGCGACGAACCGGTGGAGCCGAGCCCCGGCGTGCTGGGCCTGATCCGCCTCGATGTCGCGCTGACGGCCCCGGAGAAGCTCTATGTTTCGGGAATGGGGCTGGAATCCGAATGGGGTGCGGACCTGCGCCTTGCCGGCACGAGCGCCGATCCGCGTATCACGGGTGACGTGGAACTGATCCGCGGTACGCTGGGCTTCGCCGGGCGTTCGTTCGAACTGAGCGAGGGCCGGGTGAACTTTACCGGCGGCAGCGAGATCAATCCCACGATCAACATGGTCGCCACGGACGATATCGAGGATGTGACGGTGAATGTGAATGTGACGGGCCGCGCGATGGACCCGCAGATCGCGTTCTCCAGCGTGCCCGGCCTGCCGCAGGATGAGGTGCTTTCGCGCATCCTCTTCGGAAGTTCGATCGGCAATCTGTCGACCATCCAGGCCGTGCAGCTTGCCGCATCGCTCAATTCGCTGCGCGGATCGGGCGGCGGGCTCAACCCGCTGGGCAAGCTGCGCTCCGCATCGGGCGTGGACCGGCTGCGTATTCTGGGGTCCGACAAGACGACCGGGCGTGGCACCGCACTGGCGGCGGGGCAATATCTGACGGACGACATCTATGTGGAGTTCATCACCGATGCGCGCGGCTTCACCGCTACGCAGCTCGAAATCAGCCTCACGCCGGCGCTGTCCATCCTGAGCCAGGCGGGCGGCTCGGGCTCGACCAACGTCAACCTGCGCTACAAGAAGGACTATTGATGCGGCGCGCCGTCTTGGTCGGGGCAATGCTCCTGCTGGCAGCATGCCAGCGCGAGCCCGATTTCGACGAGCGCTATGCCAAGGCGCAGGCTGACCTTCGTGAGAAGGCGGCGCGGATCGATGCGGAGCTGGCAAAGGGCGCACCGCCCCCTTCGTCGGCTCCGCAGGTCAAGGTTGGGGAGCAGGCGAAACCCTGAGTGCGCTGTTGCTAAATGGTCACAAATCGCAGCCTTTGTGACCGGCGGCCCCTTTTTTGCCGTCGATCAAATCCCAACTCCCCCGGGCGCGGCAAACCGCGCTCCGCCCTTAAAGGCGTGTAGTTGGGAGAAGTTGAATGAGGTTCGTGACCGGCTCGATCGTGGCCGCCCTGTTTGCCACCGCCAGCACGCAGGCCCTTGCCGCGCAGGAACAGGATACGCAGCCGGGCGACAGCGCTGCTGCATCCGCCGCCGAAGAAGGCAATGCCATCATCGTGACCGCGCAGCGCCGCGAACAGAGCCTGCAGGACGTGAGCGCGGCGATCACCGCCATCGGCTCCGACCGGCTGACCGAAGGGCAGGTGAACAGCCTGCAGGATTTGCAGACGGTCGTTCCCAGCGTCAATTTTGGCAGCGATTTCAACCAGGCGAAGATCTTCATTCGCGGTGTCGGCGCTAACACTTCCACCACCGGCAACGCCACTGGCGTGGCGCTGCATGTGGATGGCGCGGTGGTATCGCGGGCGGAAGCGCAGCTTACCTCGCTATTCGACCTCGAGCGGGTGGAGGTGCTGCGCGGGCCGCAGGGCACGCTCTATGGGCGGAACGCCACTGGCGGCTCCATCAACCTCATCACGGCCAAGCCCACGCGCGACTTATCGGGCTATGCAAGGCTGACGTATGGCAACTACAATTCATTGATCTCCGAAGCCGCGATCAGCGGCCCGATCACTGACACCATCCTGTTCCGCATCGCCACCAAGACGGAAGACCGGGACGGCTATGGCGAAAATCCGGTGACGGGTTCCGAGGTGGACGATCTGAAGCGGCGGATGATCCGCGGCCATCTGCAGTTCGACATCACGCCCTCCACCGAACTGCTGCTGACGGGCGAGTATTTCCGACAGGACGATAATTCCGGCGCCATCCATTACCTGCGCGCCTCCTTCCCCGGTGTGCCGCGCCTCGCGCCGCTGGGTGTGGGCGGCTATGCGGTGAAGCCGCGCGATCTTGCTTCGGAAATCGACGGTGGCACGGACACCGAAACCTATGCCTTCACCGGCACCTTCCGCACCGACCTGACCGACAGCCTTACGCTGACCAACATCGCCAATTTCCGCAGCTTCAAGAGCTCGCTGTTTCAGGATCTCGATCTGTCCGCCGTGGTGGACAGCCTGCAGACCAACGGGCAGCCGACCACGGTGCAGGAGCGGCGGATCGACAGCAAGCAGTGGAGCAATGAGCTGCAGCTGAACTATTCGACGGACTTCATCGATGTCGTCCTGGGCGGTTTCTATTTCCACGAGCGGCAGCGGCCGATCGACAACGTCGGGCTTTCGCGCAAGAACGGCATGGCGTCCAACATCCCGCTGCTGCAGGCGGCCGGCGTCGATCTCGACGAAGCCTATGCCCTTTGCGGCTATCAGCCCGACGGCGTGACCGGCGGCAGCAGCGTGATCGCGCCCAAGAGGGTCTGCACCCGGTCCAATCTCGGTACGGATGCCTATGCCATCTTCGGCCAGGCCAATATCGGGCTCGGCCTCTTCTCGGAGGCGCTGGATACGCTGACCGTCAAGCTCGGCGGGCGCTACAGCCACGAGAAGATCGAATCCGCCAACCCGTCGATCATCATCGCCGGCGGCGGGCGCGGTCCGGTGATCCGCTACACCACCGAAGGCACCTATCGCGAACGCAGCTTCAGCGATTTCACGCCGGAGCTCGGCCTGGAGTGGCAGCCGAACCCGGACATCATGGTGTATTACACCTATTCGGAAGGCTTCAAGGCGGGTTCGGGCGAGAACGCCGCGGGCAGCACGACCATCGTCGATCCGGAAACCATCCAGAACCACGAGGCGGGCATCAAGGCGACCGTGATGAGCGGGCTCTCCGTAAATCTCGCGGCCTACACCTATGACCTCGAAGGGCTGCAGCTGAACAAGACGATCGCCGGCGGCCCGACGGGTTACCAGACGATCTTCCAGAATGCCGCGGCGACGACGGCCAAGGGTATCGAGCTGGATATCTTCGGCCGCATCACGCCGAATTTCCGCATGAGCGGCTCGCTCTCCTACACCGATGCGGAGTTCAAGAACTATGCCACGCTCGATCCGCTCAACCCGGCTAATATCCTGACGGCCGGCTCGCCCGCTTATGATCCGGTGACCAACCCCGACCCGACCGCTTACGGCGCGCCGAGCGGGGGTGAGATCCAGCTGGCCGGAAACCAGCTGCGCAATTCACCCAAGTGGGCGTGGAACGTCCACGGCGAGTATGATGTCGATCTGCCCAACGGTGTCATCACCTTCCTGGGCGATGTGTCCTACAAGAGCCGGACCTACTTCACCGAGTTCGAGCGGGAGATCGAAAGCTCCGCCCCCTATGCGATGGTGGACGCCTCCATCCGTTACCAAACGCTGGAGGATCGACTGAGCGTGCAGCTGTGGGCGAAGAACCTGTTCGACACCGACCGTGCGAGCAGCACCTTCGCTCTGGCCACCGGCCGCCTGCTGGGCGTGACCTATCTCGCGCCGCGCACTTACGGCGTTACGGTCGGTTACGACTTCTGATGTGATGCGGCGAAGGCGGCCGGTGGGCTGCCTTCGCCGTACACGGTGCGCTGGCCTCCGTCAGCGCCGGTCTTCGCCTTTCACCTGCCAGCGATCCAGATTATCCTGGCCTTCGCCTGTGGTCTGCGGAGTGTCTCCTGCCGCATCCTTGCGGGGTGGCGTGGCCTCTCGCCGGGCCTCCTCCTCGCGTGGACCGGTGCGTTCCGGCTCGACCGGCGTGCCGGAGGGATTCTGCGTCACGATGCGCGAATCCCGGGGTTCATACTCGCCCATGGTCTTCTCCATTTTCAGCGGCCGATAGCGGCCATGCGATCTCTGCGCTTGGGCGACGGAGTGGTTCCCGGCGCGCCATGCCGGAGGCGACGTTCAGAGCTCACCCATCGCCGAGCCGACCGCCACCCGCGCCGGCATCTGCTGGGCGGGTGCGCGATGGTTCCCCTTCACTTCGCCAGCGAACCACGCCAGCGTCCTCGCCAGCCCCTCGCGCAGCGGCGTGGTTGGTTGCCAGCCAAGCATTTCGCGCGCGCGGCTGATGTCCGGCCGGCGGCGGCGGGGATCGTCGACGGGAAGATCCTTGTGGCGCAGTTCCAGCGGCTGCCCGGCCACCGATGCCAGCGCATTCACCAGCTCACGGATCGAAAGCTCTTCCGGATTGCCGATGTTGACCGGCTGCGGATCGAGCGTGGGATGCTCCATCAGCCGCCGCAGCCCGTCCACCGTGTCGGACACATAGCAGAAGCTGCGCGTCTGGCTGCCGTCGCCATAGATGGTGAGCGGCTCGCCCGAGAGCGCCTGGCAGATCATGTTGGAAACCACGCGCCCGTCATCCATGCGCATATGCGGGCCATAGGTGTTGAAGATGCGCGCCACGCGCACCGCCGCGCGGCCTGACCGGGCGAAGTCGAAGGCCAGCGTTTCGGCCGCGCGCTTCCCTTCGTCATAGCAGGCGCGGGGGCCGGTGCAGCTGACGCTGCCGCGATAGCGTTCCGGCTGCGGGTGCACTTCCGGATCGCCATAGACCTCGCTGGTGGAGGCGAGCAGGAAGCGGGCGCCCGATCGCTCCGCCAGCCGCAGCAACTGCGTCGTCCCCAGCACGCTGGTGAGCATCGTGTGCTCCGGATCGGCCTGATAGAGTGCTGGCGAGGCGGCGCAGGCAAGGTTGTATATCCGGGTCAGATTGCCCGCCTCATGCGTGATTTCGCGCGGGAGGGGTTCGGTGATGTCGGCCTGCACGAAGGAGAAGCCGTCATAGCCTTCCAGGTCGAGGAGGTTGGATTCGCGCGAGGTCTGGAGATTGTCGAGGCAGACGACCCGCTCGCCTTCTTCCAGCAAGGCGCGGCAGAGATGCGAACCGATGAAGCCGGCTCCGCCCGCCACCAGTGTCATTCCATTGCGTGTCTTCATGATGCGACCACTCTTTCCTCGATGGTGGGACGGGTGGCATGCGCTGCCCGCTCCAGATCCTGCTCCAATTGTTCGGCCCGCTTCCCCGCGCTGTGCCGCGCGAGAACCGTTTCCCGTGCCGCCGCGCCCATTCGGCCGGCGTCCGCGTCCAGTGCGGCCAGCACATCCTCCGTGCTGTCCGCCAGGACGATTTCCCTGCCCGGTTCGAACACGCTTTCGATGCCCTGCCAGCGGTCGGAGATGATCGGCGTGGCACAGGCCCCCGCCTCGAACAGGCGGACGGAGGGCGACCAGCCGGCGGCGATCATGTCGGCCCGCGTAACGTTAAGCGTGAAGCGGGAGGACGCGTAGAATTCGGCGTGCCCGGCGGGTGCCAGATGGTCCACGCGCGCCACATTCGCGGGCCATTCGATGTCGGCCGGATATTGCGGCCCCGCGACGATGAAGCGCAGATCCGGGCGGGCGCGGGCCGGTTCGATCAGCAGCCGGGTGAGGGTGGGCTGCCGGTCGGGACTGTAGGTGCCGAGATAGGAGAGATCCCAGCGCTTGGGCACGTCGAGCGGGCGATAGCGTGCCGTGTCCACGCTGCAGAACAGCGGCCGCGCGCAGGGGGAGCCGAACTGCTCTTCAAGCCGGGTAAGCGTGGGGCCGCCGGTGAAGGAGAAGTAGATGTCATATCCCGCGATCAGCCCCTGCGAGACATAGTCGCACTCCCCCCGCTCCAGCGCGGCGAGAGTCACCGGCGTGTCGATGTCATAGAAGCAGGTGGTGCCGCGGGCGTGGCGCTGCACCCATTCGCCCACGGCGATGCCATCGGGGACGTAGGAGCCGACCATCACTGCGTCGGCCACGGCCACCTCGTGCCGCCAGCCGTCCAGCGCGGCGAGATCCGCGTAGTAGCGCAGCTCGCAAAAATCGGGATCGGCGAGGTCGCGGTTCTGCGCATACCAGGGCTGGTCCCGCTCCAGAAACAGCACCTCGTGCCCGCGCGCGGCGAAGGCGGAGAGCAGGGCGCGTAAGGTGGTGGCGTGGCCATTGCCCCAGGAGGACGAGAGGCTGAGGCCGAGGACGACGAGCTTCATGCTACGCCCTCCTGCGCGGGGGCTCTCAGCCGGGCCAGCGCCTCGTCCACTTCGGCCGCGCGCAATTCGTAAGTGTGGCCGGCAAGCACCCGCTTGCGTGCGGCAGCGCCGATCCGGGTGGCCCGTTCCGGGGTCAGCGCGGCGAGGTGATCGGCCACGTCCTGTCCGTCGCGGGCGACGAGCACTTCCTCGTCCGGCTCAAGGAACATCTCGATTCCTTCCCACGCGTCGGTGATCAGGCAGGCGCCCGCGCCCGCCGCTTCGAACACGCGGGTGGCGGGGGAAAAGCCCACGTCCGCCATGGAATCGCGCGCCACATTCAACACCGCCCGCGGCGTGCAGTTGAAGGCGTTGTGGGAGGCCGTGCCGACATGGCCGATGGCCCGCACATTTGCCGGCATGGATTTGTCATGCCAGCCATTGCCGCCCAGCACGAAGCTGCGTTCCGGCAGGAGTGCGGCGGCGCGCAGGAAGAACTCCTCCACCCGTGCCTCCCGGTCCGGCAGGCGATTGGCCAGGAAGCCGAGAGCGCAGGCGAACACCGGATCGGGCGAAACGGGAAAATGCGTCGCCGGATCGAGGGCGTTGTAGATCGGGATGCATTCGCGCGCGCCCATGCTGCGATAGGCCTCCACCACCGGCGGCCCGCCGCCATAGGTGAACACGGCGGTGATCTGCGGCAGGGCGGAGCGCAGCACATGGCCGGGGTCGCGGCGGATTTCGTCCAGCGTGGCGGCGGCGTCCACGTCCCAATAGATCGTGGTGGCGTCCGGGCGTGCTTCGCGCAGCACGCCTTCCAGCAATTCGCGGTCGAACACGCCCACGCCATTGGCCTTCACCACCACATCGGCGTGGCGCGCCTCGGCGAGCACCTCGCGCACGGCGTCCGGCGTGGCGGGATAGACGACCGATCGCGCCCAGTCAGGCGGGTCGATGTCGCGATGCGCCTGCCGGTCGAAGGCATCGGGTTCGTAGAAGGTGATGTCGTGCCCGCGCCGGGCAAGGGCATGCAGAATGCCGCGGTAATAGGTCGCTGCACCGTTCCAGTAGGAGGACAGCAGGCTCGATCCATAGAAGGCAATCTTCACGCAATTCTCCTTGCGGGGGCTGCGGCGGAGAGGTCGTCGATGATGGACAGGAGCTGGTCCACGCGGTGCGCGCAGCTGTGGCGGGCGCGGATCGTTTCCAGCCCGCTGGCCGTCAGTGCGGCGCGAAGGCCGGCATCCGCCGCCAGCGCGCGCAGGTGCCGTTCCATCTCCGCACCGTCGCGGGCGACGAGATAGTCCTGCCCCGGGCGGAACAGGTGCTCGGCATCGCTCCACGGCGCGCTGACCAGCGGGATGCCGCAGGCCAGCGCCTCGAACACGCGGATCGTGGGAATGCCGGGCAGGGTGGTGGCGTAGAAGCGCCGGGGCACATGCACCGTGGCAAGGTGGCGGGCGAAGACCTCCGGCGCCTCGGCATTGGGCGCCCAGCCGCGATAGGCCACGCCATAGCGGCGCAGCGTCTCCTTCGCCTCGGCCGGGTAGCGCACGCCGTAGAGATCAAGCGGCAGATCCGCGGCCCGGGCCGGGCGGAAGAGGAACTCCTCCAGCTCTTCGCTGCGTTCGCCGTCACCCCAATTGCCGATCCACACAAGGCCGCGGCGCTCGCCCTCCTGCTCCGGCGGATGGAAGCGGCGGGTGTCGGCGGCTTCGTGCCAGGTCCACACCCGACCGCTCCAGCCCCACTCGCGATAGACCTCGGACAAGGCTTCGCCGAAGGCCAGCACGCCGTCATAGCCGGAGAGGTCGAAGGCGCGCATCTCCTCCGGCGCGCTCACCGCGCGGTGATGGGTGTCGTGGAACAGCAGCTGGAACGGCGCGCCGCGCTTGCGCAGCTCGCCCACCTGCGCGACGAGCGCGGGGTCGTTCCATTCGTGCATGATCACCACGTCGGCGCCGGCCACCAGCGGCGCCGGATCGGCGCCCGGGGCGTAGGTGGTGGAGGAGAGGCGCGGATATTTCTCCCGCCACGCCGCCAGCCCGGCCTCACCGCTGTCCTCCAGCAGATTGGCAAGGCTCCAGGCGCCTTCCGGCTCATAGGCCCGCACCTCGTGGCCGCGCTCGACCAGCTCGTCGAGCACGCCGCGCAGGAAATGCGCATTGCCGTGGTTCCAGCAGGACCGCAGCGAATGGGTGAAATAGACGATCCTCATGCCGCAGCTTCCCGCGCGGAGAGGAGCGAGTAATAGACGCCTTCGATGCCGGCAGCGGTCGCTTCCGGCGTGTAGCGGGCCGCGCGCGCCGCGGCGGCGGTGCCCAGCCTTCGCCGCTGCTCCTCGTCGCCCAGCACCTCCGCGATCCGGGCGGCGAAGGCCTGCTCGTCCTGCGGATCGGCGAACACGGCGGCGCCGTCCCACAATTCGCGGAACGTCGGAATGTCGGAGAGTACCAGAGCACAGCCGGCGGCGGCTGCCTCCAGAACGGCGAGGCCGAAAGGTTCGAACCGGGCGGCGGAGACGAACACCGGCTGGAGCGCCAGTAGGCCGGAGACTTCCGCTGAGGTCATCTGCCCCAGGCAGCGGAGATGTGCTGGCGCAACCTCCTCGCCATGCGGCCCGCGCAGCGGCCCTGCGGCGAGGAAAGGGTGGGGCAGGTGGGCGGCCACGCCATTGAGGAAGGGCGTGTTCTTCGCCTCGTCCCACAGGCGCCCGACAGTGACGGCGGCATGCAGGTGATGCCCGGCCGGCGCAGAGGCTTCGCCGCGGCGACCGTTGTGAATTGCGGTGGGGGTGCGCGGCAGGCGATAGGTGCTGCGCACACTCCCGGCGAAGCTCGCGCTCGGGGCGATCACCGCATCCGCCCGCAGCAGGCCGCGCCGCGCCAGATCGGCATGCCAGCGAAAGGCGGGGTCGAGCGGCTCGGCACGCGTCGCCTGCCACCAGGTGGCCACGCAGCCATGGGCCACGGCCACCAGCGGCACCGGAAACTCCGCCGCGCCCGCAAGCGCAGGGGAATTGCAGTGGACAAGGTCCACTTCGCGCTCGGCAGCGAGATCGGCGAGGGCGGATGCGGCGCGCTGCACCTCCTCCGCTCCCTCGGCCAACCAGTCCAGCGGTAGGCCCGTTTCGATCAGCTCTACCCCGCGTAGCGCCTGGGCAGCGCTGCGCTGGCTGGCGGTGGGTTCCGGCCCCAGCACCGCGAGTGTGAGGCGATGGCCCTGTTCGGCAAGGCTCGCGCACAGGTCGGTGGAATATTGCCACACCCCGCCCACCGCGTCGGTGGTCATCAATATGTGGAGCCGGGGCGCAGCTCTCATGACACGGCGACCTGCGGCGGTGCAGCCGTCTGCCGCTCGTTCTCCGCGCGCAACCATTCGACAAGGTCGCGCAGGCCGCTGTGCCAAGGCTTGCGGGCGCGCAGGCCCAGCGCTTTGTCGGCCGCGCGTGCATCGGACACGAACCAGCGCTGATCGCCGGGCCGCCAGTCGGAAAACTCCACGCGCGGGAAATGCCCCAGGATCGCTGCGATCTCATCGATCACCGTCAGCAGGCTTACCGCGTTGTCAGGTCCGCCGCCCCAGTTGAAGGCGTGGCCCGAGATCTGCTCGATCCGGTCCATCGCCGCCAGATAGGCCTGGCAGGTGTCATCCACATCGCAGATGTCGCGCACCTGCTCGCCATCGCCGAACAGGGTGATCGGCTCACCGGCAAGAGCGCGCAGAGCGAAATGAGCGACCCAGCCCTGATCCTCGGTGCCCATCTGGCGCTGGCCATAGATGCAGCTCATCCGCAGAACGGCTGTGCGCAGGCCATAGCAGCGGGCGTAGTCGAGCACATATTGATCCGCCGCCCCCTTGGAGCAGCCATAGGGGGTGTGAAGTTCGAGCGGCTGGGCTTCCGATACGCCGTAGCGAGCGGGCTCCATGTCCGCCGGGTGATAGCCGTTGTCCCCGAGGCTGAGCGGGATGGCGGCAAGGTCGCCATAGACCTTGTTGGTGGAGGCGAAGATCACCGGCGCCTGCGGGCGTTCCGTGCGGATCGCCTCCAGCAGATTGAAGGTGCCGCCGATATTGATCTCCAGATCCTCGCGCGGGTCCGCCATGCTGGAGGTCACCGCCACCTGCGCAGCGAGGTGAAATGCGCCGTCCACATCCCGCACCGCGCGGGTGACGGCAGCGGCATCGCGCACGTCCGCAATCAGGGGTTCGATCCGGTCCCCGTGGCGCGCGGTGAGCCATTCGAGATTACGCTCCACGCCGGGCCGGGCAAGCACGTCCAGCACGCGGACGCGGTGCCCCTTTGCAGCAAGCCGGTCAGCGAGATTTGCCCCGATGAAGCCGGCGCCGCCGGTGACGAGGATCGTGTCCATCCGGTCCAGACTCATGCGACCAGCCCGCGCATTTCCAACTCGCTGCGGGCCGTCGCGACACGGTCTTCCGCCGTCTGGTGCGAAACCCACTCGGCCAGTTCGCCCAGGCTCTCTTCAAAGGATTTGCGTGCTTCGAAGCCCAGCCGCTCACGCGCCATGGAGGGATCGCAGAAGCAGTGGCGGATGTCGCCCGCGCGGCCCTTGCGGACCACTTCGGGCTCGATCTCTTCGCGGCCCATGGCGCGGGCGAGGGCGCTGGCCACCTCGTTGACGGAGCGATCCTGGCCGGAGCCGATGTTGAAGGTTCCGCCGGCCGCTTCCGGCCGCGCGAGCGCTTCGGCGAAGGCGCGGGCCACATCCTCCACCTGCACGAAATCACGCCGCTGCTCGCCATCTTCGAAGATCAGCGGCGGCTGTCCGTTCAGCAGGCGCGAGGCGAAGATGGCCAGCACACCGGTGTAGGGGTTGGAGAGCGCCTGGCCGGGGCCATAGACGTTGAACAGCCGCAGGCAGACGCTCTCGATGCCATAGGCGCCGGCCATGATGTGCGTGGATTGTTCCTGCACATATTTGTTCAGCGCGTAGATCGAGGAGAGGCTGGGCCGCTTCCATTCGGGCGTGGCGACGGGCGTCAGCGGCTCGCCATCGGCACCGCGGGGGTTCCATTCCGCCTGCCCCTGCCGGAGCGGGCGGCGCACCGCATCTTCCACCAGCTTGCCGGAGGCGTCGCGATACAGCCCCTCGCCATAGATGCTCATGGAGGAGGCGGTGACCACGCGCCGCACCGGTCGGTGGATGAGCTGTTCGAGCAGTACCGCCGTGCCGACGTCGTTCACCGAGGTGTAGCGTTCCACCTCATACATGGACTGGCCCACGCCCACTTCCGCGGCGAGGTGGATCACTCCGTCCAGCCCTTCCAATGCGCGGCAGACCGCATCGGCATCGCGGATGTCGGCCTGGATCAGCTTTGCTTCGGCGGGGAGGTCGGCGGGCCGCGCCTGCCCGGGGTGGACCTGCGGGATCAGCGCATCGAGGACGCGCACATTGTATCCGCGTTCGAGCAGTTCGCGGCACACCGCGCGCCCGATGAACCCCGCGCCGCCGGTGATAAGAATTGTTTCGGCCAATACGCCCTCCCAAAGTGGTCCAAAGAGTTCACAACTGCACAGTTAACATTTGTTAATGCAAAGAATAACATATGTTATTGAACACTTTGTACTGGTGCATCAGCCTTCGAAATGCGGCTTCTTCTTGTAAGTTCCCCGGCATTTTGAAACATTTTTGACGATCTGTGGAACGTATGACTGCCTTCCCGCATTCGCCACATAGCATCTACTTACATCCTGCGGGCGCGATTCATGACAGCAACCATCCTTCTCATAAGGCACGCCAGCCATGGCGACGTGGGAAAGGTGTTGTCCGGCCGCGGGGGCAACCGCCCGCTGACCGCCGCCGGCGCTGCCGAGGCGCGCGCTCTGGCGGCGCATCTGGGCAGGCAGCCGATCGACGCGATCCACAGCAGCCCGGTCCGCCGAGCACGGGAGACGGCCGCGATTCTGGCGGAGCCGCGCGGGCTGACGGTGCAGGAGGTGCCGGCGCTGGACGAGGTGGACTTCGGCGACTGGACCGGCCGGTCCTTTGCTGAGCTGGAAGACGATCCGCGCTGGCGGGACTGGAACGAGATGCGGGCGCAAACCCGCGTTCCCAAAGGAGAAAACATGGTAGAGGTGCAAGAGCGGGCGATGGGGCACATCGCGCAGGCGGCCCGCGGAATGGCGGGGCGGGTGGTGGCGATGGTGAGCCATTGCGATGTCATCCGCGCGGTGATCGCCGGCTTCCTGGGCCTCTCGCTCGACAATCTGTTGCGCTTCGATGTGTCGCCCGCCTCGGTCAGTCGGCTGGCGGTGAGTGATCACGGAACTACGGTCTTCAATATCAACGGTTTGCCGGCATGAGTTCGGGCCCTTCGCAAATCCGTTCCGTGCGCGGGCAGGCGGTCGAGGCCCTGCGGCAGCAGGTGGCGGAGCTGGCGCCCTGGTTCCAGAATATCGACCTGGGCGACGGCATCCACACCGCGCCAGACCATTTCCTGGGCGATTATCCCGCCTTCAAGTTCCGCCGCTTCGCCGATGCACTGCCAGAACAATTGTATGGGCATGCCGTTCTCGACATCGGCTGCAATGCCGGCTTCTATTCCATCGAGATGAAGAAGCGCGGCGCTGACCGCGTTCTGGGCATCGACAGCGACGATCGCTATCTCGAGCAGGCCCGGCTCGCATCGCGCACGCTGGGGTTCGACGACATCGAATATCGCAACATGTCGGTCTATGATGTCGCCTCGCTGGGCGAGCGATTCGACCTCGTGATCTTCATGGGGGTGCTGTACCACCTGCGCCATCCGCTGCTGGCGCTGGACCTGATCCGCGAGCATGTGGCGGGCGACCTGATGCTGTTCCAGACGATGCAGCAGGGGACGGACGCCGTGCTGCAGGTGCCGGAGGATCATCCCTTCCACAAGCCGGGCACCACCCAGCCGCCGGATTACTTCGACAATCCGGCCTATCCCAAGATGCATTTCATCGAGCGCGAATTCGCGCATGACTGGACCAATTGGTGGGCGCCCAACGCCGCCTGCAGCCAGGCCATGCTGCGCGCCGCCGGCTTCACCATCGAGGCGCAGCCGGAGCCCGAAGTCTATCTCTGCCGCGTCGCGCCGGTGCCCTATGCCGAGCGCGGGCCGGCGGCCGTCTATCCAGCGAAGGGGGGCAAGCCGTGATCGAAGCCGCGATGATCTGGAACGAGCCGAACAACAAGTCACACTGGAATCCCGAGCTCGACCCCGACTGGTCGATCTATGCCGACACGGTGATCCGCGCCGGCTCTGCCATCGCCACCATCAACCCGCAGCTGACACGGGTGCTGGGCGGCATGTCCCCGATCGACCCGCATTGGGTGGAACGGATGCGTCGGCATGGCGCGCTGGACGCGGTGGATGTGGTGGCGGTGCACGGCTTCCCGCTCGACTGGAACCTGTGGCCGATCGACGCCTGGCCCGACAGGATCGCCGAGATCGAGGCCGTGGTGCCCGACAAGCCGATCTGGGCCACCGAAGTGGGTGTGGGCAGCTTCGGCGCGGAGGAGGTGCAGGTCTTCGGCCTCAACCGCACGGCGGAGCTGCTGATCGGGCGCGTGCCGCAAGTCTATTGGTATTCCCTGTTCGACCTGCCGCAGAGCTGGGGCGCCGAAACGCGCCACCGCGAGGCGGAAGGATCGAGCTATTACCGCCATTTCTACATGGGCCTGATCCGCGAGGACGGCACCCCGAAGCCGGCGCTGGAGCATTACGCCCGCGTCGCCGGCGAGATGGGGCTGATGCAGTGGTTCCATTTCGAGGATCCGCGGCTGGACGAGGCGGTGGCATGGATGAAGCGGCTGGGCGTGAAGAAGCTGCGCACCGGCCTCAGCTGGGCGGACAGCTTCCGCCCCGGCGCGCTGGACTGGTTCGACCGCCAGATGGAGGCGCTGGCCGATTTCGAAGTGCTGGTGACCTTCTGCTTCACGCCCGAGCATCTCGGGGTGGAGGCGCACCATACGAGCTGCGCCAAGGAGCCGCAGGCCTTCGCCGATTTCTGCGCCTGGATGGTCGAGCGATACGCCCCGGAGCGCGCGCCGCAGCAGGAGCGGCAACCGCAGCAGGTGCGGGCATGACGAGAACAGCGGAAGGAGCCTGAGATGCTTTCACCCAGCACACGCGGGATCAATGTGGCGCTGGTGGGCGTCGGCAATTGCGCCAGTTCGCTGGTGCAGGGGCTTTCCTACTACCGATCCGGCGCGAATGACATGACCGGGCTGATGCACCCCGAAGTTGGGGGCTATCGCCCGGAGGACATTCGCGTGGTGGCAGCATGGGATGTGGATCGCCGCAAGGTGGGGCGCGATGTGGCGGAGGCGATCTTCGCCAAGCCCAATTGCACCACCGTGTTCTGCGATCAGGTGGAGCGCACCGGCACGAAGGTGCGCATGGGCCGCGTGCTGGACGGCGTGGCGGAGCATATGGCCGCCTTCCCGGACGAGCGGACCTTCCGTGTGGCCGACGAGCCGGAGCCGGACCGCGACGAGATCGTGGCCCTGCTGCGCGAAAGCGATGCGGATGTGCTGATGAACTACCTGCCGGTGGGATCGGAGGAGGCGAGCCGCTTCTATGCCGAGTGCGCGCTGGAGGCGGGGGTGGCCTTCGTGAACAACATCCCCGTGTTCATCGCCAGCGATCCGCAATGGGCCGAACGCTTCCGCCAGGCGGGCGTGCCGATCATCGGGGACGATATCAAGGCACAGATCGGCGCCACCATCGTCCACCGCGTGCTGACCGACCTGTTCCGCAAGCGCGGCGTGAAGCTGGAGCGGACCTATCAGCTCAACACCGGCGGCAACACGGATTTCCTGAACATGTTGGAACGCAGCCGGCTGGCCTCCAAGAAAACCTCCAAGACCGAGGCGGTGCAGTCGGTGGCGGCGGCGCGGCTGGTGGATGAAAACATCCACGTCGGCCCGTCGGACTATGTCGCCTGGCAGAATGACAACAAGGTCTGCTTCCTCCGCATGGAAGGCACCATGTTCGGCGGCGTGCCGATGAATCTGGAAATGCGGCTGTCGGTGGAGGACAGCCCCAATTCCGCCGGGGTGGCGATCGACATGATCCGCTGCGCCAAGCTGGCCAGCGATCGCGGGCTTGCCGGCCCGCTGCATCCGGCGGCCGCCTTCTTCTGCAAGCACCCGCCCGAGCAGATGACCGACGACGGTGCCTGGGCGGCCCTCGAACAGTTCGTAACCGAAAGCTGAAGTCCATGACCGATCAGATGAAGGCGGCGGTCGTTACCGGCCCCGGCAGCACCATTGTGCGCGATGTGGAGCGGCCCGAACCCGGCGAAGGCGAAGTACGCATCCGGCTGGAAGGCTGCGGCGTCTGCGCGTCCAACCTTGGCCCCTGGGCCGGGCCGGACTGGATCAGCTTCCCCATGCCCGCGGGCGATCTGGGGCACGAAGGCTGGGGCGTGGTCGATGCCGTGGGGCCGGGGGTGGCGAATGTGGCCCCGGGCGACCGCGTGGCGGCGCTCAGCTATCGCTCCTATGCCGAAGCCGATGTGGCGAAGGCGGACTCAGTGCTGAAGCTGCCGCCGGAACTGGACGGCCAGCCGTTCCCGGGCGAGCCGCTGGGCTGCGCCTTCAACATCTTCCGCCGCAGCGACATACGGGCCGGGCAATGGGTGGCGATCATCGGCATCGGCTTTCTGGGCGCGGTGCTGACGCGGCTGGCCAGCGAGGCCGGGGCGCGTGTGATCGCCATTTCGCGCCGGCCGGAATCGCTGCAGCTGGCGCGCGATTACGGCGCGGAAGAAACGATCCCGATGGAGGATCACGGCGAGATCATCGAACGGGTGCGGGCAATCACCGGGGATGCGCTGTGCCCGCGCGTGATCGAATGCGTGGGCAAGCAATGGCCGCTCGATCTCGCGGCCGAGCTGGTGGGTTTCGGCGGACGGCTGGTGATCGCGGGATACCATCAGGATGCGCCGCGCCAGGTGGACATGCAGACCTGGAACTGGAAGGGCATCGACGTGATCAATGCGCATGAGCGCGATCTGCAGGTGCAGATGCGCGGCATGCAGGAAGCGGCCGACGCGGTGGCGAGCGGCCGGCTGGACCCCGGGCCGCTCTACACGCATCGCTATGGGCTCGATCAGCTGGCGGAGGCGCTGGATGCCACGCGCGACAAACCCCAGGGCTTCGTCAAGGCGCTGGTGCAACTGGCATGAGCAAGCCGCGCATCGGGTTTCTCGGCACCGGCTGGATCGGGCGCCACCGGATGGAAGCGATCCTGCGCGGCGGCACGGTGGAGGCGGCGGCGATCTGCGACCCTTCGCCGGAGTGCCTTGACGCTGCGGCTGAGCTGGCGCCGGCGGCCGGGCGCTACGCTACGCTGGATGCTATGCTGGACCAGCGGCTGGACGGGGTGGTGATCGCCACGCCCAGCGCACACCATGCCGAACAGGCTATCGCTGCGCTGGACTGCGGGGTGGCGGTGTTCTGCCAGAAGCCGCTTGGCCGCGACGAGGCGGAAGCGCGCGCGGTGGTGGAGGCTGCCCGCCGCGCCGACCGCCTGCTGGGGGTGGACCTTTCCTATCGCCACACCGCCGCCACTGCGGCAATCGAGCCGCTGCTGCGCGAGGGCGCGCTGGGGCGCGTGTTCGCCGTCGATCTCACTTTCCACAACGCCTATGGGCCGGACAAGCCGTGGTTCTATGACCGTGCGCAGTCGGGTGGCGGCTGCGTGATCGACCTCGGCGTCCATCTCGTGGATCTGGCGCTGTGGCTGCTGGGCTTTCCCGAGGTGGAGCAGGTCTCTTCGCGGCTCTATGCCAAGGGGCAGCCGCTGGCGCCGGGGGCGGAGCAGGTGGAGGATTACGCCACCGCGCGGCTCGATCTGGCCGGCGGCGCCAGCGTGCGGCTGGCCTGTTCATGGCATCTCCACGCCGGGCGGGATGCAGTGATCGAGGCGGATTTCTTCGGCTCCGACGGTGCCGCTTCCATCCGCAATGTCGGCGGCAGCTTCTATGATTTCGAAGCCAGCCTGCATCGCGGGACCGGCAGTGAAGTGCTGGCCAGCCCGCCCGACGAATGGGGTGGGAGAGCCGCCGAAAGCTGGGCGCGGCAGCTCGCGGCGGGCGCGCGCTTCACTGGCGAGGCGCAGGAATTGACCGCGGTATCTGCCGTGCTCGACCGCATTTACGCCCCGGACTAACATGCATCAGGCCACGTCGGATGGGTCGTGCCTGAGGTGCGACCGTTCCCCCGGACACTTCCGCCGCTGAGGCGTTGATCTGTCACAGGCCCGGGCCATCCGCCCGGTCGATCACACCGATCGAAAGGCAGATCATGAGCAGAGACGCGAACAACACCCTCTCGCGCGCCGGCGGCATCGCCATCGGCGCGGGACTGATCGGCGCCGCCGTGGTGGGCGGCGCGCTGGCATCCGGCATGCGCCGCGGGCGATCGCCCGACGATGCCCCCGGTCGCACCGCGCGGCGCGGCTTCGGCGAATATGACGTGAGCGGGCGCACGGTCACCATCCGCAAGCCGCGGGCGGAAGTGTTCCGCGCCTGGCGCGAATTCGAAAAGCTGCCGCAGTTCATGGAGAATGTCGTCTCCGTCCGCCCCGGCGACGGGGAAGGACGCTGGCGCTGGACCATCCGCGCCCCGCGCGGGGTGGTGGAGCTGGAGACGGAAGTGGTGCGCGAGCAGGAGAACGAGCTGATCGCGTGGCGCTCCACCGACAAGTCCGAGATCGACACCGAAGGGCGCGTGGAGTTCCGCGATGCGCCCGGCGATCGCGGCACGCAGGTGACTGCGATCATCGCCTATAAGCCGCCGGCCGGCGAGGCCGGGCGCGCCATTGCCAAGCTGTTCCAGCGCGAGCCGCAGATCCAGGCGCGGCATGATCTCAAACGACTGAAGATGCTCCTTGAAACGGGGGAGATCGCCACCTCGGCGCGGACCGCCGACGCCACCCGCAAAGCAAAGATGGAGGAAGCCTGATATGCGTGCACTGACATGGCATGGAACCAGGGACGTGCGCGTCGAAAGCGTGAGCGATCCCGAAATCATCAATCCGCGCGATGCGATCATCAAGGTGACCTCCACGGCGATCTGCGGGTCTGACCTGCACCTGTATGATGGGGTGATCCCCGGCATGCAGTCGGGCGACGTGCTCGGGCACGAATTCATGGGTGAGGTGGTGGAAACCGGCGCCTCCAGCACTCTCAAGAAGGGGCAGCGGGTGGTGGTGCCGTTCACAATCGCCTGCGGCGGCTGCTTCCACTGCGCGGTGCAGCAATATTCCGCCTGCGAGAATTCCAATCCGGTGGAAAAGCAGGACATGTCCGCCACGCTCTATGGCCATCCGATGGCCGGGTTGTTCGGCTATTCGCATCTGACCGGCGGCTACTCCGGCGGGCAGGCCGAATATGTGCGCGTGCCCTTCTCCGACGTGGGGCCGATCATCATTCCCGACCATCTGGAGGACGACAATGTGCTGTTCCTGTCCGACATTCTGCCCACGGGCTGGATGGCGGCGGAGAATGCCGACATCGGCCCGGATGATACGGTGGCGGTGTGGGGCTGCGGGCCGGTGGGCCTGTTCGCCATCCAGTCCGCCCTCGTGATGGGCGCGGCGCAGGTCATCGCCATCGACCATTATCCCCATCGGCTGGAACTTGCCCGCAAGCTCGGGGCCAAGATCATCAACTTCCGCGAGACGAATGTGCGCGAGGCGCTGATGGAAATGTCCGGCGGGATCGGCGTGGATGCGGTGATCGACGCAGTCGGCATGGAAGCCCACGGTTTCGCCATCGACAACATGCTGGATGTCGTGAAGCAGAAGGTCGGCGTGGGCGCAGATCGCGCCTCCGCGCTCAAGCAGGCGCTGCTGGCGGTGCGCTTCGGCGGCCGCGTGTCCATCCCCGGCGTCTATGGCGGGATGACCGACAAGTTCCCCCTCGGCGCGCTGATGGAAAAGGGCGTGCAGCTGCGCACCGGCCAGACGCATGTGCAGAAATATCTCGGCGATCTGCTGGCCAAGATCGAGGATGGCACGCTCGATACCACCTTCCTCATCAGCCACCATCTGCCGCTGGAGGATGCCGCCACCGGCTATCGCAACTTCAAGGAAAAGCAGGACAGCTGGACCAAGGTGGTGCTGCGGCCCGGCATGGAAGCCGGCGCTGCCGGGGCTTCCACCACACGGACGATGGAGCAGGTATGACACGCGGAAAGATCGACAAGCTCACCGGCCTGGTGGTCGTCACCGGCGCCTCCAGCGGCATCGGGCTGGAACTCGCGCGCTGCGCGGCGAAGGATGGGGTGGAGTTGCTGCTGGCGGCCGACACCGACCTCACGACAGCGGAGGCCGAAATGCGCCGCGACGGCGCCATGGCGGTTGAGAGCGTGCAATGCGATCTCGCCACCGAAGAGGGTGTGGACGCCCTGATGGCAAAGATCGGCCAGCGCCCCGTCGCGGCGCTGATCGCCAATGCGGGCCACGGTGGCGGCGGCGGGTTCCTCGATCAGGACTGGGACGAAGTCCGCCACATCATCGACACCAACATCACCGGCACGGTGCGGCTGATCCAGCGCGTGGGGCAGGGCATGCGCGCGCGGGACAGCGGCCGCATCCTCATCACCGGCTCGATCGCCGGGCATATGCCGGGGACGTTCCAGCTGGTGTACAATTCCACCAAGGCCTTCATCAACGACTTCGGCAACGGCCTGCGCAACGAGCTGAAGGACACCGGCGTCACGGTGAGCGTGATCGAGCCGGGCCCGACGGAGACCAATTTCTTCCGCCGCGCCCATATGCTGAACACGCCGGTCGGGGAGAAGGAGAAGGCCGATCCCGCCAAGGTGGCCCGCGATGGCTATGCCGCGCTGCTGGCGGACGAGGATCAGGAGGTAAGCGGCTTCATGAACAAGCTGCAGGCCACCTTTGCCGACATCCTGCCGGATCAGGTGGTGGCGCAGATGCACCGCCGCATGGCGGAGCCGGGCCGCTAGTTCATCGCTGCTGGGCTGCCGGCCTGCCTGCCGAGCTTTCGCGCCAACGCGGCGCGATCCGGCAGGTAGGCCGAGCCGCCGCGCCATTCCAGTTCACCTGCCCGGCGCACAGTCTGCAGCATCCGGTTGAAGTGAACCGTCGTCAGGCCCAACGCATCGGCCATCGTTTCCTGCGTCAGCGGCAAAGGAAATCGCCCGTCGCGGGCAAGGCCGCAGGGTTCCAGCCGGTCATGCAGTTCCAGCAGGAGATCGCTTAATCTCTCCCGCGCCGAAAGGCGGCCCAAGCGAACGATTTGGGCGAGCAGAACGGCTTCGTCTAGCGCCCGAACCGAGGCATAGACCCGGCGCAGAGCACCGCAGTCATCCGCCGGCGGTGCCGCACCCACTGTCATCTCGCTGAGCGAGACGATCGAGCATGTGGCCACCGGCGCCCGATGGTCGCACAGGCCGACGAGATCGCCCGGAAGGATGAAGCATAGCACCTGGCGCTTGCCATTGGGGAGCAGCTTCACACGCGCTGCCCAGCCGCTCACGATGATGAGAGGCGCGCCGACCCGCTGACCGTCGCCCTGCAATTCGTAGCCGGGTGGGAGGTAGCGCGCACCCTCGATGGCGGGGCGCAGCCGCTGCACAGCCTCGCAGTCATCACCGGCAAGCGCCGCCAGCCGCCGCAGAGAGCATTCCTGCTGGGTAGGCGGTGCGGCCGAGCCGCGCCGTTGCGCGACGCTGCGCTGGACGGGCGCGATCATGCTGCCTGGTGCCGATCTCATAGCCGGGGCGCCCCCTTCGGGAGGATGGTTCGCACGGCCAGCGGGCCTGTGCGCACTGGGCCTCAATGAGTCGCCACAGGGCAGGTTCCATCGATCCGAACGGATCGTCTCAAATACGGTGCGGCACGCCTCGGTCAGCGCCAATTCTCAGTGAAGGGTGAGGGGCCTAAGCGGCAACGCTTTCCCGCCCGTCCAGTCTGCGCGCAATTGCCAGCAACAGGCGGATCAGCACCGGCACGACCACGACCGACAGCACCACCTTCGCCAGCGCCTGCCCTGCGATCAGATCGCCTATGGGGCGAACCCCGTAGAAGGAGATGGTGATGAACACGAGCGTATCGACCACCTGGCTGATGAGCGAGGCGATCGCGCCGCGCAGGGCCACGAACCGTCCCCCGATCGCCGCCAGCCGATCGAACAGATAGACGTTGAGCGTCATCGACACGCCATAGGCGACGATGCCCGCCGCCATCAGCCGCCAACTCTGCCCAAGCACGATGGGGAAGGCTTCCTTCGCGGGTTCATACATGGCCGGATCGGTCGGCAGGCGGATGACGAAGAAGGTCAGCAGGATGGCGGTGACCAGCGGCACGAAGCCGAAGCGCACCAGCATATCCGCCACGGGCTTGCCATAATGCGCCGCAACCGCGCTGGAGAGTGCGACCAGCAGCAGGAAGGGGAAGATGCCCGCTTCCACTGCGAGCGACCCCAGCGCGACCTGCTTCGCGCCGAGAACCCCCGCGATGCACACCATCCCGCCATAGAACACGGTGAACAGAAACAGGGCTTTCGGAAGGGTGCCGGGAAGGGCGTGAGGCGGTTCATGGCCGGGCATTGTCTGAGGATCCATCGGGAGGTGCCTGCGGGGCTGCAAAGTGACAGTAGGAAGAAGCGTGCTTGAGCGCACTCTGCTTTTGCTTCAATAACCTCGCCATCGCCCTTTTTGGACTTTCCCCATTTTCCTCGCTTGATGGCTCAATCGCTCACCAGCCTGCTCGGCATTCTCGCGATCCTTGCGATCGCCTTCCTGCTTTCGGCCGACCGCCGGAACATCCGCCCGCGCGTGGTGCTGGCGGCCTTTGCGCTGCAAGCGGGGATGGCGCTGCTGGTCCTGCGCGTGCCGTGGGGCCGGATCGCCATCCGCACGCTGGCGGAAGGGGTGTCGGCGCTGCTCTCCTACGCCAATGTCGGCACGGAATTTCTCTTCGGCCCGGCCGAAAGCAATCCGCTGGCGAACAGCTTCGCGATCTCTGCGCTGCCGGTGATCGTCTTCTTCGCGGCGCTGGTGTCGATTCTCTATTATCTCGGGATCATGCAGCGCGTGGTGCGCTGGGTGGGCGGGGCGATCGGCTGGCTCACCGGCATCAGCCGGGTGGAATCGCTGGGTGCGGCGGCCAATATCTTCGTCGGCCAGTCGGAAAGCCCGCTGGTGGTGCGCCCCTATCTCGCCATGCTGGCGCCATCGCAGCTGTTCACCATCATGGCGGTGGGGATGGCGGGCGTCGCGGGCACCATCCTGGCAGCCTATGCCGGGGTGCTGGGCCCGGATTACCTGCCCTATCTGCTCGCCGCCACCTTCATGTCCGCGCCGGGCGGCATTCTGATGGCCAAGATCATCATGCCTGACGCGCCGGGCGCGAAGGTGGAAGAATCGGGCGAGATCCTGCTGCCGCATGCGCGCATCAGCGCGGAAGGCCCCGCCGCGCTGACCGAAGGGGATAAGCCGCATGAAGTGGTGATCGCGGAAACCTTCGAAGATGGGAAGGTGCCCGCCAATCTGATCGAGGCGGCCGCGCAGGGTGCGCAGACGGGCGTGAAGCTGGCCGCCGCGGTGGGCGCGATGGTGCTGGCTTTCGTGGCGCTGGTGGCGCTCGCGAACGGTCTGCTGGGCGCGGTGGGGGGCTGGTTCGGCTATGGCGAACTGTCGTTCCAGCAGATCCTCGGCTGGATATTCTCGCCCGTGATGTATCTGATCGGCGTGCCGTGGGACGAAGCGGGGCGCGCCGGCGGACTGTTCGGCACCAAGGTGGTGCTGAACGAATTCGTCGCCTTCCTCGAACTCGACAGCATGGATGCGAGTATGCTGGGCGACCGGTCGCGCGCCATCGTGACCTTTGCTCTGTGCGGCTTCGCCAATTTCAGCTCGATTGCGATCCAGATGGCGGTGACCGGCGGGCTGGCGCCCAGCCAGCGCCCGGTGATTGCGCGACTCGGCCTGCGGGCGCTGGCGGCGGGATCGCTGGCCAATCTGATGAGCGCGGCTCTGGCGGGGCTGTTCCTGCCGGTGTAAGCGGCCCGCATGTCCGAAGTCGCATCCGTTTCGCTCGCCCGTCCCCTGGCCGATCTCTCCGGCGAACTGGGCCGATCCTTCACCGAATATGGCTTCGCCATCGTGCGCGATCACGCCATCTCGCCCGAATTGATCGACCGGGCCTGGCGCAAGAGCCAGGCGTTCTTCGCCCTGCCGGAGGAGGTGAAGCGGAGCTATCACATCTCCGGGATGGGCGGCGCGCGGGGATACACGCCTTTCGGCACCGAAAAGGCGAAGGATGCCCAGCTGCGCGACCTGAAGGAGTTCTGGCATGTGGGCCGCAGCCTGCCGCCGGGCGACCCGCTGGAACAGTTCATGCCGCCTAATGTCTGGCCGGACGAGGTAGAGGGCTTTCGCGAGACGTTTGAGGAGCTGTTCCTGGCCTTCGAAACCACGGGGCGGCGGATCCTGGCTGCCATTGCCCTGCATCTGGGCCTTCCCGAAGCCTTCTTCGATCCGACGGTGGAAGACGGCAATTCGGTGCTGCGCCTGCTGCATTATCCGCCCGTAGCCGAATCGCAGGACGGGGCAATCCGCGCCGCCGCGCATGAGGACATCAACACCATCACCCTGCTGCTGGGGGCAGAGGAAAGCGGGCTGCAACTGCTCTCTCGCGAGGGGGAATGGATCGCCGTGGCGCCGCCGGAAGGCGCGCTGGCGGTAAACATCGGGGACATGCTGCAGCGCCTGACCAATGGCGTGATGCGCTCGACCACGCACCGGGTGGTGAACCCGGTCGGCGCAGCGGCGCGGCGCGCGCGCTATTCCATGCCGTTCTTCCTGCATTTCCGGCCAGATTTCGAAATCCGGGCGCTTGCCGGCTGCGTGGAGCCCGGGCGCGAGGCGGAGGTCGAGCCGCCGATTTCTGCGCATGACTATCTCATGCAGCGGCTGAGAGAGATAAACCTGGCGTGAAGGCTGCGCCGCGCTGCACAAACTTCTCTCAGGCTGTTGCAATGCAGCAACATTTGGCAATTTTCGCTTATAATTCAGGTATGTAAATAAGGAGAAATGGCGCTCAAGGCGGGTTGGTTACGGGTGTAACGGCACTGTCATGCACATGACACGGTTGTGTCTTTCGGGGTTCCTACCGCAGTTGCGAATTCAGGGAATCAAGTGAGGAACCCGACCCATGAAATTGAAGTATCTCCTGGCGGCCAGCACGCTCGGACTGTCCACGGCCGTGATCCTGCCCGCGCCCGTGATGGCGCAGCAGATCACCTCCGGGGTGGAAGGCCGCGTGCTGGACGACGCCGGTATGCCGATCGCCGGCGCCACCGCCACGGTCACGGATACGCGGACGGGTGCCACGCGCACGCTCACCACGAGCAGTTCCGGCACCTTCGTTGCGACCAACCTCGTAACCGGCGGCCCCTACACGGTGAGCGTTACGGCCGATGGCTATGAAGGCCAGACGCTTTCCGACCTCAATCTGACGCTGCAGGGCAACACCAGCCTCAACTTCAGCCTGTCCGCCGGCGGCGGGGAAATCGTGGTCAACGCCGCGCGCGTGCAGGTGACTCAGCTCGCCGTAGGCCCCGGGACATCCTTCACGCAGGACGTGATCGAAAACGCCCCGACCTTTAATCGCGACGTGCGGGACATCATTCGCATCGATCCGCGTGTCAGCCTCGATCGCGACGATGGCGGTTCCGGCCAGGACCGCATCTCCTGCCTTGGGGGTAACGACCGCGGCAATGCCTTCACCGTGGACGGCATCAGCCAGGGCGACATCTACGGCCTGAACGACACGGGCTTCTCCTCGCGCAGCTCCACGCCGATTCCCTATGACGCGGTGCGTGAAACGCAGGTGCAGTTCGCCCCGTTCGACGTGGACTACAGCAACTTCACGGGCTGCGCGATCAACGTTGTCACCCGCTCCGGCTCCAACGAGATCCACGGCGGCGCCTTCTACGAATATTCGGACGACGGCATGCGCGGCAACACGGTGAAGGGCATAGAAGTTGCGCCGGTCGAGCCAGACAAGCGCTGGGGCGTGCATCTGGGCGGCCCGCTCATCAAGGACCAGCTGTTCATCTTCGGCGCCTATGAGCATCAGGAAACCGGCTTCTCGCAGGATGAAGGGCCGGCAGGCGGGAACTTCCCGACCCCGATCAACCAGGTGACGGTGGATCAGTTCAACGAAATCTCGGCAATCCTGAGCAGCGTCTATGGCGTGGAGACGGGGCCGTTGGTCACGAACCGGCCGTTCGAGAACGATCGCTACTTCATCCGCGCGGACTGGCAGCTGAACGACAAGCACCGGCTCGAAGCGACCTATCAGCGGCTCGAAGAATCGACGGTGCGGCCGGACGACCAGGCGTCCACGGGTTCCTTTGCAGGCACCGTGGTTGGCGAGAACACCTTCTACTACAGCGGCACCAAGTCGGATTATTATGCCGCCCGCCTCTATTCGCAGTGGACCGACGATTTCTCCACCGAACTGCGCTATTCGCATTCGAAGGTGAAGGATCTGCAGGATCCGATCGGCGGCGGCGAGGCGCAGGATGCCAACCCGATTCCGCGCATCATCGTGGGCGTGGACAACGGCAGCGATCCCGCGGGCGCAGTGGAAGCCGGTCCGGGCTTCTCGCGTTCGGGCAACGATCTCCTGACCAAGCTCGACCAGTATCGCGCCGCGGCGACCTATGAACTGGGTAACCACCGCGTGAAGTTCGGCGTCGAGGCCAACCACGCCGAGCTGTTCAACCTGTTCGTGCAGAATGCCACCGGCACGCTGGTGTTCGAGAATATCGACGACCTCCGCGAAGGTCTGCTGTCGACCGGCACCGACACCTTCAACACGCCTGCCAATGTGGTCAACGGAAGCACCGCCGGTGCCTTCGGCAACTTCTCGGCCACTGGCGACGTGCGCGCCGCCGGCGCCGAGTTCAGCCGCACGATCGTTTCCCCCTTCATTCAGGACGAATGGCAGGTGACCGATCGCCTCTCCGCCACGCTGGGTGTGCGTGTCGACTATTACAGCGGCGACCATCCGACGCTGAACACCAACTTCGTGAACCGTTACGGCTTCCCGAACACCTCGGGCTTCAGCGATCTCGATCCGCTGTGGATGCCGCGCGCGGCGCTGAGCTATGATCTCGATGACTTTGCCGTGTTTTCCCGCGCCCAGCTGCGTGGTGGCGTCGGTATCTTCTCCGGCGGCGATCCGCTGGTGTGGTTCGGCAATGCCTTCCAGAACAACGGCATTGGTTTTGCCACGGGCACGACAGCGGACGATGCCTGCCCGGCAGGCCCGATCGACGTGGTCGTGGACGGCACCTTTACCGGATTGCCCGACTGCTTCCAGGCTTCGGCTTCGGACAGTGCGGCGGCCGGTCTTGGCGATACGCAGTCCATCGCACCCGACATCAAGATGCCGTCGGTGGTGCGCGCCAACATCGGCTTCCAGTCGAACCTCGACTTTGCGCCGAGCGGTTTCTTCAGCGGCTGGAACCTTAACCTGGACTACATCTACAGCCACTTCCGCAACCCGTTCACACTGGTCGATCTGTCGCAGACGGTGAACATCAATCGCGGTATCGGTGGCTATACGATCGATGGCCGGCCCATCTACGCAGCCATCGACCCGACCCGCGCTAACTGCGACGCGACGCTGGTCGATCTGAACCCCGGCCCGGTGTATGATGGTGTGTCGAGTGCGTGTTTCGGCACCAGTCGTGATGACGAACTGATGCTGACGAACTCCGGCGGGTACGACAGCCATGTCGCATCCTTCATCCTGTCGAAGAACTTCAACGGCGGGCTGTTCACCGAAGGCGGCAGCACGTTCATCAGCATCGGCTATTCCTACACCGATGCCGAAGATCGCCGGAACCTGTACAATTCGACGGCCGGCTCCAACTATGACGGTACGGCGGCCTTCGACCGGCAGAACCCGGCGGCGTCGCGTGGCTTCTATTCGAGCAAGCACAATATTTCCGTGGGCGCGAGCCTGGCCAATGAGTTCGTGGACGATCTCGAGACCCGGCTGAACTTCACCTTCGTCGCGCGTTCGGGCAGGCCCTACAGCCTGACCTTCGCCGGCGGCGGCGTGTTCAACGACAGCGCATCCGGCAATGATAACGCGCTGGTCTATCTGCCGACCGGGGCGGGCGATCCGAACATCTCGCCCACTTCCAACATGGCGGCGGTGCAGAACCTGGCGGACTGGGCGGCCACCACCGGTTGCGCCAAGGACTATGTGGGCCAGACGATCCTGCGCAATACCTGCTCGAACGACTGGTACTACGATCTCGACCTGTCCTTCTCGCAGGAACTGCCGGGGCCGATGAGCCTGTTCGGCTACAAGGATGACCGTCTGAAGCTCTATGCGATGATGGACAACTTCCTGAACTTCCTCGATCAGGACTGGAACGTGCAGAAGCGCCGCAACTATGTGGGCCTGCAGGATGTTGCATCGCTCAGCGGGGTGGACTCCGCCGGTCGCTATATCATCACGGGCTTCAACGGCGTGGATTCGATCGCCAGCGACAACCAGATCAACTTCAGCTCGTCCGTGTGGCGCCTGAAGGTGGGCATCAGCTACGATTTCTGATCTTGCTGTGACCCTGTAAACGATACGGCGGCGCCTGCAGGTGCCGCCGTTTTCGTTTCCGCCGCCAGCCGGCGATGTCGAATGCCTGAGGAGATTGCCATGGATCGTGCTGCCCGATCGCTCCGCCACCTGCTTGCCGCCATCCTCGCGGCCGCTTCGCTATCGGCCTGCACCACCGTCACGGAGGTCCCATCTTCACCGGTCACCGTGCAGATCCTGGCGCTCAACGATTTCCACGGCAATCTCGCGCCCCCCGGCGAGGTCAGCTGGACCGATGGCGGCGAGGAGCGGCGGAGCGAGCTTGGCGGCGTCGCCCGTATCGGCGCCACGCTGGCCGGATTACGGCAGGGGCATCCGAACACGGTAACGGTCGCGGCCGGTGACATGATCGGGGCGAGCCCGCTGGCGTCCGGGCATTTCCTCGACGAACCCTCGATCGCGGCGCTGAACTCAATCGGGCTGGACGTCACCTCGGTCGGCAACCACGAGTTCGATCGCGGCGTTCCCGAATTGCGGCGCATGCAGCAGGGCGGCTGCGAGCAATACACCGAGCGCCAGCCCTGCGCGCTTGAACCCTTCGCCGGGGCCCACTTTCCCTACCTCGCGGGCAACACCGTGGATGCGGCGGGCGAGAGCGTTTTTCCCGGCACGTTCATCAAGCAGGTGGGGCCGCTCAAGATCGGTTTCATCGGCATGACGCTGAAGGACACGGCGTTGCTCGTCTCGCCGGCGGCGACGCATGGCTATCGCTTCCTCGACGAGGCGCCCACGGCCAACCGGCTGGCCGTCGATCTCCGCGCGCGGGGGGCGGATCTGGTGGTGCTGCTGATCCACCAGGGCGGCTGGGCGAAGCCCCCCTTCAGTGCCGACGGCTGCGCCGACCTCTCCGGCGACATCCTGCCGATCCTCGACCAGCTCGATCCCTCGATCCAACTGGTCATCTCCGGCCATACGCACAACACCTATATCTGCCGCATGGCCGGCGAGGGCGGTGGCGAGCGGCTGCTGACCAGTGCCGGCCGCTATGGCTATTTCGTTACCGATATCGAGTTGAAGGTCGACCCGCAGACCAGGCAGCTGCTGTCGCTGGAGGCGCACAATGTGCCCGTCACCGCGGCAGCGGGCGAACAGGCCGACACGGCGGAGATCGCCCGGCGCTATCTCGAAGCGGCAAAGCCCGTGGCCGAGCGGGTGATCGGCCATCTCGCGCTGACCGAGCAGCCGGAAGATTGCGCCGATTCGTGGGAAGCCGATCTGATCGCTGATGCGCAGCTTGCCGCCGCTGCCGACCCGGCGCGGGGTAGCGCGGAAATCGCCTTCATGAATTCCGGCGGCGTGCGCGGCGGCGGCATCGTGCCGGGGGAGAGCGGGGCCATCACCTACGGCCAGATATTCACCGTCCAGCCGTTCGGCAGCGCGATAGAGGTGCTGGAGCTGTCGGGCGAGCAATTGCAGGACCTGTTGGAAGACCAGTTCTGCGATGGGCAGGGCGGCACGGCGATCTGCTATTCGACGCTCGTCCCCTCCGCGGGCTTTGCCTATAGTTACGACCTCTCCCGCCCCAAGGGGGAGCGGGTGGTGAGCCTCAGCTTCCGCGGCGCGCCTATCGACCCCCGACGCGTTTACCGGGTGGCGACGGGCAGCTTCCTCGCCAATGGCGGCGATGGCTTCCGCACCTTTACGCAGGGCAAGGTCGTATCCGAAGCAGGGATCGATCTGGACGCGCTGTCCAGCTATCTCGCCAATGGTGTGCAAGCGCCCAGTTGCGGGCGCGTGCGGCAGCTGGATTGACGCGCAAACCCGCCCCCTCGGCCCTTTTGCGCGCCCTGATCGCTTTTTCCGGGCGTTGGCGCCGCGCCCGGGCGTTGGGCGGTTGACGCTTGCCGGGTGATGGGTAAGTCCATTCCTATGGACGGGCAGATCATCCTTGAAGCCCCGCCCGCAGTCGCCGATCTGCGAGGGGAGAGCGAGCTTGCCCTGTTCCTCGATTTTGACGGCACGCTGGTGGATATTGCCGAAGGGCCGGAAGCGATTGCCGTGCCGGCTGACCTGGGACAGCGCCTGCTTGACCTGGGGGAACGGCTCTCCGGCCGCCTTGCGCTGGTGAGCGGCCGGGCTCTTCCGAATATCGAGACGCATCTCGGCCCGCTTGCGCTGGCGCGGGCGGGATCGCATGGCGCGGATCGCCTTCTGGCTGACGGGCAATCGCTGGGCGACAGGCCGGAAGGCCTTCCGGCTGAAGCGCTCGGGATGCTCGGCGATTACGCCGGCCTTCGCGACCTGCTGCTGGAAACGAAGCCGCATGGTGCCGCGCTCCATTTCCGATCGGCCCCCGCGCTGGAAAGCGACGGGCTGCGATTTGCCGAAGGGCTGGCGGATTCCTTCGGCCTTGCCGTGAAACGGGGGAAAAGCGTGATCGAGCTGGTGCAGCCGGGGGCCGACAAGGGCGGGGCCGTGCGCGCCTTCATGGAGGTGGCGCCTTTTATCGGCGCGCGCCCGGTGTTCGTGGGCGATGACATCACCGATGAAGACGGCTTTGCCGCCGCCGAGGAACTGGGCGGTTTCGGCGTGCTGGTGGGCGATCGGGCGCCCAGCGGCGCGCGCTATCGACTGCCCGGAGTTGCAGAGGTTTACGAATGGCTGTCGCTGTGAACGAAGGCGCCAAGGGCGCTTCCCCCGCGCCGCAGGCGGATCTTGAGCTGTGGCCGATCGGCAATTGCCAGGTATCCGGCCTGATGGACCGCCGGGCGGGACTGGTGTGGGGCTGCGTTCCGCGGGTGGACGGCGATCCCGTGTTCTGTTCGCTGCTCAACGGTGAGAGTTCCGGTGCCGGCGTATGGCGGTTCGAGCTGGAAGGCCAGGTTTCCGCGACGCAGGAATATGATCGCAACACGCCGATCCTGATCACTCGGCTGGAGGCGGAGGACGGCAGCGCGGTCGACATCTTCGATTTCTGCCCGCGCTTCGAACGGACCGGCCGCATGTATCGCCCGGTGGCCTTCGTTCGAGTGGTCCGGCCGGTCGCCGGCGTGCCCCGGCTCAAGGTTACGCTGAAGCCGATGCGCGATTATGGCGCGCAGATTGCCGAGACGACCAACGGTACCAATCACATTCGCTATCTGGTGGGGCAGCAGGCGCTGCGCCTCAGCACCGATGCGCCGGTGGGCTATGTACTGGACCAGCGCGTCTATCGCGTGGAGAGCGACCAGCATTTCTTCCTCGGCCCGGATGAGCCGTTCAGCGGCAATATTCGCACCGAAGTGCGCCATATGGAAGCGCAGACGCGCAAATACTGGCAGCTCTGGGTGCGTGGCCTCGCCACCCCGCTCGAATGGCAGGACGAGGTGATCCGCTGCGCGATCACGCTGAAGCTGTGCCAGCATGAGGAGACGGGGGCGATCGTCGCCGCGCTCACCACTTCCATTCCGGAGGCGCCGAACACGGGCCGCAATTGGGACTATCGCTACTGCTGGATTCGCGATTCCTATTACACCGTGCAGGCGCTGAACCGGCTCGGTGCGCTGGACGTGCTGGAGAAGTATCTCGCCTATCTCCGCAACATCGTGGACGATGCAAAGGGCGGGCAGATCCAGCCGCTCTATTCGGTGATGGGCGTGGCGGAACTGGACGAGACGACCGCGCCTTTCCTCGCCGGCTATCGTGGCATGGGGCCGGTGCGACGCGGCAATGCCGCCTATATGCAGGTGCAGCATGACTGCTACGGCCAGATCGTGCTGCCGACCGCGCAGGCCTTTTTCGACAAGCGCCTGCTGCGCATGGCGACGGAACGCGATTTCGCCAGTCTGGAGCAGGTGGGCGAGATGGCGTGGAAGATGCACGACCAGCCGGATGCGGGCCTGTGGGAATTCCGTACCCGGCAGGAAGTGCACACCTATTCTGCCGTGATGTGCTGGGCTGCGTGCGATCGGCTGGCGAATGTGGCCGGCTATCTGGGCAAGGACGACCGTGCGCAGCTGTGGCGCGAACGCGCGGATACCATCCATGCCAGGATCCACGCCGAGGCCTGGGTGGAGAATGGGGAGGAAGGCCATTACGGCGCTTCCTTCGAAAGCGATTATCTCGATGCCAGCCTGCTGCAGATGGTAGAGCTGCGCTTCCTCGAACCCGAAGATCCACGTTTCCTCGCCACCTTCGCCATGGTGGAGCGGGATCTGCGCCGCGGCGAGCACATGCTGCGCTATGCTGCGGAGGATGATTTCGGCCTGCCGGAGACCGCCTTCAACATTTGCACCTTCTGGCTCATCGACGCACTGGCGCGCTCCGGCCGGAAGGATGAGGCGCGGGAGCTGTTCTGCGCCATGCTGGGGCATTTCACGCGCTCGGGCCTGCTGTCGGAGGACATGGACTTCGAAAGCGGCGAGTTGTGGGGGAACTTCCCGCAGACCTACTCGCTAGTAGGGGTGATTAACTGCGCAGGCCTCCTCTCCCGAAGCTGGAACACGGTACGTTGACCAGACTAGTCGTCATTTCCAATCGCGTGGCGGTGCCGAAGGCCCGCGGCGCCGCAGGTGCACAGGGCGGACTTGCCGGAGCACTCAATTCGGCCCTCAAGAAGAATGGCGGTATCTGGTTCGGCTGGTCGGGCCAGGAAACCGATCACTACACCGGCGACATCAGCATCCGTCGGTCCGAAGACGGGGTGACGACCGCTACGGTGGATCTCGAAGCCCAGGATATCGAGGAATATTACAACGGCTACGCGAATTCCACGCTGTGGCCGCTGTTTCATTATCGCATCGATCTTACGGAGTATGAGCGCGAGTTCGGCAAGGGCTATGAACGGGTCAACCAGCGCTTCGCCGAACGCGTGATCCCGCTCATCGAGCCGGACGACACGGTGTGGGTGCATGATTATCACCTGATGCCGCTGGGCGAGCGGCTGCGGGAGCGGGGGGTGAAGAACCGCATCGGCTTCTTCCTCCACATCCCCTGGCCGCCGACGCGGCTGTTCGTCTCGCTGCCCTATCACGAGCGGCTGGTGAAGGCCTTGCTCTGCTATGACCTCATCGGCTTCCAGAACGACGAATGGCTGGAGAGCTTCCTGCATTACTGCCGCAAGGAACTGGGCGCCGAAATCGACGAGAAGACCGGCACAGTGCGGCTGGGCGATCGTGTTGCGCAGGCGCGAGCCTATCCGATCGGAATCGATTACGATCACTTCATGGCCCAGGGCGACACCGGCGACGCGCGCCAGGCGCAGCAGCGGGTCATGTCCAGCACGCGCCGCCGAACTGCTATGATCGGCGTGGACCGGCTGGATTATTCCAAGGGACTACCGGAGCGGATCGATGGGATCGGCCGGTTCTTCGACACCTATCCCGACCGCGTGCGCGACCTCGTCTACATTCAGATCGCGCCGCCCAGCCGCGAGGACATCGGCAGCTACCAGCATATTCGCGCCTTGCTGGAGCAGAAGACCGGGCAGATCAACGGCGCACGGTCCGAAGTGGACGTGGTGCCGATCCGCTATGTGAACAAGGGCTATTCCCAGGCACAGCTGTTCGGCTTCTACCGAGCCTGCAAGATCGGGCTGGTCACGCCGCTGCGCGATGGGATGAACCTGGTGGCGAAGGAATATATTGCGGCGCAGGATCCGGAAGATCCCGGCGTGCTGATCCTTTCGCGCTTTGCCGGTGCGGCGCAGCAATTGCAGGATGCGCTGCTCGTCAATCCGCACAGTTCGGACGACATGGCACACCATATCAACCGTGCGCTGGACATGCCGCTGGAAGAGCGGAAAGCGCGGTGGGAGAAGCTGATCGTCACCGTGCGGGAGGATAACGTTCTCGCCTGGACCGATAGCTTTCTGGCCGATCTGGCGAAGACCGGGCAGAAGGCCGACGCCTAGTCGGCCCCCGCGGCCTCTGCCGCCAGCACGGCGGCATACAGCGCCGCATCCACATTTCCGCCGCTGAGCACGATGGCCGTGCGTCCGTCAGTCGGTACTTTGCCGGCCAGCGCGGCGGCCAGCGCCGCAGCCCCTCCCGGTTCGAGAACCAGACGAAGGCGTGCGAAGGCGAAGCGCATGGCATGGCGCACCTCCGCCTCGCTCACCGCCACTCCGACGGCGCGGCCTTGCAACACCGAGAAGTTGATCGGGAATGTTCGCGGCGTCTGCAGCGCATCGCAGGCGGTCGGCGGAGCATCGGCGCGTACAGAGCGAATTTCTCCTGCAGCGAGCCCTTCTGCCACATCGTCCCAGCCTTCCGGCTCGACGGTCACGATCTCGGCATCGGGGCAGGCAAGGGCGAGGCCGGCGGCCAGCCCGCCGCCCCCGCAGGGCGTGACGATGCGCGTGGGTGGGCCGCCGGCTTGCTCCACCATCTGCGCCGCCAGCTCCACGCCCGCGCTGCCTTGCCCCTCGATCACCCAGGCATCGCCATAGGGGTGGACGAGCGTGCGGCCGGTGCTTTCGGCCAGCGCGGTCGCGATAGCGTCCCGGTCTTCGCCGCCCGGCCGATCATAGGTGACGATCTCCGCCCCCAGTTCGCGCACGCGGCGCATCTTCACTTGCGGCGCATCCACCGGCATCACGATCGTGGCCGCCATGCCCAGCCGCGCGGCCGCCCAGGCGACGCCCTGCGCGTGATTTCCGCTGGAGACGCCGATCACTCCGCGCGCGCGTTCGCTGTCGGGAAGATCGCTCAACCGGTGCCATGCGCCGCGAATCTTGAACACGCCGATCGGTTGCAGGCATTCGGCCTTGCACCAGACAGTGGCGCCCCCGACCGTCGCCGGCAGCAGCGGCGTCGGCGGCAGGATCGCGGCGATCTTTTCCGCCGCGCGCCGGACGCCCGCCGCTGTCGGAATTCTGTCCAATTCGTCCTCCATCTTGCCGTCACGGCCCACTCGCCTAAATGGAGGGCATAGGCGCGGGCGCGGCCGGCCGCAAAGCATCCAGTGGAGTGTTCATGTCGAAGGTATTGGTTATCGGCGCGGGCGGCGTCAGCTCGGTCGCGGTTCACAAGATGGCGATGAACGCTGGCATCTTCAGCGACATTCATCTCGCCAGCCGCACGAAGAGCAAGTGCGATGCCATTGCCGCGAGCGTGAAGCAGCGCACGGGCGAAGAGGTCTCCACCTACGAGATCGATGCCGAAGAGGTGCCGGCGCTCACCAATCTGATCCGCAAGCTGCAGCCATCGCTGGTGGTCAATCTGGCGCTACCCTACCAGGATCTGCCGATCATGGACGCCTGCCTGGCAGCGGGCGTGGACTACCTCGACACCGCCAATTACGAGCCGAAGGAAGAGGCGCGGTTCGAATACAAATGGCAGTGGGCCTATCACGAGCGCTTCAAGGAGAGCGGGTTGATGGCGCTGCTCGGCAGCGGCTTCGATCCGGGCGTCACCAGCGTCTTCACCATGTGGCTGAAGAAGCACCACCTGAAGACGATCTGCACGCTCGACATCCTCGATTGCAACGGCGGCGATCACGGCCAGGCCTTCGCCACCAATTTCAATCCCGAGATCAACATCCGCGAGGTCACGGCCCCGGCGCGCCATTGGGAAAATGGCGAATTCGTCGAAACGCCGGCCATGGCCAAGAAGGTGGAGTTCGATTTCGAGGCGGTCGGCCCCAAGAACATGTACCTGATGTACCACGAGGAGCTGGAAAGCCTCGCGCGCTTCGTGCCCGAGATGCAGCGCGCCCGCTTCTGGATGACCTTCGGTGACGAGTACATCAAGCATCTGACGGTGCTGCAGAATGTCGGCATGACGCGGATCGATCCGATCCTGTATCAGGGCAAGGAGATCATCCCGCTCCAGTTCCTGAAGGCGGTCCTGCCCGAACCTTCCAGCCTGGGCGAGACGACCAAGGGCAAGACGAATATCGGCTGCATCGCCACCGGCGAGGCGCTGGACGGAAGCGGCGAAAAGACCTTCTACATCAAGAATATCTGCGACCACGAAGCGGCCTATGCCGAAACGGGCAACCAGGCGGTGAGCTACACCACGGGCGTGCCGGCCATGATCGGCAGCGCCATGATGCTGACCGGCGCCTGGCGCGGGGAGGGCGTGTTCAACATGGAGCAGTTCGACCCCGATCCCTTCATGGAGATGCTGAACAGCCAGGGCCTGCCGTGGACGGTGGAAGAGCTTCCCGGTCCGGTGGAGTTCTAAGCCGGTGGGCTTCAACCTGCTGGCCCCGATCGGGCTCCTCGCCGGCTCCAACATGGTGATGAACCTGGCCTGGTACGGCCATCTCAAGTTCCCGGCGCGGGCGCTGTGGTTGGCTGTGCTGGTCAGTTGGGGGATCGCGCTGTTCGAATATTGCCTGGCCGTGCCGGCGAACCGCATCGGCAGCCGCGCCTATTCGTTGGCGGAGTTGAAGACCATTCAGGAAGTCATGTCTCTCACCACCTTCGTGCTGGTCGCCTGGCTGCTGTTCGACCAGCGGCCCGGCCTCAGCCAGATCGCCGGATTTGCCCTGATCGGCCTCGGCGCCTTCGTCGTGTTCAAGGCGCCGCTGGGCTGATGGAAACGCGCGCAGGAGATCCCGGGGCCTTCGCCCATTTCGACCTCAACCGGGTCGATTCCCCCGCCTTCGTCGTGGATGCGGCCAAGCTGCGGGCCAATCTGCAGATGCTCGCCGATGTGCGCGATGCGGCGGAGGTCAAGGTGCTGGCGGCGCTCAAGGCCTTCAGCATGTGGTCGGTCGCGCCGATGATCGGTGAGTATCTCGACGGCGTCTGCACCTCCGGCCTGTGGGAAGCACGGCTGGCGGGCGAGTTCTACGATGGCGAGATCGCCACCTATTGCGCCGGCTACAAACCGGAGGATCTGGACGAGATCTGCCGCCTGTCCGACCATGTTATCTTCAATTCCCCGGCGCAATTGCAGCGCGCCTCTCTGATTCTCGATCAGGCGCGGGCGCAGGGTGGCGGCTTCGACGTGGGGCTGCGCATCAACCCGATGAGCCCCGAGGGCGAGGTGCCGCGCTACGATCCTTGCGCGCCGCATTCCCGCCTCGGAATCCCGATCGATCAGCTGGAGGACGAGCATCTGGCGATGGTCGATGGCATCCATTTCCACACGCTGTGCGAGCAGGATCTGGAGCCGCTGAAACGGACATGGGATAAGGTGTTCGATTATATCGAGCCCTATTTCGGCCAGCTCAAATGGCTCAATTTCGGTGGCGGGCATCATATCACGCGGGCGGATTACCAGCGGGAGGAGCTGGTGGAGTTCCTGCGCGACGTGAAGGAAGATACCGGGGCCGAGATCTATCTCGAACCGGGTGAGGCGGTGGCTTTGGACGCCGGCATTCTCGTCGGCACGATCCTCGATTCGCATTGGAACGGCATGCCGCTGGCCATCACCGACGTTTCCGCCACTTGCCACATGCCCGATGTGATCGAGGCCCCGTATCGCCCGGCGATGCTGCATGAGGATGAACGGGGCGGGGGCGAGCCGGTGCGGCTGGGCGGCCCGTCATGCCTCGCTGGCGACGTGATCGGCGATTACCGCCTGCCGGTGCCCTGCCAGCCGGGCGAACGCTTCGGCTTCCTCGATCAGGCGCATTATTCGATGGTGAAGACCACCACCTTCAACGGCGTGCCTCTGCCGAGTATCTGGCTGTGGGACAGCGAGACCGATCACCTCGAATGCGTTCGTCGCTTTGACTACGAGGATTTCCGTGACCGGCTGAGCTGAGGGGCTCGCGCCGCCATAGGCACGACCCGTCGCTTCTATGCTGCGATCCCGCGCATAATCGGGAACGCCGGGGCCCCGCAGAACCGTTGGTTTTGACAAGGTTGCGATGCGGCCAAGAATCCATTTGCGATTAAGAGTCGAAGCCCTATATGCGCCTTCCGCTGCCCCAAGGGGACTTCCTAACCGCAAGGCAGCTTCGTTCAAACTAACCGTTTGGGGGTCCCTTGAATTGCACACTTTCCTCGACGCACGGTCTGTAGTCCGCGAACTCGCGCCGGACGAGCCGGTCATTCTGAACCGCCCGCATGCTGCGGCGCGCGCTGCCCGATTCTTCGCTGAGAAGTTTCCGGGCAAGCCGATGTATGCGGTGAAGGCCAATCCCTCTCCGGATCTGCTGCAGATCCTGTGGGACAATGGCATCACGCATTTCGACGTCGCCTCGATTTCCGAGGTGCGGCTGGTGCGTGAGCTTCTGCCGCAGGCGACGCTGTGCTTCATGCATCCGGTCAAGACGGCGCGCGCGATCACTGAAGCCTATCGCGAACATGGCGTACGCACCTTCAGCCTTGATACTCTGGAAGAGCTCGAGAAGATCGTGGAGGCGACCCGCGCCGATGATGGCGAGATCGCGCGCGACCTGCGCCTGTGCGTGCGGCTGCGCGTCTCCTCCGAATATTCGGAGCTCAGCCTGGCGGCCAAGTTCGGCGTCGATCTGGCCGATGCGGCGCCGCTGCTGCAAGCCACGCGTCAGGTGGCGGACTGGCTGGGCCTGTGCTTCCATGTCGGCAGCCAGGCGATGACGCCCTTCGCCTATGTGCAGGCGCTGGAGCGTACCCGCGCCGCCATCGCCGATTCGGGCGTGGTGATCGACATGATCGACGTGGGCGGGGGCTTTCCCTCCGTCTATCCCGACATGGAGCCGCCGCCGCTGGAGGACTACTTCCAGATCATTCACCGCAATTTCGAGGCGCTGCCGATCGCCTATAACGCGGAGTTGTGGTGCGAGCCGGGCCGGGCCCTGTCCGCCGAATATTCCTCGATGATCGTGCGGGTGGAAAAGCGCCGGGGCGAGGAGCTCTATATCAACGACGGTGCCTATGGCGCGCTGTTCGATGCGGCCCATGTGGAATGGCGTTTTCCCGTGCGTGCGCTGGAGGACGATCTGGTCCAGCCGTTCAGCGATTTCGCCTTCTACGGCCCCACCTGCGATGATGCGGACTTCATGAAGGGCCCCTTCCTGCTGCCGGCGGATATCCAGGCCGGCGACTATATCGAAGTGGGCATGCTGGGCGCCTATGGTGCCGCGATGAAGACCCGGTTCAACGGTTTCGGCGCGGCCGAAGCGGTGACCGTGACCGATGAGCCCATGGCGAGCCTCTACACCGGCGAGCGCGCCCTGCCGCTCAGCGACAATGTGGTGAGCCTCCGCTAACCAAGGCAAGCTCCCGCGCAACCTATGCGCGGGAGCATCCCTTCTCGCCGAAGGGGATTTCCCCATTCCTGCAAGTCTTTACCGCGCCTGCTGAGCAGGGGCGCGATCCCTCGTGCCTGCGCTGAGTTTCACAGGCTGGCCGAATCGTTTTCATTCTAATAATACGTTGTACAAACTATTATCGCGCTGAAGCGGTAAGGTGCACCGTGGGAATGGGAACGGAATGATGAGGGCAAACAGGATCGTGTTGGCAGGTGTCGCCCTGGCGCTGGGGGGAGGGGCTCTGCATGCGCCCGCGCTTCGCGCGCAGCAGGAGGATCTCACTCGCCTCCCGCCCGTGCCGAAGGATTATACACCGGGCAGGACCGCGTGGGGGGAGCCGGACCTTCGCGGCACCTGGCCGATCGACCATCTCAACGGGCTGCCCCTTCAGCGCACCGAGGACCAGGGCAACCGCGTGTTCCTGAATGAAGAGGAACTCGCCGAGCGGCAGGCGCGGATCGACAAGCTGGCCGGCCGCTATGCGGCGGAGGATTCGGAGGACAAGATCGGGCAGGGCCATTGGGTGGAAATGGGCGTGCCCAATCGCCGCACGTCGCTGCTGGTGGAACCTGCGAACGGCCGGCTCCCCGAAATGACTGCGGAAGGCAAGCGGCTCTCGGCCGAAATGCGGTCGAGCTGGCGGCGCGACCAGACTTTCGACTGGCTGACGGATTTCGACAGCTGGGACCGGTGCATCACCCGCGGCCTGCCGGCTTCCATGATGCCGATGATGTACAACAACGGCCTGCGTATCTTCCAGTCCCCCGGGCTGGTCGCGATCCAGATGGAGATGATCCATGAGGTGCGGATCATCCCCACCGATGGGCGACCCTCCATCCCGGCTCAGATCCACAACTGGATCGGCGAGAGCCGGGGCCATTGGGAAGGGCCGAACACGCTGGTGGTGGAGACGGACCATTTCCGGCCCGGCCCCTCGGCCACCAACATCGTGACGTCCGGCTCGCCGCCGGAGAACGACTCCCCGATCAGCGAACAGGCCCGGTTGACGGAGCGCTTCACCATGACGGGGCCCGACAGCATCGTGTATGAATCGCACTGGGAAGATCCGGCGATCTTCACCGCGCCATGGGGCACCCGCCTCGATTGGCAGCGCGACGATGATTATCAGTTCTTCGAATATGCCTGCCACGAAGGCAATGTGCAGCCTCGCAATTATATCTCGGCCTCACGGGCAGAGCGGGCGCAGGCTGCGGCATCGTCGGGCGAGGGGGTGAGCCAGTAGGCGCCCCTTAACCCGGTACGGCGCGCCTTTCCTCGATCATACCCTTGTTGGCGCTGGCGCGCGCAAGTTGCACGCGATCCCGGCCGTTGGCCTTCGCGTGCAGCAATGCCGCGTCAGCCACTGAGATGATGCGGTCGTAGGCGCAAATATCAGGTGCGCCGGCAACACCGATGGAGATGGTGACGGGATCCAAATCAAGTTCGCCCTGACGCACGGTGAGCCTGCCGAGCGCGCGGCGGATCTCTTCGGCCCGCTCCACCGCCTCTTTGGCGCCCGCACCCGGTAGCAGCAGCAGGAATTCCTCGCCACCATAGCGGAAGACCGCATCGCCGCTGCGCGTGAGGCTGGTCAGCAGCGCGCTAACCTCGCGGAGCACCGCATCGCCCGCGGCATGACCGTAGACGTCGTTGATTCGCTTGAAATGATCGACGTCCATCATCAGCGCCGAAAGCGGTTCGCCCCGCTCGGCGGCTCGTTCCGTCAGGTTGCGGAGAACCTGATCGAGCTGGCGCCGATTGGCAAGGCCGGTGAGCGGGTCGGCCATGGCCATGTCGCGCAGCGCGTCGCGCAGCCGGAGGTTGGCAATCGCAAGGCCGATGTTCTCGGCCAGCATGGTCAGATAGACATCGTTCGGCTCCGGCGTTCCGGCAGGGGCGATCCTCCGTTCGAGATAGAGCAGGCCCAGCGTCTCCCGCTGTGCGGTGAGGGGCAGGCACAGCGTTTCGGGAGAGGCGGCGGAGATCGCTCCCAGATGCTCGCAGGGAATGTCCACATGGGTGCCGCTGGGCCTGTGCGGCACCCCGCGGCGTAGTGCCCAGCAGGCGAGCGGGGGAAACTCGGCCACGGAATGCTGTGGTTCCAGCCATGCGCAGGCTTCGACCATCGCGTTGCGCTTGGCGTCCAAGGTATAAAGCCGTCCGGCGCAAGCCGGGGCGATCGCGGGCATGAAGCGCTCCACCACGCTGTACAGGTCTTTCATGCTGTCGCAGCCCTGCATGCGCTGGGTCATGCGCGAAAGCAGGTCCCGTATGGCCTGGTCGCGATCGCGCTCTGCCTCCAGTCGCTGGCGTTCCAGCCCGTTCTCCCGGAACAGGCGCACTGCCTGGGTGATGTCGCCGATCTCGTCGATCTGCTCCACTGCCGGGGGCTCCGCGTCGTAATCCTGCGCGGCAAGCCTCGTCACCACGTCGCTCAGCTTTACCACCGGGCGCAGCACGCGCTGCTTGAAGATGAAGTAGAGCACGCAGAGGAACAGCACGCCGGTGATCGCCAGCACCGCTTCGGAAACGCCCCTCCACAGGGCGGAGATGCGGGTGGCCTCGCGCACGGCGTCCTCGGTCCGGCGGTCGAGTTGAGCGCGGAACTGGTCGAGAAGCGCTTCGGATCGGGAAAGCTCCCGCTCATACTCCGGGCCGAACAGCAATCTGCGCGCGGCTTCGCCATCGCCCGCATTGAAGGCGGCGAGCGCGGCCTTCTGCTCGTCATGGAGCATATCGGCCCAGCGGATCGCGTCCTTCAGAGTGGCGAGTTCTTCCTGAGTGGCACCGCTATCGCGCATGTGCGCGAGGCGCTGTTCCACCGCCGCGAGTTCGGCCGCGTCGTGCCGGTAAAGCAGTTCGTAGGTGGGATCGCTCGTATTGACGAACTGCCGGGCATGGTCGGTGAGCGCGTAAATCTCGGAGCCCAGGCGACCCGTCGCCTTGTTCAGGCGGTAGCGCTGCTCGACGGCTGCGCGCTCTTCCTTTTGCGCGTCGGCTGCGAGCAGCATGGTGGCTGCAGATATGACCGTGAGGCCTACGGTTATCCCGTAGGCCCAATTGGTGATGGTAGCCAATCGCATGCTACGTATTCTCCGCCAGAGAGGCGAAGAAACGGTTAAGATTTTCCCGTGACCGGCCCGCGGGAAAGGCCCTATTTACCCGCGGAGTTTACGCCGCCTGGCGCAGCTCCAGCTCCAGCCGGTCCCAGATTTCGACGAGGGCAGAGGCGAGCTCGTCCATCATCGCTTCGTTGTGGGCCGGACCGGGGGTGAAGCGCAGCCGCTCCGTGCCGCGGGGCACGGTGGGGAAATTGATCGGCTGCACATATACGCCGTATTCGGCCAGCAGAATGTCGCTGATCTTCTTGGCGCGCACGGGATCGCCCACCATCAGCGGCACGATATGCGTGGTGGATTCCATCACCGGCAGGCCCGCTTCGCGGAACTTGCGCTTCAGCATCGCGGCGGCCGCCTGCTGCGCATCGCGTTCTTCGCTGGAGCCCTTGAGGTGGCGCACCGCGGCGAGAACGCCGGCGGCCAGCACGGGGCTGAGCGAGGTCGTGAAGATGAAGCCCGGCGCGTAGGAGCGGATACAGTCCACGATCTTCTTGTCCGCGGCAATATAGCCGCCCATCACGCCGAAGGCCTTGCCCAGCGTGCCTTCGATGATGTCGATCCGCTGCGCCGCCTCGTCCCGCTCGGAGATGCCGCCGCCGCGTGCGCCATACATGCCGACCGCGTGAACCTCGTCGATATAGGTCAGCGCATTGTACTTATCGGCCAGGTCGCAGATCGCATGGATCGGCGCGACGTCGCCATCCATGGAATAGACGCTTTCGAAGGCGATCAGCTTGGGCCGTTCCGGATCCTCGGCCGCCAGCAGCTCTTCCAGATGCTCCACGTCGTTGTGGCGGAAGATGCGCTTCTCGGCGCCCGAATTGCGGATGCCCGCGATCATGCTGGCGTGGTTCAACTCGTCGGAGAAGACCACGCAGCCGGGCAGCAGCTTGGCGAGGGTGGAGAGCGTGGCATCGTTGGACACATAGCCGCTGGTGAACAGCAGCGCCGCTTCCTTGCCATGCAGATCCGCCAGCTCGTTCTCCAGCTGGATGTGATAATGCGTATTGCCGCCGATATTGCGCGTGCCGCCCGAACCGGCGCCGACATCGTGCAGCGCCTCTTCCATGGCGGCGATCACCTTGGGATGCTGGCCCATGGCGAGATAATCGTTGGAGCACCAAACGGTGATCGGCTTCGGGCCATTGTGGCCGTGGAAGCAGCGCGCATTGGGATAGGCACCCTTGTTGCGCAGAATGTCGATGAACACGCGATAGCGGCCTTCCGAATGAAGCCGGTCGATCGCCTGGTCGAATATCTGATCGTAGTTCAGCGGATCTGTCCATTCAGCGCCGCCGGAGCACGTGCGGCCGTGAGTCACGGGCGATTTAGGGGATGACGCAGCGGGATTAAAGCACAGAGTTTGCGACGGATTCGCATTAAAAACGCGCGAGACTGTGAAGGCCATAGGTCTGGAGCACCGGCAGGAGGGTTTCGGCCTCGCCTAGGCTGCCTGTGACCAACGCAACATCCGGGGATGTACGGAGAAAAGCCTGCCCTTCCGTGAGATGGGCGATGCGGCGGGCGATGCCCGCCGCGCCGTGAACGAAGGCTACGCCATCGCCGAAGGCGGCGGCCAGCTGCGGTTGCACCAGCGGGAAATGCGTGCAGGCGAGCACCACCGTGTCGATCCGATCGCCGCCCGGTTGGCTGCGGAGCCCCTCGGCGGCGGCGGCGAACACCGCCGGATCCACCGCCCGGCCGCGCAGCGCCGCTTCGGCCGCCGTTACCAGCTCCGGCGCAGCATGGCGCAGGAGCAGCTTGTCGGCCGCAAATTCCGCCTGGAGATTGTCGACATATGCCTGGCGGATTGTCGCCGCCGTGCCCAGCAGGCCGATCGCCCCGCTCCGCGTCATCGCCGCCGCAGGCTTGATGGCGGGCACCGTGCCGACGATCGGCACCTGCAGAACCTCGCGCACCATGCCCAGGGCGATGGTGGATGCGGTGTTGCAGGCGATTGTGATCAACCGCGGGCGATAGCGTTCCGCCAGCCGGCCGAGGAGGCCGGAGACGCGTGCGGCAATCTCCGCCTCCGTCTTCTCGCCATAGGGAAGGCCTGCCGTGTCGGCGGCATAGATCACCGGCGCATCGGGCAGCAGCCGGCGCAACTCGCCGAGCACGGACAGGCCCCCGATCCCCGAATCGAACAGCAGGATCGGCGCTTTTGAATCCATTTCCGAGATGAAAGCCCCCTATGGTCCGGTGTCAGGCGAAGGGCGGTCTTTACTTTGCCCGGCGAAAAATCAAAGCAGGGGCTTCCGCGCCCCTGCGGATCGGAAGGATTTCATGGATTATATTGCGGCATTGGCGATGGGCTACCTGCTCGGCTCGATCCCGTTCGGGCTGTTGCTCGCGCTGGCGGCGGGCAAGGGCGATATCCGGCAGATCGGCTCGGGCAATATCGGCGCCACCAATGTGCTGCGCACCGGCAGCAAGGGGCTCGCCGCGCTGACGCTGCTGCTCGATCTCGCCAAGGGCTTCTTCGCCGTCTGGCTGGCGTGGCGGCTGTTTCCGCAGCTGGTGCCGGTCGCGGCCTTCGCTGCGGTGGTGGGCCATTGCTTCCCGGTGTGGCTGCGCTTCAAGGGCGGGAAGGGCGTTGCCACCAATGCCGGCGTCAGCTTCGGCCTCGCCTGGCCCATCGGCCTCACCTATGCGGTGGTGTGGCTCGCCGTCCTCGGCCTGATGCGGATCAGCTCGCTCGCGGGGATGAGCGCCGTGGTGGCGGCGGCCATTGCCGCGGCGGTTCTCGGCTATATGCAATTCGTCCCCGTGCTCGCGGGTATAGCGGTGCTGGTGCTGTGGCTTCACCGCGAGAATATCCGCCGGCTGCGGCAGGGAACCGAACCGAAGGTGGGCGGCCGCAAGTGACCGGGGCGGGCACGCTTTCTCAGGCGGAGGCCTTCGCGCGCATCCGCCTGTTACGCTCGCCCAACATCGGCCCGGTCAGCTATGCCCAATTGCTGCGCCGCTTCGGCAGCGCGGCCGATGCGCTCGATGCCCTGCCAGATCTCGCCGCGCGCGGCGGCCGGCCCTATCGCGCCGCACCCCGGGAAGGTGTGGAGCGCGAGATTTCCGCCACCCGAAGGGCCGGCGCGCGTTATCTCTTTCACGATTCTCCGGAATACCCGCCGCTGCTGGCGGCGATGGACAGCGCGCCGCCGATCCTCACAGTGCGGGGCGATGCAGCGCTGATACACCGGCCCTGCATAGCCATGGTAGGCGCGCGCAACGCCTCTGCAGCGGCGGTGAAACTGGCGCGCGATTTCGCCCATGCGCTGGCGGGGCAGGGCTTCGTCGTCGTCTCCGGTCTCGCGCGCGGGATCGATGGCGCCGCGCACGAAGGCGCCCTTCCGGCCACGATCGGCGTGATCGCCAGCGGCATCGACATCGCCTATCCGCCTCAGCACGCCGCCCTGCAGGAGAGGATTGCCGCCGAAGGCCTGCTGATCGCCGAACAACCCCCCGGCACCGAGCCGCGCGGCAGCCACTTCCCCAGTCGCAACCGCATCATCGCCGGGCTTGCCGCCGGCACGCTGGTGGTGGAGGCCGCGCCGCGCTCCGGCTCGCTCATCACCGCGCGGCTCGCGGGGGAGGCCGGGCGGGAAGTGATGGCGATTCCCGGCAGCCCGCTGGATGCGCGCAGCCACGGCTGCAACCAGCTGATCCGCGAGGGCGCCGTATTGGTGCAGACCCCGGAGGATGTGGCGGAACTGCTGACCGGCTTTGACGGCATGGCGCGAACGAGCCTGCGTGTGCCGGCGTCCAGCTTCCACATCGGCATTGCCGAGCTGGCCGAGGATGGCCCAGCGGACCTCGCCAGCCTCCTCACCGCCGCGCCGATCGGCGTGGACGAACTCGTGCGGCAAAGCGGCGCCGCCGCGGGCGAGGTGCAGATGGCGCTGCTGGAGCTTGAGATCGCGGGGCGGCTGGTACGCCATGCCGGCGGGCGCGTTTCGCTGGCGGCCTAGCGGCGCGGGCCGAAGCTGCTTGACGAATCCCGCCGTGGCTCGCCACCCTCGCGCGTACGTACACGTAAGGATTGCCTCACTCGATCATGCAGCTTGTTATCGTTGAATCGCCGGCCAAGGCGAAGACCATCGAGAAATATCTCGGCAAGGACTACAAGGTCCTCGCCTCCTATGGCCATGTGCGCGACCTGCCGCCCAAGGATGGCAGCGTGCGGCCCGATGAGGGCTTCGCGATGGACTGGGAGGTCTATGCCGACAAGCGCAACCGCGATCAGGTGAAGGCCATCGCCGATGCGGCGAAGAAGGCAGACCGCCTGATCCTCGCCACCGACCCCGATCGCGAAGGGGAGGCGATCAGCTGGCACGTGCTGGAGCTGCTGAAGAACCGCAAGGCTGTCCCGCAGGATGTGGAGCGGGTGACCTTCAACGCCATCACCAAGCAGGCCGTGACCGAGGCGATGGCGCATCCGCGCGCGCTGGATACCGATCTGATCGAAGCCTATCTGGCGCGCCGCGCGCTGGATTACCTGTTCGGCTTCACCCTCAGCCCGGTGCTGTGGCGCAAGCTGCCCGGCGCGAAGAGTGCCGGGCGCGTTCAATCCGTCGCCCTGCGTCTGATCGTGGATCGCGAGCGCGAGATCGAAGCCTTCGTCGCGCAGGAATACTGGTCTGTCGTCGCGCGGATGGAGCAGGACGGCACCGGTTTCGACGCCCGTCTGGTGAAGTTCGACGGCGAGAAGCTGGACCGGCTGTCCATCGGCGACAAGGGCACGGCCGAACGCGCGAAGGCGGCGGTAGAAGCGGGCCGCTTCACCGTGGAGGACGTGGAAACCCGGCCGCTGAAGCGCAATCCGGCGCCGCCCTTCACCACCTCCACGCTGCAGCAGGAGGCGGCGCGCAAGCTCGGCTTCTCCGCCAGCCACACGATGCGCTGCGCCCAGAACCTCTACGAGGCCGGGGCCATCACCTATATGCGAACCGACGGCGTGCAGATGGATGGCAGCGCCATCAGCGCCGCGCGCAAGGCCATCGCCGACCGGTATGACGGGCATTACCTGCCCGAAAAGCCGCGCATCTATCAGACCAAGGCGAAGAATGCGCAGGAAGCGCATGAGGCGATCCGGCCGACCGACTTCATGAAGGATCGCGCAGGCTCCGGCGACGAGGCGAAGCTTTACGACCTGATCTTCAAGCGGGCCATGGCCAGCCAGATGGCGGCGGCCAGTCTGGAGCGGACCACGGTGACGCTGCGCGATCCCACCGGAAGGCACGAGCTGCGCGCCACCGGGCAGGTGGTCAAGTTCGCGGGCTTCCTCGCCGTCTATGAAGAAGGCCGCGACCAGAAGGACGATGATGAGGAGGAAGGCCTGCTGCCGCTGATCCGCAAGGGGGATGCGCCGGCCAAGAAGGGGGTGGATGCCACGCAGCACTTCACCCAGCCGCCGCCGCGCTTTTCCGAAGCCAGCCTGGTGAAGCGGCTGGAGGAACTGGGCATCGGCCGCCCGTCCACCTATGCCTCGACCATCCAGACGCTGCGCGATCGCACCTATGTGCGGATGGAAAAGAACCGCTTCTTCGCGGAAGATTCCGGCCGCCTGCTCACCGCTTTCCTCGAACGCTTCTTTCCGCGCTACGTCGCTTACGACTTCACCGCCGGGATGGAAGACGAGCTGGACGAGGTTTCGGGCGGGCGCGCCGAATGGAAGGCGCTGCTCGAGGCTTTCTGGCGCGACTTCAAGCCCAAGAGCGACGAGGTGATGGAACAGAAGCCCTCGGAAATCACCGAGGTGCTCGACGAGTTTCTGTCCGACTACCTGTTCCCGCCCAAGGCCGATGGCAGCGATCCGCGCGCCTGCCCGAAGTGCATCGCCGAAGGCCGCGAAGGCGGGCATCTGGCGCTGCGCGGGGGTCGCTACGGCGCGTTCATCGGCTGCGCGAATTACCCCGAATGCACCTTCCGCCGCCGCTTCGGCCAGCCGGGCGAGGAGGGCGAGGCCGAGGATACGGCCATGGGCGTCGATCCGGAAACGGGGCTGGAAGTGCAGCGCAAGGTCGGCCGCTTCGGCCCCTATGTGCAGCTGGGCGAGGGCAAGGAGGCGAAACGCGCCTCCATCCCGCGCGACCTGCCGGACTTCGACCTGGACTGGGCGCTCAGGCTGCTCAGCCTGCCGCGCACCGTGGGTGTCCACCCGGAGACGGGCAAGGACATCACCGCCAGCATCGGCCGCTATGGCCCCTATCTGGCGCATGACGGGAAATACGCGAAGCTCTCCTCCACCCGTGACGTGTTCGACACCGGCATGAATGCCGCCGTCTCGCTGCTGGCGGAGGCGGCCAATCGCAAGGGTGGCGGCGGCCGTGCCAAGGCCGAACCGATCAAGACGCTGGGCACGCACCCGACCAGCGGCGGGGAGATCAAGGTGATGCCCGGGCGCTATGGCCCCTATGTCACCGACGGCACCACCAATGCGACCATCCCGAAGGATATGAAGCCCGAGGATGTGACGGAAGCACAAGCGGTGGAGCTTATCGACGCGCGCGCGGCCAAGGCTCCGGCGAAGAAGAAGCCGGCCCGCAAGAAGGCCGCGGCCAAGAAGGCGCCGGCGAAGAAGCCTGCGGCAAAGAAGAAGGCCCCCGCGAAAAAAGCCGGCGCGGAGGAGGGGGCGTGAGCGAACCTTTCGCCCGCCACCGCCAGCCCTGGCGTTCGGACGAGGTCGGCAAGCTGCGGACGCTCGCGGCCAAGGGCAAGGGCTTGAAGGAAATCGCCAAGGCGCTCACCCGCACCGAGGAATCGACCCGCGAACGGGCGCGGATCGAAGGGATCGAGATCGCCAAGAAGCGCTAGGCTGCCGCGGGCCGAACGCTTATCCTCTTGAATAGCAGGGCACGTAAGGTCACATGGCCGCGATGCTGCAGGCGCGAAACCCACAGGAAGCGGAAGACAAAGGCGGCAATCCGCCGACTGCTACCGACGCGGACGGCCTGCCCCAGCCGCGCCGCTGGTGGGCGATTGCGGCGATCAGCTTCGGCACGGCGCTGCTGGTGCTGGATGGGTCGATCGCCAATGTCGCGCTGCCCACGATTGCGCGCGATCTCGGCGTAACCAACGGCGCCGTCACCAATGTCGTCACCATCTATCAGCTGGTGCTGGTGATGGTGCTGCTGCCCTTCGCCAGCCTGGGCGACAAGATGGGGCACCGCAAGCTCTACCAATACGGGCAGATGGTCTTCCTCCTCGCTTCGGCCCTGTGCCTGCTGGCGGACAATTTCATCTTCCTGCTGGTGCTGCGCGCCCTGCAGGCACTGGGCGCGGGCATGGCGCTCAGCGTCTCGGCGGCGATGCTGCGGCAGATCTATCCTGCCAGCAAGCTGGGCACCGGCATGGGCATCAACAGCGTGATCGTCGCCTCCTCCAATGCCGTGGCGCCGACGCTGGGCGGCTACATCGTCGGCCATCTGGCGTGGCACTGGGTGTTCGTGGCTGCCGTGCCCTTTGCCATCATCTCGCTTTTCCTGGGCCGCGCGCTGCCTGAACCCACGCCGCGGCCGATCCCGGCCGAATGGCTGAGCGGGCTGTGGAGCGCGGCCACCATGCTGCTGCTGATCGGCGGCGTGCAGGTGGCAACGCATGAGACGCTCGGCCTCGGCATCGCTCTCTCCGCAGCGGGCGTCGTGTCGCTGTTGCTGCTCGTGCGGCGGGAGCGGGCGCGGACGGCGCCGGTGGTGCCGGTCGATCTCCTCGCCAAGCCCGTGCTCGGCCTCTCCGCGCTGGCCGCCTTCACCTGCTTCATTTCCGCCGGATCGCTGATGATCTCCATGCCCTTCCGGCTGGAACAGGCGATGGGCTATGCGCCGCAGGAAGTGGGCCTGCTGCTGCTGCCGTTCCCGCTCACCATGCTGGTGGTGGCCCCGGCCGCAGGCTGGATGTCCGACCGGATCGCGCCGACCAAGCTGGGCGTCACGGGCATGGTGATCGCCATCATCGGCCTGCTGTTCCTCGCCACCCTGCCGAACACGGCAAGCCCGTTCGATGTCGCCTGGCGGCTGAGCCTCTCCGCGCTCGGCTTCGGGCTGTTCTTCGCGCCCAATTCGCGCCTGCTGATCGGTCGCGCCCCGCGCGATCGGGCGGCGGCGGCTGGGGGGCTGCTGTCCACCTCGCGCCTGCTGGGCCAGACCATGGCGGCGGTGGTGGTGGGCATATTGCTGGCAGGCGGCATGGGCATGGGGCCGACCCCGCTGCTGGTTGCCTGCGCATTGGCCGTGGTGGCCGCGCTGTGCAGCCTCGCGCGCTTCCGCACGATGACCCGCGCGCAGCCCTGAGCCCGCACTTCGGCACCTTGCGTTAACCATCGCCTGTCAGGGGCTCGCAAACGGTTCGTCGCACGACTCGCTCCGAATATCTGTCAAATTAACCATTGGACCCAAAATGTTCATCTGCGAGCAATGGCCGCATGAACAGTCGAAGGGGCGTGCATTCCGCACGATCTTTATCGATCGCAATGAAAGAGTTTTCAGCAGCCGCATGGACCATCGCACAGGTGATCGGTCGAAAGGGGCAAAATGCCGAGACGGCTTTGAAGTTTGAGGGAGTAATCAGATGCGTAACATTTCCGGAAGGCCGATATTTCTCTGTGGAGCAGCACTGATCGCCGTGGGTGCGGCGGGCAGCCTGTCCGCCCAGCAGCTGGAGCCGGTGCAGGACACCGCGCAGCGGGCGAGCGACGCCGCCGCGAGCGAGGATTCCATCAATGTCTATGGTGAGGTGCCGACCGATCTTTCCGGCCTGCCCGCGGGGCCGGAGATCGAAGGCATCCTGTCCGCCCGCAAGGGCAACAGCATCCAGGTGACCGATGGTGACGGCGCCAATTCGATGATCAGCCTGAGCGAAGCGACCCAGATCACCGGCAAGGGTGGCTTTCTCGGCCTCGGCCGGACGGACCTCGCGGCGGATTCGCTGCTCAACGGTCTCCCTGTCGCTGTCGAGACGGTGCAGTGGGAAGGCGGCCTGGTCGCCAGCAAGGTAAAGTTCAAGAAGGACGATCTCGAAGTCGCGGAGATGATCCACGGCGGCACCTCGCAGCGCTTTGCCGAGCATGACGTGGCTATCGAGAAGAACGCCGCCGCCACCGAGGCGCTGCGCGGCCGCATGGGCGATATCGACAAATACAACCTGAAGGGCACGACGAACGTCTATTTCGACACGGGCAAGTGGAACCTGTCGCCCGCGGCGAGGACCGAGCTGTGCGCCGCGGCGCAGGATGCAGCGGCAATGGACAACGCCCTGCTGCTGGTGGTCGGCTACACCGACTCCGTCGGCGACCAGGATTACAACCAGACGCTGAGCGAGAAGCGCGCCGGCCGGGTGGTGAACTTCCTGCAGCAGGAATGCCGCTGGGCCCCCTATCGGATGCTCACGCCCACGGGCATGGCCGAAGCCGATCCCACGGCAGACAACACCACGGCCGCCGGGCGGGCACAGAACCGCCGCGTGTCGGTGAACATCCTCGTCAGCAAGGCGGTGGACGAATCCTGACAAGTCTCTGAGCGGGTAGGGGGCGGGCTTCGGCTCGTCCCCTTTCCCTCGCCTCTTCGTCATTCCCGCGCAGGCGGGAATCCAGCAGGCGCAACAGACCGGACGAAGGGCGGGCGCGGCCCGGTGCCGCACTGGATTCCCGCCTGCGCGGGAATGACGAGACGGGGGAAATCGGCCGGCCCCGCTAACCCCGCAGGCTAGCGCACCCAGTCCAGCCCCATTTCCTCATAGACTTCGCGGCTTTCCGCCCAGCGTTCGTCCACCTTCACATGCAGGAAGAGGTGGACCTTCACCCCCAGAATCTCGCTCAGCTCGGCGCGCGCCGCCTCGCCGATGGCCTTGATGCGGGCGCCGCGCTTGCCCAGCATGATCGGTTTCTGGCTGTCGCGCCCGACCACGATCTGCTGGTGGATTTCCACGCTGCCATCGCGGCGGTGTTGATAGCTCTCCGGGCGCACTGCGCTGTCATAGGGGAGCTCTTCATGCAGCTGGCGATAGAGCTGCTCGCGGGTGACTTCGGCCGCCAGCAGTCGCTCGCTCGCATCGCTCACCTGATCTTCCGGGTAGTGCCACGGCCCCTCCGGCATCAGCGAGGCGAGGTGCTCCTTCAGTTCCGGCACGCCGTCGCCGCTCAGCGCCGAAATGAAGAACACCTCCTCGAAGCTCACCTTCCCGGCGAGATCCTGCGCCAGCTCCAGCAGCGGTTCCTTCTTGCTGATGTCCACCTTGTTCAGCGCCAGCAGCTTGCGCTCCGGCCGGTCCTTCAGCACCTCCAGCAACGGCTCCAGTTCGTGGCGGCGCTGCTTGACGGGGTCCACCACCAGCAGGATGGCGTCGGCCGCCACCGCGCCTTCCCAGGCGGCGTTCACCATCGCGCGGTCCAGCCGGCGCCGGGGCGCGAAGATGCCGGGCGTATCGGCCAGGATGATCTGCACCGGGCCGGCCAGCGCGATGCCCAGCAGGCGCGCCCGCGTGGTCTGCGCCTTGGCGCTGGTGATCGCCACCTTCTGGCCAACGAGCTGGTTCACCAGCGTGGATTTCCCCGCGTTCGGCGCACCGATCACGGCGACCACGCCGCATTTGGTTTCTGCGCTTTCGCTCACCCGTATCTCTCCATGAACAGCCGCGCGGCGGCGGTTTCTGCTTCCTGCTTGCTGCCGGCGGTGGCTTCCACCTCGCCGACATTGGCCACGCTCACCCGAACGGTGAAGCGTGCCGCGTGATCCGGCCCGCTGCGGTCGATCACTGAATATTCCGGCGGCTTGCGCCGGTTGCCCGCCGCCCATTCCTGCAGCGCGCTCTTGGGATGCTTGGCGCGGCCGGCCTGTCCTTCGAAGGCGCGGCGCCATTTGGCATGCACGACGCCGCGTGTAGCCTCGAACCCCGCTTCCAGGAAGTTGGCCCCCAGCAGCGCCTCCATCACATCGCACAGTACATTGTCGCTGTCGGCGGCGCCATCATCGCGCGCCTGCTTGCCCAGCCGCAGATGCGCGGGCAGGCCGATCTCGCGCGCCACCCGGGCGCAGGTCTGGCGGCTGACCAGCGCGTTCAGCCGCTGCGCCAGCTGCCCTTCCGCTCCCGCGCTCTGGCGATAGAGCCATTCGGCGATCGAGAGGCCCAAGACGCGATCGCCGAGGAATTCCAGCCGCTGATAATCGCGATCCGCCCCGGTGCTGCCATGGGTCAGCGCCTCGATCCACAGCGCCTCGTCCTGCACCAAAAAGCCCGCTGCCTCCAGCCAGGGGCGCGTTTCGCCCAGCTTATCGAGGTCTGCCATCAGATCGTATGGCCGATGCGGCTCCACCGCGCGGCGGTGAACCAGGTCCACGGCTTCAGCCATTCGGCGCTGCCATCGGTGGAGAAGAAGATCACGCCGGCGCGGCCGACGACATTTTCCACCGGCACCAGCCCCACGCCGCCATTGGGCACGGCGGGATAGCGGCTATCCATGGAATTGTCCCGATTGTCGCCCATCATGAACAGATGGCCTTCGGGCACGATCACGGCGTCCGTATTGTCCTTCGCCTGCGTCGGCCCGAAATCGAGCACGTCGAAGGTGACGCCGTTGGGCAGCGTCTCGCGGAACTGCGGATAGTGGCAGGTCAGCCCGCCATCGGCCGCCTGCACGGCAAAGCGCGCTTCGGCGCAGCCTTCCTGGGGCGTTACGGGGAGGACGAAATCGGGCTGCTTCACGCGCGGCACCGGCCGGCCGTTGATCTCCACCACGCCGCCCGAGACGCGGATCTGGTCCCCCGGCAGGCCGATCACCCGCTTCACATAATCCACCCGGTCGATCGGATGCTTGAAGATGACCACATCGCCGCGATCGGGAATCCCGGCTGGAATGCGCCCGCTCCACAGCTTGATGTCGAACGGCATGGACGCCTGCGAATAGCCGTAAGGCCATTTGGCGGCGAACAGGTAATCCCCTTCCAGCAGATCGGGCATCATCGATTCGCTCGGGATCGAATGGCTGGAGAAAACCAGCGTGCGCACGATGGTGACGATGATCACCAGCTTCACCAGGAACCAGAGGAAGCTGCCTTCCTCCTTCTTCTTCGGCGCGGCGGGCGGCGCCGGGGCCTGCCCGGTGCTGTCCTGTGGGGGTGTGTCGTTCATCGCCACGGTCATGTTGAGCGCGAGGGGGATCGTCAAGCGCGGAGACGCCGGGCGGGCGGACTGCGCCCATTCGGGGCAGGGCGGCGGCGGGGCGGCGAGAGCGTCATTTGGCGGTTGCATTCGCAGTTCAAGGGCTTAGCCCATGCTGCGTTGCAACGGAGGAGAATGAGTGGTGAGCGAGGCTTTCAAGGCCGCATGGGCCCAGTTGGCGAAGCATTCCGATCCCACCCTGGCCGACCTGTTCGCCGCCGATCCGCAGCGGGTGGACAAGTTCACTGGCCGGCTGGAGCTGGGCGAGGGCGGCATTCTCTTCGATTGGTCCAAGACCCATCTCACCGATGCGCTGATTGCCGATTTCACGGCGCTGGCCGAAGCGGCGGGCTTTGACGAAATGCGCCGGCGCATGTTCGCGGGCGAGGTGGTCAACCCCACCGAGAACCGCGCTGCGGAACATTCCGCGCTGCGCGGCGTCGGCCGCGAAGCGAGCGTGGAGGAAGCGGCCGCCCTGCGGGAGCGGATGAAGCTGCTGGTGCAGGCGATCCACGACGGCGCGCTGGGTGAGGTGAAGCACCTGATCCATGTCGGCATCGGGGGATCGGCGCTCGGTCCCGCGCTGGCGGTGGATGCGCTGGGGCGCGATCTCGCGCTGGTGGACGTGCATGTCGTCTCCAATATCGATGGCGTCGCGCTGGAAGAGGCCTTTGCCGCCTGCGATCCGCAGACGACGCTGCTTGCGGTGGCCAGCAAGACCTTCACCACGATCGAGACGATGACGAATGCGCAAAGCGCGCTGGATTGGCTCGCCGCCAATGGCGTGGCCGATCCCGCGGGCCGGGTGATCGCGCTCACCGCCGCGCCCGAGAAGGCGGTGGAATGGGGCGTGGACGAAACGCGCATCCTGCCCTTCGCCGAAAGCGTGGGCGGGCGCTATTCCATCTGGTCCTCCATCGGCTTCCCGGTGGCGGTGGCGATCGGGTGGGAGGATTTCCAGGCCTTCCTCGATGGCGCCGCGGCGGTGGACCGGCATTTCCGCGACACGGCGGGGGCAGCGAACCTGCCGCTGCGCGCCGCCTTCAGCGATCTCTATTATGCGCGGATCAAGGGCGCGGAAACGCGCGCTGTCTTCGCCTATGACGAACGGCTCGGCCTGCTGCCCGACTATCTCCAGCAGCTGGAAATGGAGAGCAACGGCAAGAGCGTGACGGCCGAAGGCGACCCGGTGGATGGCCCCACCGCGCCGATCACCTGGGGCGGTGTCGGCACCGACGCGCAGCACGCGGTGTTCCAGCTGCTCCACCAGGGCACGCATCTGGTGCCGATCGACTTCATCGCCAGCATTGCGCCGGGGGATGCTCTCGATCCCGCGCATCATCGTATCCTGCTGATGAACTGCTTCGCGCAGGGCGCCGCGCTGATGGCGGGCAAGCAGAGCGAGGATCCCGCGCGCAGCTATCCCGGCAATCGCCCCTCCGCCACGATCCTGTGCGACGATCTCGATCCTGCCACCGTGGGTGCGCTGATCGCCTTTCACGAACACCGCACCTTCGCCAACGCCGTGCTGATGGGAATCAATCCCTTCGACCAGTTCGGCGTGGAACTGGGCAAGGAGATCGCCAAGAAGATCGAGAAGGGCGGGGAGCAATTCGATCCCAGCACCGAGGCGCTGCTTGCAAAGGCCGGGCTCGCCGGCTGATCCGGCTTTCCAAAGGGGGCGGCGCGGCATCTGCGGCGCCGCCGCCGCTGCGGGCAGATTGACTTTTCCGCAATTGGCGCCTATGTGCCCGGCCAGCGAAGCGCGCAGGCAGCGTGAACCGGCGGATATCCGCCTCGGCCGCGCTTCGGTTATCCAAAGCTTCCCAATTCACGCGGGCGGTTTTCAACCCCGCGAACGCGCGCCCGGATTCCGGCTGCGCGCAATCGCACACGATGCGAGTTCAACAGTTACATGACATTCGAACAACTCGGCCTGTCGCAGTCCGTACTCCAGGCACTTTCCCTCAAGGGCTATGAAACGCCGTCGCCGATCCAGCAGCAGGCGATCCCCTATGTGCTCGAAGGGCGCGACCTGCTGGGCATCGCGCAGACCGGCACGGGCAAGACGGCGGCCTTCATGCTGCCCTCGATCGACCGGCTGGTCGCCGCGGACAAGCGCCCGCAGCGGCGTTGCTGCCGCATGCTGGTGCTGGCGCCCACGCGCGAGCTGGCTGGCCAGATCGCCCAGAGCGCGCAGGATTATGCCCGCTTCGCTCATCTGAAGATCGCCACCGTGTTCGGCGGCACTTCGGTCAACCGCAACCGGCAGGATCTGGCGCGCGGCGTCGATATCCTCATCGCCACGCCGGGCCGGCTGGTGGACCTGACCGATCAGGGCGCGCTCGATCTCGGCCAGGTGGAAGTGCTGGTGCTGGACGAGGCGGACCAGATGCTGGACCTCGGCTTCATCCATGCACTGCGCCAGATCGTGCGGATGATCCCGAAGCAGCGGCAGACGCTGTTCTTCTCCGCCACCATGCCCAAGGCGATCAAGGATCTGGCGAGCCAGTATCTCACCGATCCGGCGCAGGTTTCGGTCGCGCCCGCGGCCACCACGGCGGAGCGGGTCGAGCAATATGTGTGCTTCGTCAACCAGGCGGAAAAGCAGGCGCTGCTGGGCATCGTGCTGCGCGACGGCTTCAAGGCCGGCGAGATGGACCGCGTGCTGGTGTTCACCCGCACCAAGCATGGCGCCGACCGCGTGGTGCGCAAGCTGGCGCAGGGCGGCATGCGCGCCAATGCGATCCACGGCAACAAGAGCCAGCCGCAGCGCGAACGCGCGCTGGGCGAGTTCCGCGAGGGGCAGGTGCGCGTGCTGGTGGCGACTGACATCGCCGCGCGCGGCATCGACATCACCGGGGTGAGCCATGTGATCAATTTCGAGCTGCCCAATGTGCCCGAGCAATATGTCCACCGCATCGGCCGCACCGCGCGCGCCGGGCGCGAGGGGGTGGCGATTTCCTTCTGCGCGACGGACGAGCGGGATTATCTGCGCGACATCCAGAAGCTCACCCGCGTGACGCTGGACAAGGTCGAGCTGCCGGAGAACTTCCGCGCCGAAGTGGAAATGGTCGCCGCGCGCACCCCGCAGGCCGAGCGTGCCCGCGAGGAAGAGCGCGATGCGCGCCCGCCGCGCCAGGGCGGCGGCAATCGCCGTCCGCGCCGCACCGCCGAAGCCAAGCCGCGTGGCGGCAGCGGCAGTGGCGCCTCGGGCCGTCCGGCAGGCAATTCCGGCAATGCGAGCCGCCCCGGCGGCAACCGCCGGCGGCGCCGTTCGGGCGGGGGTTCCGCCCCCCGCGCGTAATCGCTCCATAGCCGCCGATCGCACGGGCATGGCGCCGCTCCGGCGCCAGCCATGTGCGGGGGCGGTTGGCAAGCGCGCCCCCGGCCGCCATATGCGCGCTCTCTGATCCTGCAGGAGCGCGCATATGGCCGATTACGACTATGACCTCTTTACCATCGGTGCGGGTTCCGGCGGCGTGCGCGCCAGCCGAGTGGCCGCCGCCCATGGCGCGAAGGTGGCCGTGGCGGAGGAATACCGCGTCGGCGGCACCTGCGTGATCCGTGGCTGCGTGCCCAAGAAGATGCTCGTCTACGGCGCCCATTTCGCCGAGGATGTGCAGGATGCGCGCAATTTCGGCTGGACGATGGAAACCTGCCGCTTCGACTGGAAGGTGCTGCGCGACAATGTGCTGAAGGATGTGGATCGGCTCAACGGCCTCTACACCCAGACGCTGGAAAACCATGGGGTGGAGATCATCCCCCAGCGCGCCACCGTGTCCGGCCCCAATGAAGTGACGCTGGGCGATGGGCGCAAGGTCACCGCGCGGCATATCCTGATCGCCGTGGGCGCCCGCCCGCTGATCCCCGAATGCAAGGGGCACGAGCTGGGCATCACCTCCAACGAGGTGTTCCATCTCGACGAACTGCCGCGCCGCATCCTGATTGCCGGCGGCGGCTATATCGCCAATGAATTCGCCGGCATCTTCAACGAATTCGGCACGCATGTGACGATCATCAACCGGTCGGACACGCTGCTGCGCGGCTATGACCAGAGCCTGCGCGACCGTTTGCTGCAGATCTCCGTGATGAAGGGCATCGATTTCCGCTTCAACGCCAGCTTCCGCGGCATCGAGAAGACCGAGGATGGCTGCCTGCGCGTGTCCATGACCAATCATGACGATCTGGAAGTGGATTGCGTGCTGTTCGCCACCGGCCGCATTCCCAACACCGAAGGGCTGGGGCTGGAAGCGGCCGGGGTCACGCTGGGCGAGCGCGGCGCCATCGCGGTGGATGACTATGGCACCACCAATGTGCCCAGCATCCATGCCGTGGGCGACGTGACCGACCGAGTGCAGCTGACGCCGGTGGCGATCCGCGAAGGGCAGGCCTTCGCCGATACGCTGTTCGGCGACAAGCCGACGAAGGTCAGCCATGATTGCATCCCCAGCGCCGTGTTCAGCCATCCACCGATCGCCGCCGTGGGCCTGACCGAGAGCGAGGCGCGCAACAAGTTCGGCACGATCAAGATCTATCAGTCGGACTTCCGCCCGATGAAGAACGTGCTGGCCGGCCGGAACGAACGCAGCCTTTACAAGATGGTGTGCAACGCCGCCGATGGCCGCATCCTCGGCATTCACATGATCGGGCCCGATTCGCCGGAGATCATGCAGGCGGCGGCCGTGGCGGTGAAGGTCGGCCTCACCAAGGACGATTTCGACGCCACCGTGGCGATTCACCCGACCATGGCGGAAGAGCTGGTGCTGCTGAAATAGCCGCCAGCCGCTTCGGCGGCGAAGCGGCTTGCGGGCGCTCCCCCCGGCGGTTACCCCGGAAACAATCTCCGGGGAGAGCCTATGTCCGCCAATATCGAGGAACTGGAACGCCGCCGCGCCGCCGCCCGCCTGGGCGGGGGTGAGAAGCGGATCGCCGCACAGCATGCCAAGGGCAAGCTGACCGCGCGTGAGAGGCTCGACGTGCTGCTCGACGAAGGCTCCTTCGAAGAGCTGGACATGTATGTGGAGCACAATTGCACCGATTTCGGCATGCCCGATCAGCGCGTGCCGGGGGACGGCGTCGTCACCGGCAGCGGCACGATCAACGGCCGGCTGGTGTTCGTGTTCAGCCAGGATTTCACCGTATTCGGCGGCAGCCTGTCCGAACGCCACGCGCAGAAGATCTGCAAGGTGATGGACATGGCGATGAAGGTGGGCGCACCGATCATCGGTCTCAACGACAGCGGCGGCGCGCGCATCCAGGAAGGCGTCGCCAGCCTGGGCGGCTATGCCGAGGTGTTCCAGCGCAATGTGCTGGCCAGCGGCGTGATCCCGCAGCTCAGCCTCATCATGGGGCCATGCGCGGGCGGGGCGGTCTATTCCCCCGCGATGACGGACTTCATCTTCATGGTGAAGGACAGCAGCTATATGTTCGTCACCGGCCCGGACGTGGTGAAGACGGTCACCAACGAACAGGTGACGCAGGAAGAGCTGGGCGGGGCGGTGACGCACACCACGCGCACCGGCGTGGCTGATCTGGCGCTGGACAATGATCTGGAAACGCTGACGGCGGCCCGCGATTTCATCAGCCTGTTGCCGGCCAACAACCGCGACGGCGTGCCCCTGCTGCCCTCTGCCGATCCGTGGGACCGGCTGGAGCCGAGCCTGGACACGCTGGTGCCCGCCAGCGCCAACCAGCCCTATGACATGCACGAACTGGTGCGGAAGGTGCTGGACGAAGGCGAGTTCTTCGAAATCCAGCCGGCCCATGGCGGCAATATCCTGTGCGGCTTCGGCCGGGTGGAAGGGCGCACCGTCGGCGTGGTCGCCAATCAGCCGATGGTGCTGGCAGGCGTGCTGGACATCAACGCCAGCCGCAAGGCCGCGCGCTTCGTGCGCTTCTGCGACGCCTTCAACATCCCGATCATCACCTTCGTGGACGTGCCCGGCTTCCTCCCCGGCACGGCGCAGGAACACAATGGCATCATCAAGCACGGTGCCAAGCTGCTGTTCGCCTATGCCGAAGCGACCGTGCCCAAGATCACCGTGATCACGCGCAAGGCCTATGGCGGAGCCTATGACGTCATGGCGTCCAAGCATTTGCGGGGTGACTTGAACTACGCCTGGCCCACCGCGGAGATCGCCGTGATGGGCGCAAAGGGCGCGGTGGAGATCATTTTCCGCGGCCTCAACAGTGAAGAGATCGCGGAAAAGACGAAGGAATATGAAGACCGCTTCGCCAACCCCTTCGTGGCGGCCAGCATGGGCTTCATCGACGAGGTGATCTACCCGCACTCCACCCGCCGCCGCATCGCCCTCGGCCTGCGCAAGCTGCGCGGCAAGGTGCTGGAGAACCCCTGGAAGAAGCACGACAATCTGCCGCTCTAGGCTGGCGACCATGAGCCGGGCGCGGAATGGATGCTGAAACAAGTTCAGCATGACGATGGTGGCCCAAGGCTGATCCGACGGCAAAGCACACCCTCCCTCTCTTCGTCACCCTGAACTTGTTTCAGGGTCCATCCAGCCCCACCCGCGGAGCCCTGCGGCAAGGGCACAGCGCGGCACCAACACTGCCCTGAGCCGTTCCTCCTGGCAGTAGGAAAGCCAAATGACGCGCAGCATCTTCACCATCGGCTATGCCCACGCCACGCAGCCCGCGCTGGTATCCGCGCTGACGGATGCGGGCGTCGAGCTGCTGGCCGATGTCCGCTACCTCCCGCTCTCGCGCAGGCCCGGTTTCTCCAAGAATTCCCTCAGGGCAGCGGTGGAGGAAGCGGGCGTGGCCTACCGCCATTTCCGCGACCTCGGCACCCCGGCCGAAGGTCGGGCGGCGGCGCGGCGCGGCGATCATGCGGAATTGGCGCGGATCTATTCGGGCCAGCTCGAACTGCCGCAGGCGCTGGCGCAGATGGCCGAATTGCGCGCGCTGGCAGAACAGCAGCGCGTCTGCCTGCTATGCTATTGCGAGGAGCGGGAGACCTGCCACCGCGGCTTGCTGGTGGAGGCACTGCTGGCAGACTTCTCCGTGGTGGACCTGAAGCCCGCGCTGCCCTGAGGAGAGCCTAGGCCCCGAAGCCGGACCCGAGCGGCTTCCCCGCGCGTATGGTCCGTATGTTCTTCGATACTTGGCATGAATTGCTGCGGGTGATCGTGATCACCATCCTCGCTTATGGCACGCTGGTGCTGATCCTGAGGCTGTCGGGCAAGCGCTCGCTGGCGAAGCTCAACATCTTCGATTTCGTCGTCACCGTGGCCTTCGGTTCTACGCTGGCCACCGTCCTGCTGAGCACCGATGTTTCCTTCGCGGAAGGGGCGCTCGCCTTTGCCATGCTGGCGCTGCTGCAATGGCTCGTCGCCTTTCTCTCGCTGCGCCTTTCGTGGTTCAAGGGCCTGATCCGCGCCGATCCGCGGCTGGTGCTGCGCGATGGCGAGTTTCTCGAAGATGCCATGCGGGACGAGCGGATCACGCGCAGCGACATCGAAGGGGCGATTCGCAAGTCCGGCCATGGCACGGTGGAGGATGTCGCCGCCGTGGTGCTCGAAACCGATGGCGATCTCAGCGTGGTCGCCAGCGGCAGGGCGGCGGAGTGCACCGCCCTGCGCTCGGTGGCGGGCTGGCGCGGCTAGGCCGCAGCCTCGCGATCGGTGGTGACGCCCATCAGGCGATCGGCCAGCAGGAACTTGAACCCCGCGAAGGCCACCAGCCCCACGCCCGCGCTGGCGACATGCAGCAGCCAGAAGCTCACGATATCCATGCTGGAATACCAGCCGCCCACCGTGCCCACGGTGAGATTGGCGAGGAAGAAGGCGAGATAATAGATCCCGATGATCGTGCCGTTGAGCGCCCTCGGCGCCAGCCGCGTGAACAGGGCCAGGCTGACCGGCAGGATATGCGCGAAGGCGATCGAATTGATGAGGTGGAACATCACCGGCCAGAACAGGCCGATCTTGCCGCCGCCCTGCGTCAGCGCCGCCATCACCAGGCACATGCCCGCCGCCATGGAGAAGGCGCTGCCGATGATCATCTTGCCCAGCTCGTCCGGCTCGCGCCCGGTGCGATCACCGAACCATTTCCAGAATGCGGCGACCGCTACCAGCATGGAGAAGGACGCGGTGGCGTCGATGGTGATCATCCAGCTCGTCGGCAGGGTGCGGCCGAAGAAGGTCAGCTGGAAATGCGCATCCGCCCACACGAGATAGGCGTTGAAGATCTCCTGATTGGTCAGCAGCGAGACGGCCAGCACCGGCACCAGCACCACCACGGCGGCGATGCGGCTCCAGTCCTGTCGCTTCAGCCGGGGGCGGGGGCCGGCGGCCTTGCCGCGGCCGGCCTCGTCCTGCGGCAGCCAGGGGCGGGCCATCAGGTAGAGCGCGAGGCCCAGCACCATCACCACGCCGGCGGCGCCGAAGCCCCAGTGCCAGCCCACATCCTCGCCCAGCGTGCCGGAAATCAGCGGCGCGGCGATCACGCTGACATTGATGGCGATGTAGAAGATCTGGAACGCCATGGCGCGGCGGGTGTCGCCGTCGCGATAGAGCTCGCCCACCTGGCTGGCGATATTGCCCTTGAACAGGCCGACGCCGACCACCAGCGCCAAAAGGGCGAACAGGAAGCTGCCTTCGAAGGCCATCAGGAAATGGCCCAGCGCCATGATGGCGCCCCCGGCGATCAGCGCGGCGCGGCGGCCCAGCCAGCGATCCGCCGCAATGCCGCCGAGGATGGGGGTGAGATAGACCAGCGCGGTGTAGTCGCCAAAAATGGCCGAGGCGAGCGGCTGCCCCTCCAGCCCGCCATAGCGCCATTGCTGCAGCCAGCCGAGCCCCGCCACCGCGTCGAACCGCTGGGGCAGCAGGTAATTGACCATGTAGAGCACCAGCAGGGTCTGCATGGAATAATAGGAAAAGCGTTCGCAGCCTTCGACGAAGGACAGATAACCGAGGCCCTTGGGGTGGCCGAGAAAGGCCCGGTCGTCCCGCGTCTCGAAATCGAGTTCGGGGGTGGCTTCAGCCGTGGTCATATCCGCGTCCCGCTGGTTTCAATTGCAACCTCCTAGCCGGCACGAGCGGCAAGCTCAACGCGCCTGCAATTGCTCGTCGAGGAAGGCCGCCACATCCTCCAGCGACACCGCGCGATCAAGGAAGGCCTCGCCAATGTCGCGCAGCAGGACGAAGGGCAGGGTGCCCGCGTCCATCTTCTTGTCATGCAGCATGTGGCCGGCCAGAGTCGCCCCGTCGCAATTGAGGCCCAGCCCTGCGATTTCGACCGGCAGGCATGAAGAACCAATTGCACTGGCGATGCGGGCGGCTTGTAAATCGTCGATATAGCCCCGCCGCGCGGAGTAGCGCGCGGCCAGCACCATGCCCAGCGCCACCGCCTCGCCATGCAGCAGCCGGTCGGAAAAGCCGGTCTGCGCTTCCAGTGCGTGGCCGAAAGTGTGGCCAAGGTTAAGCAGCGCCCGCGCCCCGGTCGTCTCCCGCTCATCCTCTGCCACGATCCGCGCCTTGGCCTTCACGCTCTCGGTCACGGCATATTCCTGCGCCGCCTTGTCCCCCGCGATCACCTGCGGCCCTTCCGCCTCGCACCATTCGAAAAAGGCGCGATCGCCGAGGATTCCGTATTTGATGACCTCGGCATAACCCGCCGCCATCTCGCGCCGGGGAAGGGTGTCGAGCGCGGCGAGATCGGCGAGGACGAGCGCCGGCTGATGGAAGGCGCCGACGAGGTTCTTCCCCGCCCCGGTGTTGATCGCCGTCTTGCCCCCAACGCTGCTGTCCACCTGCGCCAGCAGAGTGGTGGGCAGCTGGATGAAACCGCAGCCGCGCTTGAGGATCGCCGCCGCGAAGCCGGTGAGATCGCCGATCACTCCGCCGCCCAGCGCCAGGATGTGATCGCCGCGCTCCACCTCCTCCGCCAGCAGCCAGTCCATCACCAGCTCGAGCACCTGCCAGCTCTTGGCCCCTTCTCCGGGGGCCAGCACCAGGAAGCGGGGTTCGTGCCCGGCAGCCTCGAGCGAGGCGGCCAGCGTGTCTTTCCAGTGACTTGCCACATTGGCATCGGTGATCACCGGCACGCGGCGCTTGCGCAGCAGCTTGCCGCATTGCGCCGCCGCATCAGCCAGCAGGCCGGTGCCGACGCGCACTTCGTAGGAGCGGCCGGCGAGTTCAACGGGAATCAGTGCCATTCGATCAGTGCCTTCAGAATGCGGTTCACCGTCTCCCCATGGGGGCCGGCATCGCTCATCACCTTGATGGGCGCGGCGGAATAGGCAGGCTCCCGCTCCGCCTTCAGCCGCGCCATGATCTCGCGCGGGTCGCCGCCGCGCAGCAGCGGCCGGCTGTCCTTGCGGCCGACCCGCTCCACCAGCGTATCCACGTCGCTGTCCAGCCAGATGGCGAGCCCGCGCTGCAGGATGAGCTCGCGCGTGTCGGCCTGCACGAAGGCGCCGCCGCCCGTGGCGATCACGCTCGGCCCGCCGTCCATCAGCCGCGCGATCACGCGCCGCTCGCCGTCGCGGAAATATGCCTCGCCGAACTGCTCGAAGATTTCCGCGATCGCCATCTGCGCGGCCTTTTCGATTTCGTCATCCGCGTCGGTGAAGGAGAGGCCGAGCAATTGCGCCAGCTTGCGCCCGATGGTGGACTTTCCCACGCCCATCATGCCGACCAGCACGATCGGCCGGTCGATACGGGCGGCAAGGGCGCGGATCTCGCCATCGGTGGGCATGCGGGTTTCGATCATCATTGCCGCAGTGCCTATAGATAGGCTAACCGCCCGTGCAAGTTTGCGGGAAAGGGCTTGCGGCTGGTGGCGATGCGCCGGGAAAGAATATTGATGGGTCTTTGCGTCGTGCTGCTGCTGTTCCTGCTGTTCGCCTGGTACGACGGCGGACGGGAACCGCAGCGGATGATCGAGCAACCGGTGGAACTGCCGGAGGGCGCGCAGTGAGGCGCGCCGTGCTGCTGGGCGGGATCGCGCTGGGGCTGAGCTCCACCCTTGCGCTGGCTGCTCCCGAATCGCTGCTGCCGCCGGGGTTCGGCAATCCGGCCCCCGCACCTGCGCCCACTCCGCGCCCCAGCCGCAGTGCCGCCACGCCTGCCCCGGGGGCGAGCCCGACACCCGGACCGGCCCCACTGCCGACCGCCGGCCCCGTGATCCAGCCTTTGCCTGGCGTCATTCCGGGCGAGGAAACACCGGTCGCCCTGCCGGAAAATTTCCCCTCGCTGGCCGAGCTCGAGAGGATGGAGCCGGACGAGATCGACGAGGTGCTTGGCCTCAAGCCGAAGTACGACGTCCCTCCGGGCGCGCGCCGGGCCTTGCGCCGGGTCGGCGTCATCGCCTCTTCCGAAGGCGGCTTTCCTTCCGGATCGCTGGCCGGGCAGCCAGCGGCACTGGTTCGTGCCGCGCTGGCGGGCACCCGCGCGCCGCTGGTTTCCCGCTGGGGTCATATCCTGCTGCGCCGGGCGCTCGCCAGCCGCCTGAATGCTCCCTCCGGCATGGACCCGGTGGAATTCGCCGCGTTGCGCGCCGCGCTGCTCAACCGGATGGGAGAGCCCGTGGTGGCGCGCGCGCTGGTGCAGGATGTGGATTCCGACAACTACAATCCCGCGCTCGCCTCGGCGGCTTTTGCTGCCTACCTTGCCACCGGTGACGTGCTCGGCATGTGCCCGGTCGCCCGGCTGCAGAGCGGGCTGCTGGAAGATCCGCAGTGGGAGCTCACCCGCTCGATCTGCACTGCCTATGGCGGTGACGCACGGAGCGCGGACCGGGAGCTGAACCGGGCGCTCGGCCGGGGCACCGCGCCGCGTATCGACGTGCTGCTGGCCCAGCGCTTTGCCGGCGCTGCGGCGGAAGGGCGGCGCGCGGTGAATATCGAATGGGACGATGTGGAGGAACTGACGCCGTTCCGCTTCGGCCTCGCCCGCGCGCTGGGCGTGGAAGTGCCCGACAGCCTGCTGGACGATGCCGGCCCGCTCTACACCATTTCCGATGCGCTGATTCCTGCCGTGCCGCTGCCCGCCCGCGCGGAGGCAGCCGGGCTGGCCGCCGGGCGGGGGGTGCTGTCCGCGGCGGCCATGGTCGATCTCTACAGCCAGCTGTGGAGCGTGGCGGAGGCGGATGGAGAGGACAATGCGCGCGCCACCGCGCTGCGCGACGCCTATGTTGCCGCCGATCCGGCAGACCGTGTCGCTGCCATGCGGCGGCTGTGGGATGAAGGCGGCTATGGCAGCGAAGTGCTGACGGCCTATGCCGCCGCCCGCCTACCGGTCAGTGATGCGCTGGCCGCCGACGCGCCGCGTCTGATCGGCTCGATGCTGACGGCCGGGCTGGATCGCAACGCCATGTTGTGGAGCGAAGTGGTGGATGAAGGCAGCCCCGCCTGGGGCCTGCTGGCGCTGGCGCAGCCGCAGCGCTCCACCGGCGTGAGCCGCAGCGCCTTCGACAGCTTCGCCGAGGCGGATGAAAGCGCCGGCCAGCGCAAGTCCCGCTTCCTGCTGGCGGGGCTGGCGGGGCTGGGGCGGCTCGATCCGGGCGATGTTTCGAGCCTCTCCGATCGCTTCAAGGTGGATCTCGATCGTCCGGGCGCATGGGCGCGCAAGATTGATCGCGCGGCCGAGCTGGACAATCCGGCGCTGGTGGCCCTGCTGGCCGCGGTTGGCATGCAGGGCAGCAGCTGGGACAAGATGACCGCGCGCAACCTGTTCCATATCGTGCGCGCGCTGGAGCAGGTGGGGCTGGACGCCGAAGCCCGCATGATCGCGGCCGAGGCGGTCGCGCGGGCCTAGCCCGCATGGCGATCGAAAGCTTCCTCGCCATGCTCGCGGCGGAGCGGGGCGCGGCAGCCAATACGCTGGCGGCTTATCGGCGCGATCTCGAAGGCGCGGAGGAGGTGCTGGGCGATCTGCTGCATGCCGATCGTGCAGCGCTGGCGCGGCTGGGGCAGGCCTGGGCCGATCTCGCGCCGTCCACGGTCGCCCGCAAGGCCTCCGCCCTGCGCCAGTTCTACGGCTTTCTGGTGGACGAGAAGCTGCGGGAGGATGATCCCTCCGCCGCCCTGCCACGCCCGGTCGCGCGCCGGCCGCTGCCGAAGATCCTCTCGCACGAACAGGTCGAGTTGCTGTTCCGGCAGGCCGAGGAGGAGGCAGAGAGCGCCCGCCCGCCCGCCTTGCGCCTGCTGGCATTGCTGGAGATGCTCTATGGCTCCGGCCTGCGGGCGACCGAGCTCGTGGCCTTGCCGCTTTCCTCCGTGCCGCGCGACGCGCCCTTCATCACGGTGTCGGGGAAGGGTGGGCAGCAGCGGCTGGTGCCCGTCTCCACCCGCGCGCGGCAGGCGCTGTCCCGCTGGCTGGCGGTACGGCCGGCCGATGGCCCCTATCTCTTTCCATCTCGCGGGAAGCACCTCACGCGGGTGCGGCTGTTCCAGCTGCTCAAGGAACTCGCGCTGCGCGCCGGGCTCGATCCGGCGAAGCTCAGCCCGCATGTCCTGCGCCACGCCTTCGCGACGCATCTGCTGGAAGGCGGCGCGGACCTGCGCGTGCTGCAGACGCTGCTCGGCCACGCGGATATCGCCACGACGCAGATCTACACCCATGTGGATTCGGCGCGTCTGGTCGCGCTGGTGAACGAACGGCATCCTCTTGCGGGCGGCGCACGGGGCGGTTAGCGCACGAACATGATTTCCTATCTCGAATTCGAAAAACCCGTTGCCGCCCTGCAGGAGCGGATTGCCGAACTCCGCGCTGCCGGCGGCGACGATGTCGACATTTCTTCCGAGCTGCAGAAGCTGGAGAAGAAGAGCGACGATCTGCTCGCGCAGGCCTATGCCTCGCTCACGCCGTGGCAGAAGACGCAGGTCGCCCGCCATCCGCAGCGCCCGCATTTCCGCGACTACGTGGACCACATGTTCACCGACTTCATGCCGCTGGGTGGGGACCGCCATTTCGGTGAGGATGAAGCGATCATGGGCGGCTTTGCCACGCTGAACGATCGCAAGGTTATGCTGATCGGGCATGAGAAGGGCAACGACACGCAGAGCCGGCTCCGTCACAATTTCGGCATGGGCAAGCCCGAAGGCTATCGCAAGGCGATCCGCCTGATGGAACTGGCCGGCCGCTTCGGCCTGCCGGTGGTGACGCTGGTGGACACATCGGGCGCCTTCCCCGGCATCGAGGCGGAAGAGCGGGGGCAGGCGGAAGCCATCGCCCGTTCCACCGAGGCTTGCCTGGCGCTGCCGGTGCCGATGGTGGCGGCAATCGTGGGCGAGGGCGGTTCGGGCGGCGCGGTGGCGCTGGCGAGCGCGGAACGGGTGCTGATGTTCGAACACGCCGTCTATTCGGTGATCTCCCCTGAAGGTTGCGCCTCGATCCTGTGGCGCACGGCGGAAAAGGCCCCGCAGGCGGCGGAGGCGATGAAGATGACCGCGCAGGATCTCATCGGGCTCGGCGTGATCGACCGCATCGTGCCCGAGCCGGTCGGCGGAGCGCATCGCGATCCGGCGCAGGCGGCGGGGGCTCTCGCCGGTGCGCTGGAAGAAGAGCTGGACATGCTCGGCGGGAAAAGCGCCAAGCAATTGCGCCGCATGCGCGAGGATCGCTTCCTCAAGATCGGCGCGTCACCTCGCACGCGCCGGGGCTGAACGGGAACCTGCGACGGGGGCTGCTGGTTTTGCGGGGCAAAAGACGGATGGCGTGCCGCCATCCCTTGCCATGGGGGAACAAGACATGACAGCTATCCGCCCTTTCCTGAGCCGGGCCCTCTTCGCCGGCTGCGCCGCCGGTGCGCTGGGCGCCTGCGCCACCGTTCCGGGCGCCGGCATTGCCCCCGGGACGCCCATTACCCCCGCGGAAGCGCAGCAGGGCGCGCAGTATCACGAGCAATTCGTCCGCGAATTCGGGGGCGAAGTCAGTGGGCCGCAGGCGGATTATGTTGCCAGCGTCGGCCAGAAGATCGCAGTGCAATCCGGCCTCGCCACCACGCCCGGCGCCTTCGACGTGACGCTGCTGGATAGTTCGGTGAACAACGCCTTCGCCGTGCCGGGCGGCTATGTCTATGTAACGCGCCAGCTCGTCACGCTGATGAACAATGAGGCGGAACTCGCCGGCGTTCTCGGGCACGAGGTCGGCCATGTCTCCGCCCGCCACTCAGCCCGTCGGCAGCAAGCGGCGCAGCGCAACCAGCTGCTCGGTGTGTTGGGCTCAGTGCTGTCCGGCGTTTTGCTGGGGGATTCGGCGCTGGGTGATCTCGGGCAGCGGGTGGCCTCCACCGCGCCGCAGCTGGCGACCCTCAGCTATTCCCGTTCTCAAGAGCTCGAGGCGGACGACCTCGGCGTGCAATATCTCGAAAGCGCCGGCTACGATCCCCACGCGATGGCGACCGTGCTGGCGAGCCTGGCCGCGCAGAACTCGCTGGATGCGCAGCTGCAGGGGCAGGGGGACGCCACCGTTCCGCAGTGGGCCTCCACCCACCCCGACCCGGCCAGCCGCGTGCAGAACGCGCTCCAGCTTGCGGGCAATCGCACCGGGGCTACCAATGCCGATGTGTTCCTGACCCGGATCGACGGCCTGGTCTATGGTGACAGTCCCAAGCAGGGCGTGATCGAAGGCCGCAGCTTCATCCACCCCGTGCTGCGGCTGAGCTTCACCGCACCCGATGGCTTCTACATGGTCAACGGCTCGGATGCCGTGTCCATCAGTGGCAGCGGCGGGCAGGCGCAGATGTCGGGCGGCAGCTATTCAGGCAATCTGGAAACCTATGTCCGGCAGCAGTTCCAGGCGCTTGGCGGGCAGAACAGCACGCTCGCGCCGCAGGAGATGAAGCGCACGACGATCAACGGCCTGCCGGCTGTCTATGGCACGGCACGCGTGACCAGCAGTGGCAACCAGGTGGATGTGGCGGTGTTCGCCTACGAATTTTCGAACACGCAGGCCTTTCACTTTACCGCCATCGCCCCGGCGGGTCAGATCGGCATGTTCAACCCGATGTTCCAGTCCATGCGGCGGATTTCCACCGCCGAGGCGGGGCAGGTGGTGCCGCGGCGGATCGATGTGGTGACGGCGGGGCGGGGCGACAGCGTGCGCAGCCTGGCCGCGAAAATGGCGTACACCGACGCGCAGGAAGCGCGCTTCCGCGTGCTCAACGGGCTTTCATCCTCCGATCAGGTGGTGCCGGGGCGCAAGTACAAGATCGTCATCCGCAGCAACTGAGCCGCGGAATGCGTGCAAAGAAAAAGGGCGGCGAGTTGCCTCGCCGCCCTCTTCTTGAACCGAAGCTCGATCTTACGTCGCGGCCGGGGCCGGAGTGTTGGTCGTGGCCAGCTTGTCGCCCACCGTGGTGAACGTCTCGCTCAGCTCGCCGCCGAGGCTCTGCATGGCGGTGATCGCGGCAACGGCGATCAGGGCGGCGATCAGGCCGTATTCGATGGCGGTGGCGCCCTGCTCGTCACGGAGCAGCTTGTTGAAAAACTTCATGGTGGTCTCCTAGTCTCTCTTCGGTACCCGACTTGAACCCCCGTTTCGCGGATCAAGTGACTGTACTATTAGGGGCGATGTGTTGATAAATGCCTAACCCATCACCGCGTGTACTTGCTCGCGGATCGTGGTCCAGATTTCGATCGTGCCATCGGCCACGCCCTGCAGCGCCGCCATCATCGCGATCACGATCAGCGCCACGATCAGCCCATATTCGATGGCCGTTGCGCCGCTTTCGTTGCGCAGGATGGTCTTCAAGAACTGGGCTGCTCGCACCGCAAGTGTCCCCCGATTAACGGTCCGGTAGCGCGGCTTTTCCCATCACATCACTAAGGAAGCGTTGATGAGTGCGGCGGAAATGGCAGGGAATCCGACGGTGATGCTCGTGGTTGCCGCCGCGATCCGCGACGGGGAAGGCCGCCTGCTGCTGCAGCAGCGCCCGCTGCACAAGCGACACGGCGGGCAGTGGGAGTTCCCCGGCGGCAAGGTCGAACCCGGCGAAAGCCCGCGGCCCGCGCTGGCGCGCGAGATCGAGGAGGAACTGGGCGTGGCGCTGGATATTGCCGCGATGGAACCGGCGGGCTTCGCCGAGGAGAGCGGCGCGAACGGCGTTTCGGCGATCGTATTGTTTCTTTACACCTGCCGCGCTTTCGCCGGTGAGCCCACGGGCCGCGAGGGCCAGAACTGGGGCTGGTTCACGCTCACCGAGGCGGCCGAACTGGACCTTGCCCCCATGGACCGCGCTTTGTTGGCGAAACTTCGCGAATGACTGTTGCCAAGCCGGAAACACCTGCCTATGTGGCGCCCTCCAAGCGCGCCCGTAGCTCAGCTGGATAGAGCACCAGACTACGAATCTGGGGGTCAGAGGTTCGAATCCTTTCGGGCGCGCCATTTTCCTACATCACTGCTTTTCGCGCTCGATGATGGCGCCCTTTTGCGGTTTCAGGCCCTTCAATCCCTTTGCCGAATACCCTAGGTAGGCGGCGAGCAGGCCGGAGAAGCAATTGTCGAAACAGGTGGAACCGGCCGAGGAGTTCGATGATAGCTCGGCCGAACCCGGTGTCTGGCGGTATGCCATGGCACGCCGGGTCAGCGTGATCGTCGACGCGGAAGATTATTTCGCGCTGATGCAGGATGCGATGTTGCGTGCGCGCCAGCGAATCCTGCTGATCAGCTGGGATTTCGATACGCGCATCCACCTGATCCGCGGCCGTCGCTGGTGGCAGAAGGGCCGGGCGCGCCAGTATCCCTCGCGCCTCGGCAGCTTCATGGTCTGGCTCAAGCGTCATCGCAAGGATCTGGACATCCGCATCCTCACCTGGGGATTCGGCTTCCTGATCTTCCTTACGCGCGGCGCCATGGTGTTCGACCTTATCCGCTGGGGCATCAATCGCCGGATCGATTTCAAGCTCGACAGTGTCCATCCGATAGGCTGCAGCCATCACCAGAAGATCGCGGTGATCGACGATGCGCTGGCGGTGTGCGGCGGCATCGACATGACCCATGCACGGTGGGACACGCGGCTGCACGAACCCGCAGACCCGCGCCGTTCCGGGCCGGATGGCAAGCTCCACGGGCCGTGGCACGACCTGACCATGATGATGGAAGGGCCGGTGGCGTGTGAACTGGGTGTCCTCGGCCGCGATCGCTGGCGCAGGGCCGGAGGGAAGCCGCTTGAACCTGCGCGTCCGGCCGAGCACGATGTGTGGCCTGAAGCGCTGGTTCCGCAATTCGAGAACGTGGAAGTGGGCATTGCTCGCACCCGGGCGGAATATAATGGCTCGCCGGGGGTGCATGAGATTGAGGAACTGTTCCTCCAGCACATCGCCCGGGCCAAGCGGTTCCTGTATATCGAGAACCAGTATTTCGCCTCCCGCATGATCTCGGAGGCCTTGGCCGCGCGGCTGCAGGAAGAGGATCCGCCGGAGATCGTCGTAGTGCATCCGCTGAGTGCCAATGGCTGGGCGGAAGCCCATGCGATGGACCCGGCGCGGGATGGGCTGGTGCGGGTGCTGCAGGAACTCGATAGCCACGGTCGGTTCCACATCTACATCGCGCGCTCGGGCAACGAGACGATCTATGTGCACGCGAAGCTCCTGATCGTGGATGACGAAATCCTCCGCGTGGGCTCGGCCAATTTCAACAATCGCTCGATGCGGCTGGACAGCGAATGCGACGTGTTCATCGATTGCGCCCGGCCTGCCAATGAAGGCGTGCAGGAGAATATTCGTGCCCTACGGTATTCCCTGCTGGCGGAACATTGCGGGTTGTCGGAAGATGAGGTCGGCCCCCTGCTGGAGGAGGCAGGCGGCTCCATGGCGGAGATGATCGCCCGGCTGGGCGGAGGCCGGCGGCTTCGGCTGGAGCCCTTCGTGCCGCGTAAACTGGACGAGATCGAGCGCCAGATCGTGGACAACGAACTGCTCGATCCCGAAGACCCTTCGATGATGTTCCACCCGGCGAAGCGAGGACGTGGCCTTTTCCGTCCCGGCAGCCTATTGGGGCGCGCCAAGCGCAAGCTGGATGCTTTGGACAGAAGGCGTCGGAAGAGATGAGTAGCCTGGTTGGACCCGATGAAGATGATGGCCGCGGCAAGATGCCGGTGCCGGACGATGTGCAGGATGCGATCCGCACCCTCATTCGCTGGGCGGGGGACGATCCCGCCCGCGAAGGGCTGATCGATACGCCCGCGCGCGTTGCGCGCGCGTGGAAGGAATATTGCGTCGGCTATGAGGAGGATCCTGCATCCCACCTCAGCCGCGTGTTCGAGGAAGTGGGCGGCTATGACGAGATCGTGCTGCTGAAGGACATTCCCTTCCAGAGCCATTGCGAGCATCACATGGCGCCGATCATCGGCAAGGCGGCGATCGCCTATCTCCCCACGAACCGGGTGGTGGGCATTTCCAAGCTCGCCCGCGTGCTGCACGGTTTCGCCCGGCGGCTGCAGATCCAGGAACGGCTGACGGCGGAAGTCGCCCAGTGCATCTGGGACAATCTGGAACCCCGCGGCGTGGCCGTGGTGATCGAGGCGAGCCATGCCTGCATGACCGCGCGCGGCGTGCGCACGCCGGGCGTCAACATGGTCACTAGCCAGGTGATGGGCACCTTCCGCAGCGATCACAAGAGCCGGCAGGAAGTCCTGCAGCTGATGGGCTATTGATGGGCCTAGCCCACCCTTTTCGGAGAATGATGGAATGACTGCGCTGCTCGTGCGCGGCGGCCCCCGGCTGTCGGGCAGGATTGAACCTTCGGCCAACAAGAACGCGGTGCTGCCGGTTCTCTGCGCGACGCTGCTGACGGATGCGCCGGTGACGCTGCGCAACGTGCCCGAAATTACCGATGTGCTGCGGATCGTGGAGTTCTTCGGAGAGCTTGGCTCCACCGTCACTTGGGACAAGGCGGCCAAGCGCCTCGACATCGATCATTCCACCGTGCGTAAGACGGCCAAGGCCCGCCTGCCGCAGGCGATGCGCGCCTCCATCATGATGATTCCCGGCCTCCTCGCCCGTCTCGGCGAAGCGCGGCTGGAGCATGAGGTGAAGGGCTGCACGCTGGGCGCGCGCGAGATCGATCCGCATGTCGCCGTGTTCCGCGCACTCGGTGCCCAGGTGGCGCAGGAAGGCCCTGAGATCGTGTTCCGCAGCACGGGGAAGGGCCAGGCCACGCGCATGTGGCTCGAATATGCCTCCGTCACCACGACCGAGAACTTCATCCTCAGCGCGCTGACGGTGAAGGGCACCTCGCAGATCGTGAATGCCGCCTGCGAACCGCATGTGCAGGAAATGTGCAGCTTCCTGGAGCTGCTCGGCGCGCCGATCATCGGCAAAGGCACCTCCATGGTTTCGGTGGAAGGCGGTAAGGAACTGGGCGGCGCCGATTACACCTTCATCGAGGATTTCCACGAGATCGCCACCTTCCTCGCGCTGGCGGCGGTGACGGGCGGCGACATCGCGGTGCGCAACGCACATCCCGAACATTTCATGCTGATAGACCGCACTTTCGAAAAGTTCGGTGCCGAGGTGAAGCATGAGAATGGCTGGTCGCGCCTGATCGCGCCGGAGCGGCTGAAGGTGGAGGAGAACTTCACCTCGCACCTGATCACCAAGGTGGAAGCCGCGCCATGGCCCTATATCCCGGCGGACCTGCTGCCGATCTTCATCGCGCTGGGCGTGAAGGCCGAAGGACAGACCATGTTCTGGAACAAGGTCTATGAAGGCGGTCTCACCTGGCACACCGAACTATCGCTGTTCGGGGCGCATACGCTGCTGTGCGATCCGCACCGGCTGATTACCTTCGGCGGCAACCACCTCGCGCCGGCCACAGTCACCTCGCCCTATATCATTCGCGTAGCGATCGCTCTGCTGATGGTGGCAAGCTCGGTGGAGGGCGAATCGCGCATCCTCGATGCCGATCCGATCCGCCGCGCGCATCCCGGCTTCGTGGACAATTTCGTCGCGCTCGGCGCCGACGTGCAGTGGGAAGCCTGAGACCTCCTGCACCCTGATACGAAAAAGGGGCGCCGTTGCGGGCGCCCCTTTTCATTTGGTCTGCGAAGGATCTCAGAGCTGGCCGAGCATGTGCTCCGCGCTGCTCACCTTGAAATCGCCGGGCTGTTCCACGTTGACTTCGGTCACCGTGCCATCGTCCACGATCAGCGAGAAGCGCTGGCCGCGCTTGCCCATGCCGAAGCCGGTGCCGTCCATCACCAGGCCCAGTGCTTCGGCGAAGTCGCCATTGCCGTCCGCCAACATGGTCACGTCGTCGCTGCCGGAAGCCTTGTTCCAGGCGCCCATCACGAAAGCATCGTTCACCGCGGTGCAGACGATCTCGTCCACACCCTTCGCCTTCAGTTCGCCTGCCTTGTCGACGAAGCCCGGCAGATGCTTGGCCGAGCAGGTGGGGGTAAAGGCGCCGGGGACGGAGAAGAGAGCCACCTTCTTGCCGGCGAAATACTCGCCGCTCTGCACCTTCTGCGGGCCTTCGGCTGTCGCCTTGACCAGCGTCACGTTGGGCAGCTTGTCTCCCTTGGAAATCGTCATGAGCGAAATATCCCTTCCTGTTTGGTTCCGTCCAGCCGCGTAGATAGAGACTGCCGGGCAGGGCGCAACCGGGCGATGCGGCGAAGCGCCCGCTGCGTGCCCTGCATGGCGCCGGCGGGGTTTACCTCGTGGTGGGAGAGCGTATATGCCCCTTGCAACAGCGCCGCGTGGAGCCCCGGCTGCGCTTTCACCCCAAATCTCAGGAGAAGTGTAAGTGGCGACTCTGGCTGCCGAACAGGATTACATCGTGAAGGACATCTCGCTGGCCGAATACGGCCGGGACGAGATCGCCATCGCCGAAACCGAAATGCCCGGCCTGATGGCCACGCGTGAGGAATATGGCGCGAGCAAGCCCCTGAAGGGCGCGCGCATCACCGGCTCGCTGCATATGACGATCCAGACCGCGGTGCTGATCGAAACCCTCGTGGCGCTGGGCGCCGAGGTCCGCTGGGCGACCTGCAACATCTTCTCCACCCAGGATCACGCCGCGGCGGCGATTGCGGATCAGGGCATTCCGGTGTTCGCCATCAAGGGCGAGAGCCTGGCCGATTACTGGGATTATGTCGGCCGTATCTTCGACTGGGGCGATGACACCACCGCCAACATGATCCTGGACGATGGCGGCGATGCCACCATGTTCGCCCTGTGGGGCGCGCGGGTGGAAGCCGGCGAAAGCCTGCCCGAACCCGGCAATGCCGAGGAGATCGAATTCCAGCGCGCGCTCAAGGAATTCATCAAGCGCAAGCCCGGCTATCTCACCCAGTCGGTGAAGAACATCCAGGGCGTTTCGGAAGAGACGACCACCGGCGTCCACCGCCTCTATCACCTCGCCAAGCAGGGCAAGCTGCCGTTCCCGGCGATCAATGTGAACGACAGCGTCACCAAGTCGAAGTTCGACAACCTCTACGGCTGCAAGGAATCGCTGGTCGATGCGATCCGCCGCGCGACGGACGTGATGCTGGCCGGCAAAGTGGCCTGCGTCGCCGGCTTCGGCGATGTCGGCAAGGGTTCGGCCGACAGCCTGCGCAATGGCGGCGCACGCGTGATGGTGACGGAAATCGATCCGATCTGCGCCCTGCAGGCGGCGATGGAAGGCTATGAAGTCGTCACCATGGAAGAGGCGGTGAAGCGGTGCGACATCTTCGTCACCACCACCGGCAATGAAGACGTGATCACGGCCGAGCACATGAAGGCGATGAAGCCGATGAGCATCGTGTGCAACATCGGCCACTTCGATTCGGAAATCCAGATCGGCGCCCTGTCGAACTACGAATGGAAGGAAGTGAAGGCGGGCACCGATCTGGTGACCTTCCCCGATGGCAAGCAGATCATCGTGCTGGCCAAGGGCCGGCTGGTGAACCTGGGCTGCGCCACCGGGCACCCCAGCTTCGTGATGAGCTGTTCCTTCACCAATCAGGTGCTGGCGCAGATCGAGCTGTTCACCAAGGGCGATGAGTACGACAAGGACGTCTATGTCCTGCCCAAGCACCTCGACGAGAAGGTGGCGGCGCTGCATCTCGACAAGTTGGGCGTGCAGCTGACGAAGCTGACCCAGAAGCAGGCGGATTACATCGGCGTGCCGGTGGAAGGGCCGTTCAAGCCCGATCACTATCGCTACTGATTGCATGGCTGTTGCGAGCTCCCGCCCCGGCGGGAGCTCGCCTTTCCTGCGCATGGCTGTGTGGAGCGTGCCGCCGGCCATTGCATCCGCTCCGCGCCGGTCATAGCTGACAGGCATGGAGTTCTCGCCCACTGCGCTGGTTTTGCTCGGCTTGCTGCTCGCGGGCTGGACTTCCGGGGCCGTGTGGCTTGTGCTTGCGGCGCAGAAGCGTGCGCGACAGGCGCGCGCCGCCCGCGGCACGGCGCGCCGCCTCACCCACATGATCGAAAATTCGCCGGCGGTTCCCATGCTGGTGCGTGCGGACGGCCGGATCGAGGGGCCGGATCGCCTTGCTGCGTGGCTGGGGCTTGAACAATTGCCCGATTTCCTCAGCGAGCTGACCGACGGCTCGGCCGGGCTCGAGGCAGAGGACCTCGCCTATCTGCGTGAGGCGGTGCGCCGCGCGCAGAAAACGGCATCGCCCTTCCGCATGGTGGTGACCCCGCAAGGTTCGAACAAAAGCCTCGCCGTGCGTGGCTATCTGGCCGATCCTGCCGTGGCGGCGGGCGGGGCGGCGCTGCTGTGGTGGTTCGACTTTTCCGAGAGCCAGGGCGAGCTTTCCCGCCTGCGGGCCGATGCGCGGCGCGCGCGGGACGATTTCGCCGCGCTGGTGGGGCTGATCGAAGCCGCGCCCTTGCCGATGTGGTTCCGGGGCGATGACAGTCAGCTGCGCCTGGTCAACAGCGCCTATGTGGACGCGGTGGGCGCGGAAAGCGCCGACGCGGTGGTGGAACATCAGATCGAGCTGATCGAAGTGGTGGACGGCCTCTCCGCCGCGCAGGTGGCCAGCCATGCGCGCGACAAGGATCTGCCGGTGGAGCGGATCGTGCAGGCGACCGTGGGCAACCAGCGCCGGACACTGCGCGTCAGCGATCTCCCGCTCGGCAAGGAGGGCGTCGCCGGATACGCCTTCGATATCGAGGAGATGGAGGAGCAGTCCCGCGCCTTCCGCGCCTTCCGCGAGGCGCAGCGCTCCATGCTCGATCTCCTTTCGATCGGCGTGGCGCAGTTCGACACAGACCGACGGCTGGCCTTCGCCAACCAGCCCTTCCGCCGCCTGTTCGCCTTGCCGGGTACCACGCTGCTCGATCCGCCGGACTTCGACCGCTTCCTCGATATTGCTCGCGATGCCGGTCGCCTTCCCGAAACACGCGATTTCCCCGCCTGGCGCAAGGAACTCGGCGCGTGGTTCGCGAAGGGCGACGCCACTGAGGATGCCTGGACCCTGCACGACGGGATGCATCTGCGCATCGTCGCGCAGCCCATGCCGGACGGGGGGCTGGTGCTGGTGGCCGAGGACCGGTCCGAGCAGTTGGCCCTTTCCGCCATGCGTGACACGCTGCTGCGGACGCGCACGGCCACCTTCGACAGCCTGTTCGAATCGCTGGCCGTCTTTGCGCCCGACGGTCGGATGCAGCTGTGGAACCGACGCTTCCCTGAAATCTGGGGCGTGCCGGAGGAGTTCCTCGACGAACATCCGCGGGTGGATGATCTGCTGGAGCGGATCGCGGTACGGCTCAAGCGGCCGGGCCAGCGAAGCGCAATCGGCGAAGTGGTCCGCGCGGCCACGCTCGATCGCCGGCAGCGCGGCGGCCGGGTGGAGCTTTCCGATGGCCGCACGCTGGAATTTGCGGGCGTGCCGCTGCCTGACGGGAACGGCCTCCTGACCGTGCTCGACGTCACCGACAGCAAGAAGGCGGAAGATGCCTTGCGCGAACGGGCGGTGGCGCTGGAAGAGGCCGACGCGGTGAAGACGCGCTTCCTCGCCAATATGTCTTACGAGTTCCGCACGCCGCTCACTTCGATCGGCGGCTTCGCCGAAATGCTGCAGTCGGGGATGGCGGGTGAACTCACCCCCACGGCGCAAGACTATGTCGCGGCGATCATCACCTCGGTGGAGCGGCTCTCGACCCAGATCGAAAGCGTCTTGGACCTGACGCAGAGCGAAGTCGGACTGCTGCCCATCGCCACGGAGGAGGTGGAGCTTCTGCCGTTCGTGACCGAGGTGGTCCGCGAGCGGGAGGAAGCAATCGAAGCGGGCGGGCTGTCGGTGGATCTGCGCGGCGATCGCACCGCAGGCAAGGTGATGGCGGACAAGCGGCAACTGGCCAAGGCGCTGGGCAATATTCTGGACAACGGCATTTCGGCGACGCCCAAGGGCGGCCGGATCCTCATCACGCTGGCGCGCCAGCGGCGCGGGGTGAAAGTGGTGGTCTCCGACAATGGCGAAGGGATGAGTCCCTCCGAACTCGCCCGCGCAATGGACGGCTATCAGATCGGGCCGGATGGCAAGCCGGCCAAGCGCCGCGGCGGGCTGGGCCTGCCGCTCGCGCGGCAACTGATCGAGGCGCACGGCGGCAAGCTGGAGCTGCAGTCCGAAAGGGGCATCGGCACCACGGCCACGATTTCCCTGCCGTGATCTTCGATTGCCCCGATCTTTCGGCAATGGAGGCCTTGGGCGCGCGCATAGCGGCGCAGCTGCAGGCCGGCGATGTGGTGGCGCTGGAAGGCGGGCTGGGTGCGGGCAAGACCACGCTCGCCCGCGCAATCATCGCCGCGCTTGGGCATGTCGGGGAAGTGCCGTCCCCCACCTTCACCATTCTTGAAACCTATGATCCGCCTGCCGTGCGCCTGCCGCTGGTTCATGCCGATTTCTACCGCCTCCGCGATCCGGCGGAGGTGGAGGAACTTGGGCTGGACGATTATCGCAGCGACGCCGCACTGCTGGCGGAGTGGCCCGATCACGCCGGAGGCTTCGCGCATGAGCCAGGCTGCCTCTCCGTCCGGCTGGAAATCGCCGGGGCAGGCAGGAAGGCGATTGTCGAAGCCGGTGCCAATTGGCAAAGCCGTTTCCCATGAGCGAGAGACTGCCCGAAGGGCTGGACGAATTCCTGGACGATGCAGGCTGGGGCGGCGCGGTGATCGAGCCGCTCCCCGGCGATGCCAGCTTCCGGCGCTATTTCCGCATCCGCAACGGCGGGCAAAGCGCGATGCTGATGGACGCACCGCCGCCCAATGAGGATCCGGCGCCGTTCCTCCACGTGGGCAAGTGGCTGGCGGAACAGGGTCTGCGTGCCCCGGGCATCTATGCCGAGCGGCCGGAGCAGGGCCTGGTGCTGATCGAGGACTTCGGGCAGGATCGCATGCGCGACTGGCTGGATACGCATCCGGACGAGGAGCGTGCGGTCTATGCCAAGGCGGTGGACGCGCTGGTGGAACTGCATCGCTGCCCGCCGGGGCCGTTCGACCCCTATGACATGGCCGTCTATCTCCGAGAGGCGGAGCTGTTCGTGGAATGGTATTGCCCGGCGGTGGGCCTCGCCGTGGATGGTGCGGGCTTCCGCGCTGCGTGGGAGGCGGTGCTGCAGCCCATGCTGCCGCGCCAGCGCCCCGGCGTGACCGTGCTGCGCGACTATCATGCGGAAAATATCATGCTGCTGGCCGATGGCGCGCAAGGCCTGATCGACTTCCAGGACGCGCTGGTCGGGCATCGGGCCTATGATCTCGTCTCGCTGCTGCAGGACGCGCGGCGCGATGTTTCGCCCCGGCTGGAGCGGGAGATGCTCGATCGCTACATCGCCGCCGCCGCGCCGGATGCGCAGTTCGAGGCTGACTACGCGCGGCTGGGCGCGCAGCGGAACGCCAAGATCGTCGGCATCTTTGCGCGGTTGTGGAAGCGTGACGGCAAGCCGCGCTACCTGCCGATGATCCCGCGCGTATGGGATGCGCTGGAGCGTGATCTGGCCCATCCGGAGCTGGCGCCGGTGGCGGAATGGTTCGCCGCCAATGTCCCGCAGCATCTGCGCGATGCGGGCGGGGGAGAGATCGCGTGAGCCGCCTCGCTTCCGATACCGCCATGGTGCTCGCCGCCGGGCTGGGCAAGCGGATGCGCCCACTCACCGCGACGCAGCCCAAGCCCCTGGTGCGCGTGGCCGGCAAGCCGCTGATCGACCACGCGCTGGATCGGCTGGCGGAGGCGGGCGTGGCCCGCGCGGTGGTGAACGTGCACTACCTTGCCGATGCGCTGATCGCCCATCTGCAGGATCGCAAGGCGCCGCAGGTGACGATCTCGGATGAACGGGCGCAATTGCTGGAAACCGGGGGCGGGCTGATCCGGGCGGCCGATCTCCTGCCCGATCCGTTCTTCTGCGTGAACAGCGACAATATCTGGCTCGACGGCCCCTATGACGTGTTCCGCCAGCTGAGCGAAGCCTGGGATCCGGCGGCGATGGACGCGCTGCTGCTGCTCGTCTCGCACACCGGGGCGCGCAATTTCCGCGGCAAGGGGGATTTCCACATGGCCCCCACGGGGCGGCTGATCCGCCGTCGCTCGGGCCGCGTGGCGCCCTTCGTCTTCACCGGAATCCAGCTGGTTTCCAAGCGTTTGCTGCGCGACGCGCCGGATGGCCCTTTCTCGACCAATGTACTGTGGGACCGGGCGATTGAGGAAGGCCGGCTTTACGGCCACGCCTTCAGCGGCGAATGGTTCGAAGTGGGCGATCCGCGCGCGATCGCGCCCACGGAAGCTGCCCTGGCCGGTGTCTGAACCTTCGTCCCTGGAGAGGGCGCCGAAGGTCTATTCGATAGCCGCCCATCGCGGCTTCGCCGATGCGCTGGTGGCCGGGCTGGTGCCGCGTTACGCCGATCCCGAAGTGGGGCTCGCCCGGCTGACCCTGCTGCTTCCCAGCAGCCGTGCGGCCCGCACGGTGAGCGAAGCCTTCATCCGCCATTTCGGCGCAGCCGAAGCGCCCGGCCTGCTGATGCCGCGCATGGCGGTGGTGGGCGATCTGGACCTCGACGAGACGCTGGGCGCGCTGCTCGATCCGCTGGGCGCCGGCAGCGAGATTCCACCGGCCGTCGATCCCACGCGCCGCTGGCTGCGGCTCGCACGCATCATCGCGGAAGAGCGCGGGGCAGAGGCGCCGAAGGGCAGCGCGCTGCTGCGCCTCGCCTTCGAGATGGGCCGCACGATGGACCGGCTTCTGGTCGAGGAGATCGGGCCGGAGGAACTGCTGCAGGAACGGGTGATCGGCCTGCTCGGCGATCTGTCCGAACATTGGCGTGGCAGCCTGCATCTGTTCATGCGCGTGCAGGCGCGCTGGCTGGATGAGCTGATGGCGCGTGGAGAGCTCGATCCGGCGGATCGGCGCAACCGCCTGTTCCGCCACGCCGCACGCAGCTGGCGCCGCGATCCGCCTGCGACTCCGGTGGTGGCGGCCGGCGTGACCAGCGCGGCGAAGGGCGTGGCGGCGCTGCTGCGCGCGGTGGCGCGCCTGCCGCAGGGGGCGGTGGTGCTGCCCGATCTCGACCTCTCCATGGACGATGCCGTGTGGGAGGAGCTGGGCAGTGCCGGCGCGCCCGATGCGGAAACGCCCTTCGGCCGCGACGACGCGGTGACGCATCCGCAATATCACCTCAAGCTGCTGCTCAACCGCATGGGCGTGGCGCGGGGTGAGGTGCAGCATTGGCACCGCGCCGGGCTTGGCAAGGGCCCGCCGGAGCGCAGCCATGCGATCTCCAGCCTGTTCCTGCCGCCGGAGGCCAGCAAGAGTTGGGTCGATCTCCCGGCGGAGCGCAGGCGGCTTTCCGGGGTGCGCCTGATGCAGAGCGCCAATCCCGAGGAAGAGGCGCAGGCGATCGCCCTTCTGGTGCGGGAAACGCTTGAAGAGAAAGAGAAACGCGTCGCCCTCGTCACGCCCGATCGCGGCCTCGCCGCGCGGGTGGTGCAGCATTTGCGGCGCTGGCATGTGGTGGCGGATGACAGCGCCGGGCGGCCGCTGTCGCAAACCGCCGCCGGCCGCCTGTTCCTGCTGTTGGCCGAAGTCGGCGCGGAACAGGCTGCGCCCGTGCCGCTGGTGGCGCTGCTCGAGCATCCGTTGGTGCGGCGCGAGCAGGACCGGGCCGAGTGGCTGGAGCATGCGCGCGCCTTCGAGCTGAAGCTGCGCGGTCCGCGGCCCGCGCCGGGCCTTGCCGCGCTGCGGCCCTATGCCCGGCGCCACTTCGACTGGTGGGAGGAAGTGGAAGCCATCCTCGCGCCGCTGATGGCAGCCGAAGAAGCATCCCTGGCCGACCTGCTCGACCGCCTCGTGATCGCGGGGGAGGCGCTGTGCGGTGACGCGCTGTGGGAGCATGAGGATGGCCGCGCGCTCGCCAGCTTCGTGGAGGAACTGCGCCAGCAGGCGCGCGAGGTCGGCCTTCCGCTCGCGCCGGACGATCTCCCGGCCGTGCTGCGCGATGCGATGGACCGGGTGGCGGTGCGACCGCCCTATGGCGGCCACTCGCGCCTCGCCATCTACGGCCTGCTCGAATCGCGCATGACACGCAGCGATCTGGTGATCTGCGCCGGTCTGAATGAGGGCACCTGGCCCGCCGCGCCGGCGGCCGATCCGCTGCTCGCCCCCGCCGTGCTGCGCGCGCTGGGCGTGCCGGACGCCGATTTCCGCATCGGCCTTGCCGCGCATGACCTTGCCGGTGCGCTGGGCGCGCCGGAAGTGGTGCTGAGCCGGGCGGAACGCGATCCCTCCGGCCCGGCCATAGCCTCGCGCTTCTGGCTCCGCGTTGGGGCCTTGCTGGGGGACGATCTGGCGGAGCGGCACGTCGATCAGGGCCCCGTGCTCCTCGCCCGCGCGCTGGACGATGCGCGGCCCGTGCCGCCGCATCCGCAGCCGGCCCCGCGCCCCACGGCCGAACAGCGCCGCGTGGACGTGTCGGTGACTGCGCTGGACAATCTGATTGGCGATCCGTTCCAGTTCTATGCCGCGCGCATCCTGCGCCTGCGCGCCCTCGATGCGCTGGATGCGGAGCCGTCCCCCGCATGGCAGGGCACGCTGGCGCATGAAATCCTGCGCCGCTGGCACGACGAGGGCGGGGACATCCACGCCATCGCGCAGGAGGAACTGCGCGCCATGAACGCCCACCCGCTGATGCGGGGGCTGTGGCAGCCGCGCCTGTTCGAAGGCCTGCGCTGGGTGGCGGAGGAAGTGGGCGCCATGCAGGGGCGCGAAGTGATCGCCGTAGAGAAGGACTGCGAGATGCGCGTGGATGGCGTGCGCATCCATGGCCGCGCCGACCGGATCGACCGGCTGCCCGACGGCACGCTGGCCGTGGTCGATTACAAGACCGGCGCGCCGCCTTCCGCCGCGGAAGTGGCGAAGGGCTATCGCCTGCAACTCGGGCTGGTGGGGCTGATCGTCCAGGCCGGCGGAGTGGCCGGCGTGGATGGCGAAGTGACCGGCTTCGAATATTGGTCGCTGGCGAAACGGCGCGGGGGCGAGGGCTTCGGCTATGCCGACACGCCGCTGCAGGTAGGGAACAAGCGCAGCGGCCTGTCGCCGGAGGAGTTCCTGCCCGAAACGCGGCACTATCTGCACGATGCGATCACCGGCTGGATCCTGGGCGACCGGCCGTTCACCGCGCGGCCCAATCCGGATTTCCCCGGTTACAATGATTACGACCAGCTGATGCGGCTCGACGAATGGATGGGGCGGGAGGAATGAGCGACAAGGTCTTCCCGCTGAAGGGCAATCAGGCGCTGGCGGTCGATCCGGCGGACAGCGTTTGGCTTTCCGCCTCGGCCGGTACGGGCAAGACGCAGGTGCTTTCGGCCCGCGTGCTGCGCCTGCTGCTGCGGCCCGATGTGCGGCCGGAGCAGATCCTGTGCCTCACTTTCACCAAGGCCGGCGCGGCGGAAATGGCGGAGCGGGTGAACGCCGTGCTGGCCGGCTGGGTGCGCATGAAGCCCGAGGCTCTGTCGCGCGACCTGATTGCCATCGGTGCGGACAATTCGCCCGCCGCGCAATCGCGCGCGCGCACCCTGTTCGCCAGTGTGCTCGATTGCCCCGGCGGCGGCCTGCGGATCGACACGATCCATGCCTTCTCGCAATGGCTGCTGGCGGCCTTCCCGGAAGAGGCGGGGCTGATCCCCGGCACCAAGGCGATGGAGGACCGCGATCGCGATCTGCTGGCGCACCGCGTGCTGGCCGATCTGCTGGTCCGCTGGCAGCAGGAAGGCGACGAGGCGATGCTGGGCGCGCTGGAGGTGCTGTCCCTGCGGCTCGGCCCCGATGGCGCGCGCAGCTGGCTGATGCGCTGCGCCGGCGCGCGGGAGGCGTGGTTCGGCCCCGGCAGCTGGCAGGAACCGATGGATGAGCGGGTGCGCCAGCTGTTCGGCCTGGCGGCGGATGCGGGGCCGGAAAGCCTCGCCGCCCTGTGCGCCGATGGGGCGTTCGATTGCGCCGCGCTGCGCCGCTGCATCGCCGCCAATGCGGCGTGGGGCACCAAGACGGGGCTGGAAGGCGCCGCTGCCTGCGAGGAATGGCTGGCGCGCGATCCCACCGGGCGGGCCGCCGCGCTGGACGATCTGTTCAAGGCGCTGTTCACGCAGAAGGGCGAAGTGCGCTCGCTGAAATCGCTCGAAAAGCAGGATGCGGATATCGCCGGCCACGCCGCCTGCGTGCTGGCCTGTCTCGCCGCCGCGCTGGAGCATCGGGCGCTGCTGGGGCTGGCGGATTATGTCACCCCGGCGCTCAGCGTCGGCCGCCGCTTCGCACTCGCCTGGGAAGAGGCGAAGGAGCGCGAAGGGATGGTCGATTTCGACGATCTGATCCGCCGCGCGGCGGAGTTGCTCGCGAAGCCCGGCCTCGGCGAATGGATTCGCTACAAGCTCGATCGCAGCTTCGATCACATCCTGATCGACGAGGCGCAGGACACCAATGAAGCGCAATGGTCCATCGTCCATGCGCTGACCGACGATTTCTTCGCCGGTCTGGGGCAGCGTGGCGACAAGCTGCGCACCATCTTCGTGGTGGGCGATTACAAGCAGGCGATCTTCCGCTTCCAGGGCACCAGCCCGGAAAATTTCAGCCGCGCGAAGGAACGGTTCCGCCGCGCCATGGCGGATCGGGCGGCCAATGCCCGGCAGCTGCGCGAGAATATCGATGCGCGCGAACTGGTCGATCTCGGCCTCGGCCGCTCCTTCCGCACGGCGCAGCGTGTGCTGTCTTTCGTCGATCAGGCGATCGGTTCCATCGGCCACAGCCATTTCGGCCTGTCGGACATGCCGGAGCCGCATGTGGGCGATGAACGCCCCGGCCTCGTCACCCTGTGGCAGCCGGTCGATGCGGCGGCGGGGGATGAGGCGCAGGAGGATGCGCCCGACACCTGGCTCCCCGCGCCCGAGCGGCGGATGGCGGACAAGATCGCGCGCCAGATCAAGGAAATGATCGGCACCTTTCCGCTGGCCAAGGGTGAACCGCGCATGGCGGGGCCGGGGGACATCATGGTGCTGGTGCGCAAGCGGCGCGAGCTTGCCGGGCTGATCGTCGCACGCCTCCATGCGGCGGGCGTGCCGGTGGCGGGTGTGGACCGGCTGCGGCTGGGCGCGCCGCTGGCGGTGAAGGATCTGATGGCGGCGCTGCGCTTCGCCGCGCAGCCGCTGGACGATCTCAGCCTCGCCGGCCTGCTGGTATCGCCGCTGTTCGGCTGGAGCCAGGAGCAATTGCTGCGCCATGGGTATCGCGAAAAGGGCGTGGCGCTGTGGGCGCATCTGCGCCAGAGCCGCGAGCCCGAGGCGATGGCGGCGGTCGCCATGCTGCGCGACTTGCTGGCCCTGGCGGATTTCGAGCCGCCGCAGGCGCTGCTGCACTGGCTGCTGGTGGGGCCGTGGCAGGGGCGGCGCAAGCTGGTGGCGCGGCTGGGCCGGGAAGCGGGCGATCCGATCGACGAATTGCTCAACGCCGCGCTCGCCTATGCCAGTTCGCATACGCCGAGCCTGCAGGGCTTCATCCAGTGGTTCGATGCAGGGGAGGGGGAGTTGAAGCGCGATCCCGGGGCCGGGGCGGGGCTGGTGCGGGTGATGACCGTGCATGGTTCCAAGGGCCTGCAGGCGCCGATCGTGATCCTCGCCGATGCCACCGGCAATCCGGACAATTCGCCCGTACGCGGGCTATCGCTGCGCGATGGGGAGCGCGAGATCCCGCTGCCCGGCCTGCGCAAGCCCGAGAAGGTGCAGCGCATCGCCGCGGCGGAAGAGGCGGAAAAGCTGGCGGAGCGGCAGGAGCACTGGCGCCTGCTCTATGTGGCCATGACCCGGGCGGAGGAGGCGCTGTTCATCGGCGGCGCGCTCGGCCCGCGCGACAAGGGCGAGCCCGCGCCGGACAGCTGGTATGCGCGTCTGGCGCCACTCTTCGCCGGCGATTGGCTGGACGATCCGATCTGGGGCGCGCGGCGCGAACTGGGCGAGTGCGCGCCGGTGGTGGCGGGGCAGGGGCAGCAGGAATTGCCCATGCCCCCTGTGCTGCCCGTTTGGGCCACGACGGCAGTGGGGCCAGAGCCGCGCCCGCCGCGGCCGCTGGCTCCCTCGTCAGCGGGGGAAGATCAGGGGGCCGATCCGCCCTTGCCGCCCGAAGTCACGGCAGCTGCTGCACGCCGGGGCGTGCTGATGCACCGCTTGCTCGAACGGCTGCCCGAAGTCGCGCTCGATCTGCGGGAGGAGCGGGGCAGCGCATGGCTGGCACGCAATGCCGCCGATGTGGCGGAGGACCAGCGGGCGGATATGCTCGCCCGCGCGCTCGCCGTGATCGCCGCGCCCGAATGGGCCGAGCTGTTCGGCCCGGCGGCTCTCGCCGAAGTGCCGCTGGCGGCAACGGTGGAGGGGCAGGTGATCGCCGGCACGGCCGATCGCCTGCTGGTGACGGCGGAGCGTGTGCTGGTGGCCGATTTCAAGACCGCGCGGCGCCCGCCGGCAACGCTTGCGGAAGTGCCGCTGGGGACGATCCGCCAGATGGCCGCCTATGCCGCGGCGCTCGCCACGATCTATCCCGGCCGGCGGATCGAGGCGGCGGTGCTCTACACCCAGGTCCCGCGCCTCATCGCCATTCCCTCGGAGATGCTCGCCGCCCACAAACCCCGCTTGGCTACGGTGCAGGAAAGCTTGGACAGCTAAATGCTTGCCACGGGCCCGGCGGCCCCTAGATTCACTGCAAACACAGGAGACAGACCATGGCCACCAAGAGCGTCACCGATTCCAGCTTCCAGAGCGACGTGCTCGAATCCGATCAGCCGGTGCTGGTCGATTTCTGGGCGGATTGGTGCGGGCCGTGCAAGATGATCGCCCCGGCGCTGGAGGAAATCAGCGAGGAACTGGCGGGTAAGGTGACCATCGCCAAGATGGACATCATGGAAAACCCCGACGTGCCCGGCAAGCTGGGCGTGCAGTCGATCCCCTATATGGTGATCTACAAGAATGGGGAGCCGGTAGCCCAGAAGATCGGCGCCGCTCCCAAGAGCCAGCTGAAGGGCTGGATCGAAAGCGTCATCTGATCCCGGTCAGGCGGGGAATGCCGCGAGGCGCCCCGCCAGATCGTCCCACAAGTCCGGCGAGGCGGCACCGATCAGACCGGTGCGGCCTCGCTCGTTCGCCCGATAGGGCGATCCGTCGGGCCGCGCGGCCTTGCCGCCCGCCTCGTTCAGCCACAGCGCACCCGCCGCATGGTCCCACGCCAGCGTCCGCTCGAAAACGGACACGTCGTTCACCCCCAGCGCGAGGCGAGGATATTGCTCCGCCGCGCAATAGGGGATGTCGACCAGCCGGTAATGCGGTGCGATCGTATCGAGCATCGCCGCGCGCTTGGCATCGTCCATGAAGATCATGGAGATCGCGGCGACCGGCGGTTCCTCGCCCGTGGCACGGGCGCTGATCTGTTCCCCGTCCACGAAGGCGCCCTTGCCGAGGTGAGCGGCGCAGAAGCGGCCGCTCAGGCAATCGAAGATCCAGCCGGAATGCGCCTCGCCGCCATCGGCCAGCGCCACGATGATGCCGAAGGGCGCCTGCCCGGCGGCAAAATTGCGGGTGCCGTCCACCGGATCGACGATCCAACACGGCCCATCCAGCCGGTCGAGGATCGCAGGCTCGGCATGGGCCGCTTCCTCGCCCACGAAGCCGATGCCGGGGTTGAGCTTCGCCAGCCCTTCGCGCAGCGCCGCCTCGGCCTCGCGGTCGGCCACGGTCACGGGATCGTTGCCGCCCTTGTCGAACACTTCGCCTTCCGCAAGGTTCTGGAAGCGCGGCAGGATCACGTCCTGCGTCACCTGCCGCATCAGCGCGAGCATTTCGCGGTCGAGCAGGCTCACGAGCGGTAATCCGCATTGATGGCGATGTAGCCATGGGTGAGATCGCAGGTCCACACCGTGGCCGCGCCGTCGCCCAGTCCGATGTCCACCTCGAGGTCGATCTCCGCCCCGGCGAGGTGCTGTGCCACCGGCCCTTCGTCATAATCGGGCAGCGGCTGCCCGTCTCGCGCGGCCCAATGGCCGCCGAAGGCGATGCCCAGCCGGTCGCGGTCGGCCGGCTCGCCGGCCTTGCCCACGGCCATGACCACGCGGCCCCAATTGGCGTCGCCCCCGGCGATGGCGGTCTTCACCAGCGGCGAGTTGGCGATGGCGAGGCCGATCCGCCGCGCGCTCTCGTCGCTCATCGCGCCGCGCACATGCACGGCGATGAATTTCTGCGCCCCTTCGCCGTCGCGCACCACCAGATGGGCGAGCTGGCGACAGACATCGTGGATTGCCGCCGCAAAGGCATCGGCGCCTTCGCTGTCGAAGCTCTCCAGCCGCGCATTGCCGGCCTTGCCCGTGGCGAAGGCCAGCACCGTGTCGCTGGTGGAGGTGTCCGAATCCACCGTGATGCAGGAGAAGGTCTCGCGATTGGCGGCAGAGAGGCACTGCTGGAGGAAGTCCGGCGCCACCGCGGCATCGGTGACGATATAGCCCAGCATGGTCGCCATGTCGGGCGCGATCATGCCGCTGCCCTTGATGATCCCGCCCACCGTCACCCGCGTGCCGCCGATCACCGCCTGCGCCACCGCGCCCTTGGTAAAGGTGTCGGTGGTGCCGATGGTCGCCGCCGCCTCTTCCCAGCTGCAGGGCTGTGCCTCCAGCACCGCGGCCACGCCCGCGCGCGCCTTGTCCTTGGGCAGCGGCACGCCGATCACGCCGGTGGAGGAGACGAAGACTTCGGCGGGAGCGCAGCCGAGATGGTCGGCCACCTGCGCCATGATCTGCTCCACCGCCTCGCGCCCGCGATAGCCGGTGAAGGCATTGGAATTGCCGGCGTTGACGATCAGTGCCCGCGCGCTGCCTGCGGCCACATTCTCCCGCCCCAGTTCCACTTCGGAGGAACAGCAGACATTGCGCGTGAACACGCCCGCTACGCTCGTCCCCTCGTCGAAGGCGATATAGGTCAGGTCGCAGCGGTCCCACGCCTTGTAATGCGCCCGCGCGATGCGCGGCACGGCACCCGCGATCGGCGGAATGGCGGGGAAGGGCAGGGCGAGCGGCGAACGGGCGAGATCCATGGCCCCGGCCCTTATACTCGGCTCGTCCGCGCGTAAACGCGCTTCGCCGCTGGACCTTTGCGCGTCACGCACCTATCTTGCCGCGCAATGCTACGCCAGCTGCTCGCCGCATTCATCATGCTTACCGGCCTCGGGGCCGTTGCCGCGCCTGTGCAGGCGCGCGTGGTGGATGTGGAAAATGTGGGGCAGGCGCAGCTGCAGGATGCGGGCTGTGTGCTGCACGCCCGCTCGGCCGCCGCCGGCTACAGCTGGTCGCTCGATCGGCCGGATAGCGCACGCATGTGCCCGCGGCCGCGCATCGTGGTGATGCTGCCCCCGCTGATGCTGCAGGTCGACCGCGCGCACGAATAGCGCGTTTGCGTCAGAACCTTGTTCCACCGTGTTCCAGGGCCGCATGATCGCGTGCGGCCGCCCCCAATGCCATAGTTAGGAAACGCCCATGTTCGGCGCGCTCGCCAAGTCCATTTTCGGTTCGGCCAACGATCGTTACGTCAAGTCGCTGGAAAAGATCGTCGGCAATATCAACGCGCTGGAGCCCCAGCTCGAAGGCTTCTCCGATGAGGAGCTGGCGGCGCAGACGCAGAAGTTCCGCCAGCAGCTGGAAGCCGGGCAGACGCTGGACGACATCCTGCCCGAAGCCTTCGCCACCGTGCGCGAAGCGTCCAAGCGCGTGCTCGGCATGCGGCACTTCGATGTGCAGATGGTCGGCGGCATCGTGCTCCACCGCGGCGAGATTGCCGAAATGCGCACGGGCGAGGGCAAGACGCTGGTCGCCACGCTCGCCACCTATCTCAACGCGATCGAGGGCAACGGCGTCCACATCGTGACGGTGAACGATTACCTCGCCCGCCGCGACGCGGAGCATATGGGCCGGCTCTACAAGTTCCTTGGCCTCACCGTGGGCGTGATCGTGCCCAACCTCAGCGAGCCGCAGCGGCGCGATGCCTATGGCGCCGACATCACCTATGGTACCAACAACGAATTCGGCTTCGATTACCTGCGCGACAATATGAAGCACGAGCGGAGCCAGCAGGTGCACCGCCCGTTCAATTTCGCCATCGTGGACGAGGTGGACTCGATCCTGATCGACGAGGCGCGCACGCCGCTGATCATCTCCGGCCCCACGGAGGACAAGTCCGAACTTTATGTCTCGATCGACGCGATCGTGAAGGGGCTGGAGAAGGAATATTACGAGGCGGACGAGAAGAGCAAGAATGTCTCGCTGACCGAGGAGGGCGTGGAAGAGGTCGAGAAGCGGCTGATCGCCGCCGGCATGCTCGAAACCGAAAACCTCTACGACGTGGAGAACACGCAGGTCGTCCACCATCTGGACCAGGCGCTGCGCGCCGTGGTGATGTTCAAGCGCGACATCGATTACATCGTGAAGGACGGCAAGGTCGTCATCATCGACGAATTCACCGGCCGCATGATGGACGGGCGCCGCTGGTCCAACGGCCTGCATCAGGCGGTGGAAGCCAAGGAGGGCGTGAAGATCGAGCCCGAGAACCAGACCATGGCCTCGATCACCTTCCAGAACTATTTCCGCATGTATCCCAAGCTGGCCGGCATGACCGGCACCGCCGCCACCGAGGCGGCCGAGTTCTGGGACATCTACAAGCTCAATGTGGTGGAAATCCCCACCAACGTGCCGGTGCAGCGCATCGACGAGGAAGACGAGTTCTACAAGAACACGCAGGACAAGTTCCAGGCGATTGCCCGCGCCATCCGCGAGAAGAACGAGATCGGCCAGCCGGTTCTGGTGGGCACCGTCTCCATCGAGAAATCCGAACTGCTCAGCCATTTCCTCGACAAGGAAGGGGTGAAGCATGCCGTGCTGAACGCCCGCTTCCACGAACAGGAAGCGCATATCGTGGCGCAGGCCGGGCGGCTGGGCGCGGTGACCATCGCCACCAATATGGCCGGCCGCGGCACCGACATCCAGCTGGGCGGCAATGTGGACTTCCGCATCGAGGACGAATTGCGCGACCTGCCCGAAGGGCCGGAGCGTGACGCCGGGATCGAGCGGATCAAGGAAGAAGTCGCCGCCGAACGCCAGAAGGTGAAGGATGCCGGCGGCCTGTTCGTGCTCGGCACGGAACGGCATGAAAGCCGCCGGATCGACAACCAGCTGCGCGGCCGCTCGGGCCGCCAGGGCGACCCCGGCCTCAGCCGCTTCTACCTGTGCCTGGAAGATGATCTGCTGCGCATCTTCGGGCCGGATACGCTGTTCGCCAAGATGATGAACTCCAACCTCTCCGACGGCGAGGCGATCGGCTCGAAATGGCTCTCCAAGGCCATCGAGACGGCGCAGAAGAAGGTGGAGGCGCGCAACTACGAAGTGCGCAAGCAGGTCGTCGAATACGACAACGTGATGAACGACCAGCGGAAGGTGGTGTACGAGCAGCGCGCCGAAATCATGGACAGCGAGCGCGTGGACGATGTGGTGCTGGAAATGCGCCACGATGCCATCAACGCGATTGTCGGCACCGCATGCCCGCCGGGCTCCTACCCGGAGCAGTGGGATCTCGCCGGCCTCAAGGAGAAGATCGGCGATATCCTCGGCGTCGAGCCTCCGCTGGAGGACTGGCTGGAAGAAGACGCGGTCGATCCCGAACTGATCGAACAGCGCCTGCTGGATATCGCATCCGAGAAGATGGCCACCAAGATGGCCGACAATGACGAGACGATCTGGCGCCAGGTGGAAAAGAGCATCCTGCTCGACCGGCTAGATTATCACTGGAAGGAACACCTCGCCACGCTGGACGCGCTGCGCCAGGTGGTCTTCCTGCGCGCCTATGCGCAGAAGCAGCCGATCAACGAATACAAGCAGGAAGCCTTCGGCCTGTTCGAAAACATGCTGGAAACAATCCGCGAGGATGTGACGCGGGTGCTGATGACGATGGAACTGCGCCTCGCCCCGCCGCCGCCGCCGATCGATCTGCCGGAACTGCCCGATTTCCTCACCGGCCACGTCGATCCCTTCTCGGGCGAGGACGATTCGAACGATGGCGACGGTTCTGCCGGGCGGGAGGCGTTGTTCGGCGCGCTCGCCGGATCGCCCATGGCGGCGGTCGGCCCGGGCGGCTCCAACCGCGAGAATCCCTATGCGGGGATGGACATCAGCCGCAACGCCCCGTGCCCCTGCGGCTCGGGCAACAAATACAAGCACTGCCACGGCGCGGCATAGGCGCGCCGGCTGCGCTGGCGCGAGACCCCGGGTCAGGCCCGGGTAACGGGGTGGGGGGCGGTGGCGCTTCCCTACCTTCGTCATTCCCGCGCAGGCGGGAATCCGGCGCGGTCATCGCCCACCCATCCATAACGAAGCAGCGCAAACCCCTCGCAGCCCATTGCCCTCATCGTAACGACTGTTATGGTCGCGGCAGGATGCGAAAAGGCTACAACAATGGATAGGCGGCTGCCGCCGCTGCTCGTCGCGGTGTTCATCAATATCGCGGGCTTCAGCCTGATCCTGCCGCTGCTGCCGTTCTATGGGCAGGTGTTCGATGCCGGCCCGTTCGAGATCGCGCTGCTGTTCGCTGCCTACAGCTTCGGCAATGTCTTCGGCGAAATCCACTGGGGGCGTCAGTCCGACGTGTGGGGGCGGCGCAAGGTGCTGGCCATCACCACCTTCGTGGCGGGCCTCAGCTATTTCGCCTTCGCCTTCGCGCCCAGCCTGTGGGCGGCGATCGCCATCCGCATCGTCAGCGGCTTTTTCTCCGGCACGCTGGGCACCTGCCAGGGCTTCATCGCCGATGTCTCCCCGCCGGAGCGGCGGGCGAAGACCATGGGCTATTTCGGAGCGGCCTTCAGCCTGGGCTTCGCCTTCGGGCCGGTGATCGGCGGGTTGTTCGCTGGGGAAGCGGCGGTGGCTGCCAGCTTCCGCCTGCCGATCCTGATCGCCGGCACCTTCTCCATCCTCGCATCGCTGTGGTGCTTCGTGGTGCTGCGCGATGCGGTGGAGCCGCGCGGGAAGGGCGCGCCGCTGCCGCGCTATCACGAGGCCTTCACCTTCGTCGGCCGCCAGCCGCTGCTCCGCAGCCTGTTCGTGATCGGCTTCTTCGGCATCGCCGCCTTCGCTTCGATGGAGGCGATTTACGGCCTGTGGAGCGAGGAGAATTTCGGCTGGACCGCGCATGATCTCGGCTTCGCCTTCCTCGCCATCGGCGGCGGCGGGCTGGTGACCCAGCTCTTGCTGATCGGCCCGTTGGCGCATCGCTTTGGCGAAGCGCGGGTGATCCTGATCGGCCTTGCCGTGCTGGCGCTGGCCATGCTGCTGCAGCCGGTGATCCGGCTGCCCGTGGCGGGCGTGCTGCTGATGGGCCTGCTGATGGCCGGCCACAGCCTCGCCTTTCCATCCGCCGGCGCGCTGCTCTCGCGCAACACCCCGCCGGAGCGGCAGGGCGGGGTGATGGGGCTGTTGATGGCCTCCAACGCGGTGGGGCGCATCATCGCGCCGCCGCTGTTCGGGCTGATCTATGAGCACGGCGGGCATGATGCGCCCTGGTATCTCGGCGCGGTGATGATCGCGCTGGTGGCGCTGCTGGCCGGGCTGCCCGCGGTGCGGTTCAGCGACCGGGCTCGAGCGGCGGCTCCTTCCAGCTGAGCGGGCGGGCGACCTCCTCCAGCGGGCGACGTTCCGCGGCGACGCCGTAGAACAGCGTCACCAGCGCCGCCAGCAGCATCAGCCCGGCGCCGAACAGATAGCCGATCAACACCTGCCCGCGCGATCCGCTTTCGATCAGCAGGCCGAACACCCATGGCGCCACCGCCCCCAGCAGCGTGCCCAGCGCGTAGAAGATGGCGATCGCCAGCGCGCGCATCTCCAGCGGGAAATTCTCCGCCGCGGTGAGGTAGGCGGCGCTGGCGGCGGCCGAGGCGAAGAAGAAGGTCACGCTCCAGCACAGCGTCTGCGTGGTCGCGGTCAGATGGCCCTCGGCAAAGGCGAAACCCGTGGCGGCGAGGAGGATGCCCGATGCCGAATAGGTCAGCATGATCATCGGCCGCCGCCCCCAGCTGTCGAACAGCCGCCCCAGCAGCAACGGGCCGAGCACGTTCCCGGCCGCGAAGGGCAGGATGTAATAGCCGACCTGGGCGCTGGGCACGCTGTAGAAGTCGGTCAGCATCATCGCATAGGTGAAGAAGATCGCATTGTAGAAGAAGGCCTGCGCCGCCATCAGCACCAGGCAATAGAAGGTGCGTTTGGGATAGGTGCGGAACAGCGCGTGGAACACTTCCCCCATGCTGGTCGACCGGCGGGCATGAACATACATTTGCACTGGCTTTGCGTCGGGGATGTGGAGGCCCTGCATTTCCACCCGGGCTTCGATGGCTTCGATCACCCGCTCGGCCTCGTCCACGCGCCCGTGGGTCGCCAGCCAGCGCGGACTTTCCGGGAGAAAACGGCGCAGGAACAGGATGATGAGGCCAATGGCCGCCCCGCCGAAGAAGGCGATCCGCCAGCCATATTCCGGGTTCACCACCCGCGGATCGAGCAGCAGGATCGAAGCTCCGCTCGCCAGCGCCGCCCCCACCCAGAAGCTGCCGTTGATCACCAGATCCGTCCAGCCGCGCCGGCGGGCCGGGATAAGCTCCTGAATTGCCGAGTTGATCGCGGAATACTCGCCGCCAATCCCGGCGCCGGTGAAGAACCGCATGATGGCAAAGCTCGGCAGATCCCAGGTGAAGGCGGTGCCCGCGGTCGCCAGCAGATAGAGTCCCAGTGTCAGGGAAAACAAGCGCTTGCGGCCCCACCGGTCCGTCAGCCAGCCGAAGAACAGCGCCCCGCCGACCGCCCCTACAAGATAGGCCGAATTGGCCAGCCCCACATCGGAGGCGGTGAACCGCAGCACAGGGCTTTCGCGCAGCGCCCCGGCGACGGAGCCCGCCAGCGTGACCTCCAGCCCGTCGAGGATCCAGGTGATCCCCAGCGCCACCACCACCAGCCAGTGGAACCGGCTCCAGGGGAGGCGGTCCAGCCGCGCGGGAATGGCGGCGGCGCGATGCGCGGGGCTGCTGGCGATGGGAAGCTCCTCTCCTGCCTGTCCTCACCTTCGGGCGGGCAGAGTAGGCAACTCGTCTTTCACATCAAGTATCCGCGCTCCTTGCCATGCCGCAAAACTGGCGTAGCATCCGGCGCTGCGATGCTCGTCGCAGGGAGATACGATCCGTGAACAAGGCCAGCGCATTCCTCATCGCCGCCGCCGTCATCGCAGGTGCGGCGGCGCCCGCCTCCGCTCAGCAGGCCGAAGGGGGCACCGCCGCCCTCGCGGCGACGGTTTCCGACCCGCAGCGGCCGGAGGGCGACATCGCCCGCGATCCGCAGCGTAAACCGGCGGAGGTCGTGAAGTTCGCGGGCGTAAAGCCCGGTGACGTGGTGGCCGAAATCGCCCCGGGCGGCGGTTATTACACGCGCATCCTCGCGGGGGCGGTAGGGCCGGAGGGCCATGTCTACGCCATGATGCCGGCCGTCTTTGCCAATCGGCCGGGTGGGCTCGACGCCATCAATGCTCTCGCCAAACAGTATGGCAATGTCACAGTGGTGGTGGCCGATTTCGGTGATTTCACCCTGCCGCAGCCCGCCGATCTGGTGTGGACCACGGAGAACTATCACGATCTCGCCAATGGCGACATTGCCGCAGTTAATGCCGCCGTCTTCGCCGCGCTCAAGCCCGGCGGGATCTACTTCGTGGAGGATCATGCAGCGCCGGGAACCGGCACCTCCGCCACGCGCACGTTGCACCGGATCGACGAGGAGGCGGTGAAGCAGCAGGTCATGCAGGCCGGCTTCACGCTCGAAGCCGAGAGCGACCTGCTGCACAACCCCGCCGACCCGCATGATGTGAACCCGCGCGAGGTGCAGCCGACCAGCGACAAATTCGCCCTGCGTTTTCGCAAGCCGGGCTAGCCCGGCGAGAGAATTCGGTTCTCAGCTATCGCTCGGCTTGAACAGATAGTCGATCCGCACATCGCCCGAGCCGTTCGCGAAGGCGCGCAGCTGGTCTTCGGTTTGCAGGTGGCAGTCCCCACCATCCTCCCGCGGCACGCCGCGGATCACAAGCGTCTGCTCGGGATTGGTCCCGTCGCATGTCCCGCGTATCTCGATGAAGCCGTCGGCATAATGGGTCAGCAGCGAGAGCTGCACATCCTCTTCGCCGGCCGCCGGAACCCAGCTGACATAGACGCCGGAATCGATGAGCTTGTTCTGCGAACCCAGGATATTCTGCAGCACGCCGCTGCCCCCTTGGGTCACACCGTGGGCATCGGTCACCTCGCACGTCCCGGTGTTCGGGTCGTTTACGAAGGTGAACTGGCCGATGACCTCGCCGGGCGTGTTATCCTGAACGGTGTAGGCGGTGTATTCGATGTGGTCGGAGAAGGGGCATTGCTCCGCCTCGGCGAGGCTCCCGAGCATCTGCTGATTGCCGTACAAGCAACCTGACAAGGCAAAGCACAATCCCATGCTTGCCAGCACCTTGTATCCCACCATCGCTTTCCCCCCGATTCGCGGCGGACGCCGCAGGCGAAAGTTAACCTAGATGCGATCCTGCGCCTAGCGACCGCAGCAGCGCCGCAGGTTCGAAACGGGAAGATTGCGAAACTGAGTGAGGTGGAGTGTAAGATCGAGCCGATCAGGCACCTTCATCCGCGCCGGGAAGAGGCTGCGGCAGGCTATCGGCGATTTGAAGAGTGGCTCCCCGAGTTGGATCGCAGCTGCATCTCTATCCCCCTGAAAAGGTGTGCTCTGGTGGCTGTTGGGTTTGGAAAAGGCCCCCTAAGGAGCCCCCGAGTTGCTCAGTTGGCGTTGGCGAGAACGTCGGCCTTCCAGGCCTCGATGTCGCTTTCCAGCCATGCGACGCGGCCGCCGCCGATGGGGCGCGGGCGCGGGAATTCGTCGGCGGCGATTCGGCGGTAGATGGTGGCGCGGTGCAGCGAGGTTTCGCGCTCGACATCCTTCATCTTGAGCAGCCGGCCGGGCGCCGGCGTGCTGGCGGTGCTCATCATCGCTTCTTTCCTTCTGCTCTGGCCCAGTTGAGCCGCTTGGCCTGCTCTTCGGAGCCGCCCTGGTCGGGGTGCGCGCTGCGCATCTTCTCGCGCCAGGCGGCGTCGATCTCCGCTTCGGTCGCCTGCTGCCGAACTCCGAGCACCTGCCACCACTGCTCGGGCGCGGGCAGCGCAACGTGACCCGCGAAGGCCTGGCGCAAGTCGGCCACGCCCCAGCGCTCCTGGCCACGCAGCGCCTCGATGTGGGCGGCGATTGCGGCGATGTTGTCTGGCACGCTGGCCCACTTGTCGCAGGCGAGGACGTGCGGCCGCCCGTCCAGCTCGAAAAAGAAGGCCACGGCCGGATCGGCCGGAACGCCACGATCGCGCCGGGGCCGACCGTCGACGCGCAATTCGAAGTTGGTCGACAGCGTCAGCTCTCTCATCCGCCAGTCGCTGCCGGTCGGCGTCACCAGCGTTACCTGTTCACGCAGCCTGCCGAGCGCATCGTCCCACAGCAGCCGTTTGCCGCCCGACCGGAAGAGTGCCTCCTTCCTGTCCCATGCTCTTGTGCGCGGCCGGGCCGAGGGCCAGTCCACCGGATAGGCAAATTCGATCTGTGGTTCGTTCATGCGGCCGGCGCCTTTCGCTTCGGTTCGGCGCGGGCGCCAAGGCCGGCGATCGGGGCGGGCACGCGCGCGAGGGTGATGACGAGAACAGTGGGATTGCCGCTCCACTCGAGGCCGTTGGCGGAGAGCGGGACGGAGACGTCCCACGCGTGGGCCCAGGCGGCGAGGGTGGCGTAGCCTTCGGCCCGTGCTTCCTCGCCGGTGATCAGCTGCAGCGGCTGGCATTCGACCGCGAGGACGCGCGCGTGCTGGCGGTGCCACTGGCGCAGCAAATTGCGCGCGGGCCATTCCTTGCCGAGCTGCAGGCGCGCCACATCACCGGCGACCAGGCCGGCGGCAAAATAGGGTTCGGCGCCGAATTGCGCGGCCGCGGTTGGGCTGAGGCCGTCGTAGCGCGCGGCGAGCCGGTAGGGTTCGCGGATCCAGAGCAGCGCGCCCGGGGCAAGACCGCGATAAATGCCGCCAAGGGGGCGGCGCAGGCGAGTGCATTGCCCCGCGTTCCAGCTGTCGATCGAGGGACGGCGCAGGCTGAGCGGAAGCGCCGGCATCAGAAGATTTCATCCTGGCGGCACTGCAGGCAGCGGTTGCCGGGCCTGCAGTCCGGGCGCCCATAGGGGCAGGCGCCAATCTGGCCGATCGCCCATTTCGCCGCCGCAATGAGGCGGGAGAGGATCTTCATGCCGGCACGTCCGCCACTGCGGGCGCGGCGGGGCTTTCCTCTCCGGCTGGCTCGGCCGCAACATTGAAGGTGAGCGCGGGGTGCATCCAGTCACCCTCGGCATGTTCGAGCGCGCCGGCCGCGGCGCCCGAAAGCGTCTTGTCTGGCAGCTTCGGCCAGGCGCGGAAGGAATCGGCATCGACATGCGGCTGGGCGAGTTCGAGCCGCTTCATCTTCGGGAAGAGCGACAGGAAGGCAGGCGAGGGCTGCCAGTACTGGCGCAGCATGGCGTCCGATCCGCCGGCCAGCTCGGCCATCTTATCATGCGCAGCGACGCGCCATCCCGGTACATTGGCGGAGCGGATCAGGGCGAGCCCGGCGAGCACGCCGGCGCAGAGGTTCTTCTCGCTTTCGTCCAGGGCAACATAGGACGCGAGGCTCGCGGCCGGGTCCGGCTCCTTCATGAAGGGGAGGCTGGCGGCGCCGGCGACCATCACGTCCCAGCTCCTGGCCACGAGCTCCTCGGCAAAGAAGTCCCGCACCAGATCCGCGGGCTCGTCATCGCGCGCGGTCCAGTGGCTGGCGATCGGTCGGGTGCCGGTGTCCTGCTGGCTCGCGCCGCCGAGCTCCTGCCGCAGCAGCGACCAGATAAGGTAATCCCGGGCGACGGTGCCGCTCGGTTCGAACACCAGCACGTTGCGGAGCATCATGCGGCGAAGCGAGCGGACGATCTGCAAGCCGTCGGCGGTGAGGCCGTGCTCATCCTTCGCGGAGAGGCGCGCCGCCTGGGCGGCGGTGTAATCGCCGAAGGCATCGGCGCCGGTGACCTTTTGCCCGGTTGCGGGGACGACCGGTGTGGCCCCTGAGCTCGCCGCGTCCTTATCGCCGGTGCGTTCCGCCCGGCTGGCTTCCTTGCGCGCCTTGCGGCTGGCCCACCAGAAGCTGGTCTCGACATCGCCCGCGGCGGCGATCGCGATGGTGGCGACGATATCGCCCGCCGGCAGGACGATCTTGCGGCCGGCGCGATAGTCCGGGTCCAGCTTCAGCGACCAGTCGGTGGTACCAGCATTCTGCGGCGGTGCGGCGGCGAAGCGCAGATCCTTGCGCCCGGTCTTCTGCCGGATGCGATCGCGGTGCTCCGCGAGCCTGGTCTCGGCCAGCTGGCGCAGCAGGGTCTCGTCCGTCACGCGGCCGCGCTCTTCCGGACCATCGGCGAACAGATCCAGCTCGAAGCGTCCGCCGGCGGAGCGATAGGCCTCGTCACCCACGAAGCGGAGCAGCTTCTCCAGCTCGCGATCGCCGATCTTCAGGAATGCGCGGATGGCGTTGGCGTGATGCTCCCACTGCGGCCGGGTGGACAAATGGCGCCAGGCGAGCAGCTGCAGCTCCTGGTCCTCGGTGGCCGCATAGGCGCGGGCCTCGTCGATCGAGAGCTGGCCTTCGGCATAGGCGGCGAAGATCTCCGGCGCGAGTTCGCCCAGGCGCAGCTGCTGCCGCACCCATTCCACGCGCTGGCCGGTACGGGTGGCGATTTCCTCCACCGAAGCGCCTTGCGCGCGGGCGCGCGCGATCGCGGCATGCACCTCGTAAGGGCGAAGTTCGCGCCGCAGCAGGTTTTCGGAGAGCGAAAGCTCAGTGATCTCCGCCGGCGGCAGATCGCGAACGACGGCATCGATGGGCCAGTCGGTGGGCAGATCGCCGCGGCCGATCAACTGGCCGATGGCGCGGTGGCGGCGACCGCCCGCGAGGACGCCATGGGTTCCGTCCGGTAGCGGATGGACAGTGAGCGGATAGATCAGCCCGTGCGCGAGGATCGATGCCTCGAGCGCTTCGGTCGCCTCCGCATCCTCCCGGTTCTGGCGGACGTTGAGCGGGGAGATCACCAGCTGGGCATGGGTGAAGGTGCGGAAGGTCATGGGAGAGGCTCCGAATGGGCGGGGGGCGGCAGGGGCGCAGGGTCGGTGAGCAGGCGCGCGAGGCCGAAGCCCGCGGCAGCCAGAAGGGCGCCAAAGATCCAGGCGGCGAGGGCGAGAACGATCCAGACGGCGAGGCGACGCCGCCGGATGCGTCGATCGCGATTGTTCCAGTAGGGATCATCCCACTGGCCACTCATGCGAGACCAAGCGCCGCTTTGTAGGTGTCGAGCACCATCTCCATCTCGCGGCGATCGTCGGGCTTCATCTTCCGAAGGCGGACGATCTCCCGCATCATGCGCGTGTCGTAGCCGACCGCTTTGCCCTCGGCGTAGACGTCGCGAACGTCGTCAGAGATGCCCTTCTTCTCTGCCTCGAGCCGCTCGATCCGTTCGATGAGCAGGCGCAGGCGGTCGTCAGTGGCGTCAGCCATGAGGAAGCTCCGATAGAAGTGTGCAGAGGAGGAGGGCGGCCGCGTAAGCGAGCAGCAGGGCACCAGCGAGCCGCCACCAGCCCCAGCGGGCGAGGAGGAGCCATTCAGCGGGGCTCACAGTCGCGCCTCAATGGTGAAGCCGTCCGTGCGCATGCCCGCCTCGGCCGCGAAATCGAGGAGCGCGCTTTGCGAGCCCTGGAAAACGCCAAGGGCATAGCCGAGCGCAGGGCCGAAGGCTGTGAGGGCCACACCGCGTGAACTGGCGGAATCGAGCACCCGCCCGAGCGTCAACGCCGCCTGCGTGGCCGAGTGCACGGCCAAGTCGACGATTTCGTCGATCAGCTCTGGCCTGCCACGGGCCATTCCGCTTTCCTCGAGCTGTTTGCGCAGCGCCGCGCGAAAAAGGGCTTCTGCCTCTGCGGACGGTTGCAGGACTTCCCCCATCATGCCGGGGCTCCTTCGCCGGAAGCGCCGGCGAGGTGCAGGCCGGGGCTGGGCGCGGGGCGGTGGGCGCAGGCGGTGCAAAGCTCCGCATTGTGATCCGTCCAGGCGCAGGGGGCGCCGGAGCGCACACAGGGATCATGCCAGCTGCAGCCGCAGGAGCGGCAGATCTGCGGCACCGGCAATGTTCCGTCCGACGCAGGGTCCGCGTGGAGATCGATCAGCTGGGCGTAGACCGACCAGTCGAAACGGAAGGCATGCTGCAGCAGCTCTGCCTCGGCCAAGGTGAAGGGCTCCGTATCGTCCTCGGCCGCGCCGATGCGCGCGGCGAGGCGGGCGATCTCGGCCGGGCCGGGCCACATGACGGCGAAGGGAAGGGCGGCGAGCTCGGCGGCCACCTGGCGGATGCCCATGCGCGCAGCCTCGCGACGCAGGCGCAGATAAGCGCCGGGCGTGATGATCCCGGTGGCGACGTCGACCGGGCCTGTTGTTCCTTGACACATGGCAGAGCACTCCCGCCGCAGGGATCGCGCCCCGCGTGGACTGGGGTTGGAGAGGGTTCGGAGGGGTTGCGAGGCGGGCCGGGAGGCGGCCCGCCTCGCAAAGGACGCTCCGCGCTCGGTCAAACGCGGAGCGCTGGCCGATCAGGGCGGGCCGGTAGGGCGGTGGCCTTCCGCCAGCTGCGCAGGGGGCTGCAGCATTGGCAGGATGAGCTTGAGCGCGTCGAACGCCTCAATGCACTCGCGCAGGGCCTCGGCCGTGTCCTGCGGCGTGGCGCCGGGGCGGGCTGCGTGGACGATGGCGGCGTGTGCTTCGCCGCCTTCCTTGATCACCTCGAAGGCCTGGGCGAGCAGCTCGTGCCGATCGGCGAAGCGGGATAGCTCCGCCAGCTCCAGCTGGAGCGAATAGGTTTCGTGGATCGGGGCCCCGGTGCCGCCGGCGCGCTGATAGGCGAGATCGAGCTCGATTGCACAGTCGATCGGGATCTGCTCGCGCGTGTCGGGATCGCCCCAATTGCGCACGGTGCGCTCCTGCCGGTCGGCGAGCTCGGCCATTTCGCGCCAGCCCCCGGGCAGCTGTCCCGCGATGCGCGCCAGCGCAGCGTCGACGGAGAGGGGCGCGCGCAGCTTGGTCATGGCCGACCGCGCCGGCGTGAGATGGTACCGCCGGCTCCGCGGTGCCGCGGTTCGGCCTCCCGGCGCGGCCACGCCGCGTGAGGCGCGCGCCCGCCGGCGGGCGCGGTGGCAAAGTGGGCCCGCGACCGCAAGTGACGCGCGTTCCCGGGCTGGATAGCGCGAGGGGCCATGAACGGGTTCATGAGCGCACACCTTCGAGCGGATCGCCGGTGGTGGCTGTCTTGGCAACGGAGGCCGCTGGCTCGGGGGATTCAGCGAGTGGGTAGATGTCCGCCCGTAGCTCGTGACGGGATATGCCTGTGGCCGCTTCTACGGCGAGAACATACTCGGCCGGCAGCGGCTTTTCGTCCCGCAGCCAGTCGTGGATCACCGACTGACGCTTGCCGATCAGGCGCCCGAACGCAGTTTGCGAGCCCGCCTTGCGAACTGCCAGCGCCAGAGCGCTTTCCGATTCATGCTCTAACGCCATACCGGTTTGCTAACGGAATAACGTTTGAGTCGCAACCGATAAATCGAAGTAGGTTGTAACGCTGTGTCGTTAGATACTCTGCTCATGGGGTTGGGCGACAGAATTGAGGAGCGATTGAGCGCGATCGGCATGACGCAGGCCGAGTTGGCGCGCCGCGTCGGTGTTCGACAGAGCACGATGAATTCGCTGATCAGGGGCAATTCGCGATCCTCGCGGTCGCTCGTGCAGATCGCGCGCGAGCTCCGAACGACGCCGGCTTATCTGACCGGTGAGACGGACGACCCTTCTGCAGCGCACACCGCTTTCGAAATCAACGCGCAAGAGCGCGATCTATTGGAGGCGCTTCGGTGTCTCAATTCCACCGATCGCGCCTCAGTTTTCCGTCACGCATCTGCGCTGGCTGCGACTGCATCGTCGACGTCTTCGCTGCATGACAAGCAACACACATACAGGGGGCAGGGGGAGTGACCGCTGAGGGCGCAGTTCTTCTGATGGTCGTGCTGGGCGTGGTTGCCGTGGCGTTTTACATCGCGCTCCGCGCGGCCGAGAGAGGCGTGGTGCCTCTGCCAGAAGAGCCGGCGGCCGACGTAGCCGTTGAAGAAGAGGCGGCGGTGAATGCACCGTCTCCTGCGAGACGGCGGCGGTATCCCCAGGCGCTCGTTGGGGAGCAGCATTATCAGGACGCAATCGCCGGCTGCAGGGCGGGCGACACGGTCACCATCTGGCATGAGCCGGACAACCCGTATGACCCGGACGCCTTGGCCGTGGCCGACCAGCACGGCCGCACCCTAGGCTACCTGCCGCGTGATAGCTTCGTTCATGAAGCAGTGCTGGATGATGAGAAGGGCTGCCGGGCATCGATCCTGAGCCTCGAGGATGATCGCAGCGGAAAAGGCTTCGTTCACGTGACGGTCGAGGTGGAGCTGCTGCCGCACGGCGTCGGAGAGCCGGTGAGTTCGCGATCGTACACGCCGGAATAGGAGGTATGCCTGCAGATGGCAGATACGCGCGGACAGATGAAGAGCTGGAGGCAAAGCTCAGGGAGCAAATCGGTTTTCTTCAGAGGGCAGTGAAGCGTTTTGATGAAGGCTACACCATCGAGGCGATCCACATCGCCACAATCCTCCGGGTGCTGCTGCATTCGGGGCGGTCGCCTTCCCTGCTCCAGATCGTGGGCCGCGATTCTATCAGCTTCGTTGACACTGCTAAGCCGCCTCATCCGGGGAACATGGTCCCCTCCCACAATCTGGTTCGGTCATCGTTCTCGGATGAAGGGCTCCACTTTTTTGCGCCTCTAGATGACTTGCCCGTGCGAGGACACATTCCGTTCGAGAGTTGGTGGAATGGACCCGTGTTCGCTCATCCAGACGGTATTGCCTTGAGCAGGCGGGACGTCATCCTCCACATGGCCAACAAGGATGGAGGTGCGCACGTAGATCCCGCCTTGCCCGACGACTTTTACAAGCTGCTCATTGGTGATTTCGCTCTCTGGCGCCACGTCGCTTTCAACGGCGAACAGTTGGCAGTGAAACACGTGGAGCGACACGCAATCCGACAGATCGCCCACGAGGTCCTCCGAACGCTCGTGCAGGGCTATCGCCGATCAGCCGAAGAGGCACATGCCCATTTGCTTCGGCCGGGCTTTGCTAACGGTGGATTTCGCTTTGCGCCGGGCCGAGAAAACACAATCCAGTATGAGCAGGCTGTGTCTGCTGGAACTGATTACCGTTGGCGCCTGACTATCAAGGATATCACTTGCGGCAACATCAGAGTATCCGCGGGTAGCGTGGTGAGCGAGCCTCTGTGCGAGGCGGGTCAGCACGCAGGTTTGATCTCGGCACGATCGAGCGAAGCACCTGCAATCAGCGGCGAGTTTACGGACGCGACCATAACCTTTTTCAACTTCGATTTGGCCTAGAGGGCGGTGCCGCGCGCAATCAGCGCACGACTGGTACGACTTCAAAGGGTCGAAGAACGTGCGATCACACCAGATCGTCGAGCGTTACCTCCAGGGCGGCCGCGAGCTTCTTCACTGTCTCAACCGAACCCGTCTTCCCGCCGGACTCGATATTGGCGATCTGCACGCGGTTGACGCCGGCTGCGTCTGCCAGCTGCGCCTGGGTGAAGGCGCGGTATTCACGCCAGACGCGCAGCGGGCTTTCGCCTGCGAGCAGGCGGCCGACGACATCAGCCGGCACCAGCTCTTCCTCGCCAGCGGCGATGCGAGCCATGGCGCCATCATAGGCGCGCAGATCTTCGAGATCCTCCGCAGCGGCGCGGAGCCGGTCATATTCGGCGCGATCGATCGTCACCGTATCCATGTGTCTTCTCCTCAATCGTAGACCGAGCCACGGGGCCCGATCTCCAGAACAGCCAGCACCGCGCCATCTTCGTCCATGATGACGCGCCAGTCGCCGACCCGCAGGCGGAAGCCGGTGCGACCCTTCAGCGCCGTGACATTGTTCGCCAGAGCGGCAGGGTCGGCGGCGTATTGTTCCACCTTCGCCGTGATCTGCCGCGCGGTGTTGGCGGGCATCTTGCGCAGAACCTTCAGAGCCGAGCGGGTGTAAGTGATCTGCTTCATGCCGTTGATGTAGCCCATAGCTACAATGTAGTCAAGGGCTACATTCGTGCATGGGGGTATCAGCGCCAACTTGTGGGGGTATTGCTGCCCGGCGCAACTGCGGGAGGGCGCCTTTGCGCGGCTTGGCAGGATGGCGGCGGAGGGTGTCTCCGCCGCTATACCGGACCGACGGCGCGGACTACGTTGCATCGTTGTAGCCGGCCGGAAAAGCGACTCTCATGTCCCATAAAATCACTCTTCACACGCTGCCTTACTACAAAGCAGATCTAGATCCTGTGCCCGCACGTGATCGCTCATTCTTCCTGTTAGTCACCGGTCTCGCGAATGAACTTCAGATGTTGAATCGAACATTGGCGGTAATCGTAGGTTCGCTTCCTGATGAGGACTGTCGTATCGCAAACCAAGGCAGTTCCGCCTATGGCATGCTAATCGCTCGTTTGTTAGCCGGCCGCCTGTGCGAGGGCTGGAAGATCCTGTCGCACTTCTCCAAGCCCCTCAAGGCTGAATATGAGCCCGAAATGGAGCCTGAAGGACGGAGGGCGCTCCAGGAAATCAGGGCCTACTTTAATCCCAAACGAGGGCAGGAATGTTTGATTTGGAAGGTGCGCGATCACATCGCATTCCATAGCCTCAGCGAGACGGTCGAAGCTGCCTATGCCTTGTTCGAGCCAACGGACGATCTAGGTGATTATCTCGCCCCGACGTTCGGCAACACACTGTATTACACTACCGAGCTTCTTCAATATCGAGCGCTTCAGCATCTTTCAGGGGCGGACGACCATACTGCCGCACTTGATCGGTTGATCACGGACACGCAGCGAATGACGAGTGCATTCAATACCGCGATCTACGCGTTTGCGGGAGTATTTTTTAAGCGCTTCTTACCGATCCCGCTTTCCAATTTGATGGCGGAGGCCGAGACCATCGATGTCCCAAGTTTCGAGGATCAGTGCCTGACCTTCTTCAGTGAGCTCCCCGTCTCGTAATCCCGATGAATTCTCGCTATGTTCTTCTTTCGAGAGGAGGGCGGAAGTGGTCGGCGTTCCAATCAAATTGCCGAGGCTTGCGCCGGAAATGGCAAGCTTTCGGCTGCTGGTGCTGGCATTCGTCCGCGAGTATTTCGCCGGGCATTCCGCCAGCCCCTCCTATGGCGAGATCGCCGCGGCGCTCGACAGCAATCGCACCCGAGTTCGCAAGGCAGTGAAGAGCCTCGAGCGGGATGGGATGATCCTGCGATCGGCGGGCCCGCGTGGGCTCAAGCTGCCCAGCGTGCGGGACGAGGCGGTGCGCCAGCTGCGCGAACTCGGCTGGCAGGTGGATGAGGATCTGTGCCAGGCGACTCCGGCCGTCACAAAAGGGGCCCTGCCGCCGCGGGTGGTGCTCGACTATCCCTCCGCCCGATCGGACGGAGGCGCGAATGGGGAAACGGGAGCGCGAGCTCGCAAAGCTGGCTGAGAAGCGGCGGCACAAGATCACCGCCGACTTTGTCCGACGCCATCCCGCCAAGGCTCGCGAAGAGACGGCGCTGCGAAAGGCCAATCGTCGCCTGCAGGCGGACTGGGGCCACAAGCGGGCCGGCACCCCGGAAACGCATGAGAAGGCGAGCCGCGTGCAGCAGGGGGCGCTGGCGCGGCTGTTCATGGCGGGTTCGATCAGCGCCGACCAGCTGGCCTGGGCGGCCGAAATCCGCGTGGTGGCGGAGCGGATAGGGGCGGACGTCGCGATCGGGACGGTGAGCCTTGAAACCCGCGTGGATACGAGCCGCAGCTTTGACGGCACATTCTTCGAGAAGCTGGGCGCGGTGCGGGCGGAGGTTGCCTATACGGCCTGGCGCGCCTCGCTGGCGAAGCCGGCGCCGGTGCTGGCGATGATCGTGGAGGACATGGCCTGCCTGCGTGCTGCGCGCTTGTTCCACATGCGCACAGAGACGGCGCGGCGACTGCTGACGGAGGCGCTGGATGCTTGGCCGGACTTCAGCCGAATGGCGTGCGACAGCGTGGACGAGGCGACGTTGCTGGCGGCGCAGGCGGCGATCCTGTGACCATTACAGACTTTGCATACAATTCACTAAGCGCTGCGAAGGCGAAGTAGCGCGCAGTTCAGCTACAAGGCGCGCAACATCCTTCGTCAGCGACGGGAGCCGAGCTGATAGATCTGGGCGATTTCGTCCATTGCCTCTTTATCACCTATAGCCTTGCCATCTGTGACATAAAGACGAGTACTTTGGAGATTCGGTTGACCATCGGGATCCAGTGTATTGCATAGCTGAAAGACTCGATGATTTATATCTAGCAGCGCAGCGAAGTCCTTTCGGATGGGTAGGCCGGCGATGCACCTCTTGATGTGTTTCTGGCAATGCCATGCGAGCATATCAGCAGCTTCCAGCAAATGGCGTTCGCCCTTGCGTTCGAAGGAGTAGGAGAACTCCTGGCCTTTATTGCGCGCGTCTAACGCAAGCTCTTTTAGTAATCGGCGAACATCAGTATTTTTCTCCTGTCCAGATTCAATGAAGACTTCTAACTTCGGGCGAAAAGATAAATTGCTGATTTCGGCTAAAAACGCCGATAGAATGCATTCTATTGCAAAAGAGTAAGGGTATTCCTTCCCTTTTGCGTTTTCAATAATTCTGTAGTTCCTTTGGCTGAAGCAAAACGCAAAGCCGAACATGCAGTTATATCGTATTAGATTTATCAGCTCAGTCGCTAAGGCAGTGCATCTCGCCTTGCCGAGAGATCCGTACGGTTCGACCCGGCCCCCTAAACACTCAGACGTGCGAAAATAATCGATGCCGTACCTGTCTAGCACGTCCTGCCAAGCTGTTGCCATGGACTCGCCGGCGTTGGCGCGAACCATGTAGCCCGCGACACAAAACGCAATATCGTCCTTGTTGATGCCTGTCTCATCAACATAAGCTTCGATCAACATGATAGTGGGCCTTGTTATCCTAAAGCATGCTCCGGCGAGCCGCAGCTCGCTTGAAGTTTGCAAAGGGTTAGCACCTCGATTTCTTCGTAGATACGAGCGATCGGTACCTTTTCCGCTGCAGGAACGTGTTGGCCGTCACAAAAAGGACTCTGCCAATCGGTCACGCTTTGGGCCAAATCTGACCCCGCGATAATTGCGTCCCGACGCGATATGGTCCCCCCGAGAAGCCCGCCCGTGCGAAAGCGCTGGCGGGCTTTTTGCTGTTCGAGGAGCCTCATGGCAGTCACTGCCCAACCGACTGTTGCGCAGCTGCTGCGCGAGGAAGTCGACAAGCTCTATGGGCTCACCGGCGAGGCCGAGGACGGCATTCGTTCGGCCGAGCATTTCGACGAGCTGGAAGGCGAAGTGACCGCGGTGGCGCGCCGCCTGCGTGAGGCCTTCCGCCGAGGACGCCGCGCGTGATGGCTGCCGGCGATCTGATCGATATCGGCAATCTGCGCGATATGGAGCGCAAGGCACGCTCCGGCACGGTGGTGGAAGTGACCGCCGACTTCCTCGCCCAGCTGGTGACCGAGTTGAGTGCCGGCCGGGAAGCCGAGGCACAGCGCGGCCGTTGCTTTGGCCTGCCCGAGGGCAAAACGCTGTGAATGCAGTCGGCAGCTTCCATCCGGCGATTGCCCGCCGTTGCCGGGCTGACGGCCACCTGAAGGCGCAGCTGGATGCGCTGGGCGGCGAGGCAGGGCTGCTGATCTGGCACGAGCAGAGGGCTTGGGCGAGCATCACCTTCAGCGGCACGCGGCATCGGCTGGAATATGCGTTCGAGGGCGGCGACGCTGTGGAGCGCGGCCGGGCGATGCTGGACGCGCTGCCGGAGCATGAATTCCGCATTCCGGGCCAGCTGGTCGCAGACGCTGCGGTGATCGAACGGCGGGAGGAGCTGGAAGGCCCGGCCCGGCTGGAGGCGGCGATCGAGGTGCTGCTCCTGGAGGAGAATTGATATGGCGGCCGTGCGTGCCCCGCGTTCCGTTGGCGCTGCGACAAAGCTGTGCGAGCGCTTCGCCGTGCTTGAGGCGGCGATCGCCGACATCGAGGCGGAGCGGAACAAGGCGATTGCCGATGCCAATGCGGTTGCCGACAGCCAGGCGCAGGGACTGATCGAGGAGCGCGAACAGATCCGCGAGAAGATGGCGCCCTGGTGGGCTGCCAATGCGGCGGGGCTCACCGAGGGCAAGCGCAAGTCGATCGAATTGGGCGGCTGCAACCTTGGTACGCGCAGCGGCCGCGCGTCGCTGGCGGTCGCCGGCGACGAGGCGGCAATTGCGCAGAAGCTGGCCAAGCGGGCGTGGGCTGCGGGGCTGACACGCATCAAGCATTCGCTCGATCGGGCAGCCATCCTCAAGGTGATTGCCGGCGAGCATCGGCGCCAGCTGGCGGGGCTTGGCCTCAGCCGGAAGGATGGCGAGGAGCTGTTCTTCCTTGAGCGCGCTGAGCAGGCAGGAACGCTGGCGGGCAGCTGATCATGCGCAGCTAGTGGCTACCCCGCGCAAGCGCGGTCGAGCAGGCCAGCGCGATCGCCAGCGCCGCCTTCGGCGCACGAATGGCCTGTGTGAGATGTGCCTTGAGCTGGGCCGCACCACGCAGGCCACGCGGGTCGATCACGTCATCCCGCTGGCTCACGACGGGCCCGACGAGGACTGCAATACGCGCAACCTCTGCGAGCCGCATCACCTGGAGGTGACGGCCGAGCAGTTCGGTCACGCCGTGCCACGCCACCGCGGCGTCGGCCGCGATGGTCGCCCAACCAACCCCGAGCATGCCTGGAACCTCGCCCGCCGCGGCTGAGCCCACCGGCACGAGAGGGGAGGGGGGGGGTGAAAGTCCAGCGGCCGATCGGCCGGACACCGCGCAGTGCCTCCGTATGCACTGCGATGAATTTCGAAGTAAAAAGTTGCGGTCGGCGAAGCGGCCGCGACACTGCACGGAGGCCCCGCATTTGGCGAGCAAGCGCCGCGGGCGAGCTCCGGCACGCGAGACTATCGGCGGTATTGTTGAGCCCGACTGGGCTAGGTTGCTGCCGGAGGCTGCAGAACAAGGCGCCGCGTCCGAGCACTGGCGGCGGGTCGCGGGCGAGATGGACGCGGCGCAGATCCTCTCGCCTTCGAATGGGCATTCGCTGCAGCGCCTGGTGCTCACCTACCTGGTCTATGACCGCTGCGCCCTGATGGTCGCTGCGGAAGGGCTGGTGACCGAGCCGAACGAAGACAATCCGAAGGCGATCGCGCGCCTGTCGATCCACTACAAGGCGATGCGCGAGGCCGAGAACACCGCTCAGCGGCTCGAGGCGCAGCTCGGTCTTACTCCGGGCAAACGGGCCCGGGTCGGCAAGGTGACAAAGACACGGGAGCGTAAAGCCGGTGCCGACGCGTTCCTCGGGCCGAAAGCCTAAGAGGGCCGCCGATCCGACAACCGCCTGGGCGGAAGGTGCCGTCCGCGGCGACTTCGTGGTGGGCGACATTGTTCGGCACGCGGCCGAACGTCATCTCCGCGACCTGCGGGACGCAGAACGTCGAGGATATTACTGGAGGCCGGAGCTCGCGCAGCGGGCGCTCGATTTCTTCCCGTGGATGTTCACGATCACGGACGGGCCGGCGGCGGGCAAGCCTTTCCACCTGATCCCGTATCAGACCTTCTGCGTCGGCTCGCTGATGGGCTGGGTCAATGCGGAGGGTCGCTGGCGTTTCCGATCGGGCTACATCGAGACCGGGAAGGGCCAAGCCAAGTCGCCCATGATGGCGGGCCTCGGGCTCTACGCCATGGGCTGGTGCGGATTCGAGCGCTCGCAGATCTTCTCGATCGCCGCGAACAAGCAGACCTCCATGGTCCTGTTCAAGGACGCGGTGGCCATGTGCCGGGCGCAGGTGCCCGATTACGATGAAGGGGACACACTCGAGCAGCTCGGCCACGTGGTGATCCGCGGTGAGGGCGACAACGCCTGGAAGATCGAACACCCAGGGTCGCAATCTTTTTTCCTGCCGCTGGCAGACGGGAAACAGCAGTCCGGTCCCCGGCCTCGAATGGTGCTCGCGGACGAAATCCACGAGTTCGCAACCGACACGCAGATCGAGATCTGGCAGCGAGCGATCGACAAGATCGCCGGCAGTGCCATGACGGTGCTGGGCAGCAACACGCCGGCGACCGCCCAAGTGGTCGGCACGGCCATATCGGAAGTCGCCCAGGCGGTCGCGCGCGGCGAGGTGAAGAACGACACCGCGTTCGCCTTTGTCGCCCGGGTCGACAAGGCCGACCGGGAAACGGTGTTCGAAAATGAGGCGTGCTGGGGCAAGTCGCTGCCGGCACTCGGCGTCACCTATCCGGTGACCAATATCCGGGAAGCGGTCGCTACGGCCAAAACCCGACTCTCGACTGCATCCTCAGTCAAGCGGCTCTACTTCGGCATCCCGACGGGCGCCGCCGACTTCTGGATCCGCGAGGACAAATGGGCCGCGGTGCTGGCACCGGTCGGCGAAGAGATCATCGCGGCGCTGAAGGGCTGCCGGTGTTGGCTCAGCCTGGACCTGTCCAAGAAGAACGACCTGACGGCGCTCACGGCCACCTGGCTGGATGGGGCGGGGGTGCTTTGGCAGAAAACCTGGTACTGGACGACGAAGGACGGTCTGGCGGAAAGGGCCGCAGCCGATCATGCGCCTTATGAGGAATGGGTGGAGAAGGGGCTGATCACCGCTGTCCCCGGGGCCACTATCGACAAGAGCTTTATCGCGGCCCGGGTGGCTGAGCTTTGCGCGGCGCACGACGTGCAGGAGCTGGTGTTCGACCCGGCTCAGATGGCCGACTTCCTAACAGCCTGCGAGGATATCGGCCTCGAGGTCTGGCAGTTCGAGGGGCCGGATAAGCCGGAGGGCTCGGGGCTGAAGCTCGTGAAGCACGCGCAGGGCACACGGGTCGTCTTCGAAGACCGCCAGCTGTGCATGCCGCGATCGGTGGAGCGGTTCGAGGACCGGATCCTCAATGAAGCCATTGTGATCGACGATTCACCGGTCACCTACATGTGCGCAGCCAACGCTGCACTGATCGAGGACGGCATCAAGAACCGTGCCTTCGACAAGAAGCGCTCGCGCGGGCGCATCGACGGCATCGTGACCTGCGCAATGGGTGCCGGCGCCGCCGACAACGTGCCGCTCGAGGCGGACAAATACGAAGGCTCGTTCGTGGTCGATCTCGACGCGGACGAAGAGGAGGACGGCGATTGAGCGGCTATAAACTGTCGCCCGGCGCAGCCGCGGCTGAGGCGGCCTATAGTGCCTCGCGCAAACAGGCAGGCGCGCGAGCCGCTACCGACAGTGTCCCGGTCATCGCTGGCGATGCCGACTTGCTCGAGTGGTTCGGAAACGGCCAACGCGCAGCCGGCATGAATGTGACGCCGGAAACCGCCATGCGATCTTCCGCGGTCTGGCGCTGCGTGACGCTGATCAGCGGCACGATGATGTCCGCGCCGCTGGGCGTGTATGAGCACCTCGCGAATGGCGGCCGCCGCTATCTCGCCGACCACCCCTTCAACCGCTTCCTCCAGGTCGAGCCAAACGAGGAGATGTCCGGGCCCGAGATGATCGAGCTGGCCGGTATGGCCATCCTGCTGCGAGGCAATGGCTACGGCCTCATGCGGCAGGCGCGCAACGGCGTGATGACCTCGATCGACTATTATCACCCGGCACGGGTGCTTCCCTTCCGCTCGCTTGATCGCAGCCTCTGGTATCGCTTTACCAACGAGGACGGCACGACCGAAGACCACCACGGATCCTACGTGATTCACTTCCGCGGGCCGGGGCGCGATGCCGGCGGCATCCGCGCACTTTCTCCGATCTCGCAGCATGCACAGGCGATCGGAATCAACCTGGCGAGCCGGGAATACACCTCCGGCCAATTCGAGCGGGGCCTGCTGACGAACGACTATTTCAGCTTCCCCGCCGGCCATTCGATCTCGGCGCAGCAGCGCAAGGACTTCAAGGAATATCTGAATCGTCGCGCGCAAGGCGTTGCGAATGCACACAATCCATTGCTGCTCGAGAATGGGGGTGAGTGGAAGCGGGTCTCCGTCTCGGCCAAGGACGCCCAGCTGCTCGAGCTGCTGCAATATTCGGTGGTCGACGTGGCGAGGATCTTCGGCACTCCTCCCCATATGATCGGTGAGACCACCGCCGCGACCGCGTGGGGCACCGGCATCGAGCAGATGACGATCGGCTTCCGCCTTTACACCGTGATGCCGCACCTTCGCCGTTTCGCGAAGGAGATGACCCGAAAGCTGTTCCCGGTGGCTGGCGCCCGGGCGAACAACCTCTTCGTGGACTTCGATCCGGATGCGCTCGAAGTCGGCGACAGCAAGTCACAGGGCGAATATTTCATGCGCGCACTGGGCGGGCCCAACGGTCCCGGGTGGATGACGCAGGACGAGGTGCGGCGAAAGAAGAACCTCGAGCCACAGGAAACCGAGCAATCGCGCACGCTCTACTACCCTGCGCCCGCTGCCGGCGCCGCCGGGGCGGACGGTGGGTTAGCAGACGACGAAGACGAGCCGGGGCAAGCGCCGGCCCTGACCGAACCAGAGGATGATGACGATGCGTAAGTTGTTCGATCTCGCCCGGGCAAATGCCGGGAAGGGCGCGGGCCTCCGTTCGGAGGTGGATGGAGATACGGCGACAGTTTACGTCTACGATGTGATCGACAGCCTGTGGGGCGTTTCTGCCGCCGATTTTGCCCGTGAACTCCGCGCCATCACGGCCCCGAACATTCTGTTGCGGGTCAACTCGCCCGGCGGCGATGTGTTCGAAGCCCGCGCGATGATGACCGCGATCGCGGAGCATCCGTCCACTTTCACAGCCAAAATCGACGGGCTCGCCGCTTCGGCCGCAACCGCGCTGACGCTTGCCTGCGCCCGCGTGGAGATCGCCGATGGCGGGTTCTACATGATCCATAAGGCATGGACCTTCGCGATGGGTAACGCCGACGACATGGCCGCGACCGCCAAGCTGCTCGAAAAGATCGATGACGTGCTGGTTGATGGCTACGCGGGCAAGAGCGGCAAGCCGAAAGACGAGATCCTGGCGCTCATGAAGGCGGAAACCTGGTTCAACGCTCAGGAGGCGGTGGACGCCGGGTTTGCTGAGGCGATCATGGAGACTTCCGCGAAGGGGCAGGCCAAGGCATTCAACGTCGCCGCCTACGCCAATGCCCCCACGGCCCTCACTGAACCGGAGCCGGAGGACGATCAGACGCGTCAGCGCATGCTCGCCCGCCTCGGCCTTTACGAACGATCGGCCTGACGGCCTTTCACCACCGGCGCCGCTCCCCCGGACGCCCCCGAAGCCCCGCCCGATCGGCGGGGCTTTTCTTTTGGAGAACCGATTATGATGAATATCAAGGCGCTCCGGGACCAGCGCGCCGCCAAGGCGAAGGAAGCCCGCAACCTCCTCGACACCAACACCGGCGACAAGTGGTCCAAGGATATCGAGGCCCAAGTGGACGCGATCTACGAAGAGATCGACCGGATCGATGCGCAGATCCAGCGGGCTGAGCGGCAGGCGCGCATCGATGGCGATGCGGCGGCCGGTGAGCTGGCGGAGGATCAGCGCGAGCGCACGCTCGCCAATATGGCCCCTGAGCAGCGCGAGCACGCGCAGCGCTACAGTGCCGCTTTCCGCAACTTCATCCTCAATGGCGAACGCGGCATGACGGATGAAGAGGTGCAGGCGCTGCGAGCTGGTTCGGTGCAAAATGCGCAGTCCGGCAGCCAGTCCAGCGGCGCAGCCGGCGGCTATCTGGTCCCGACCGGGTGGGGCGGCGAGTTGCTCGAGGCGCTGAAGGCGTTCGGCGGGATGCGCAACGTCGCCAACATCATCGCCACCAGCGGCGGCAACCCTTTGCCCTGGCCGACCGTGGACGAAACCGCGATCGAGGGCGAGATCGTCGCCGAGAATACCGCTGCGACCGATCAGGATGCCACCTTCGGCACCACGCAGCTGGGTTCGTACAAGTACAGCTCCAAGGTGTTCACCATCCCCTTCGAGCTGCTGCAGGATCAGGGCTCCGGCATCGATATCGAGGCATTCATCCGCCGCGCCGCGGCGCTGCGCATTGCGCGGATCACCAACCGGCACTTCACGGTTGGCGCCGGCACCACCGAGCCCCAGGGTATCGTGACCGGCTCGGCCGCTGGCAAGATTGGTGCGACCGGGAAGGCATCTTCGGTGGACACCGATGACCTCACCGATCTCGAGCATTCTGTCGATCCCGCCTATCGCTCGCTGCCGAGCGTGGGCTGGATGTTCCACGACAACACCTTGCGCTCGCTCAAGAAGCTGAAGGACGGCGAAGGTCGTCCCCTCTGGCTGCCCGGGTTCTCGACCAAGGAGCCCGATGTGCTGATGGGCTATCGCTACGAGATCAACCAGCACATGCCGACGATGGCCGCGAACGCGAAGTCCATCCTGTTCGGCGATCTGAACAGCTACATGATCCGCGACATCATGCAGGTGACGCTGTTCCGCTTCGACGACAGCGCTTTCATCCGGAAGGGACAGATCGGTTTTCTCGCCTGGTCGCGGCACGACGGCAAGCTCGTCACCGCCGGTCAGCCGGTGAAGCATTTCCAGAACAGCGCGACTTGATCGCTGCAACGGGGGCGGCGGGGCAACTCGCCGCCTTTGTGGAGGGTGGCGGGCCCACGGGTCCGGCGCCCCCTTCAGAGCGCCTTTCGCGCCCTGCGTCTTGGAAGGAGTTAGAGATGGCGAACAAGCGTGTTCCGACCCCGGTGTCGGCGGCGAGCGAAGAGGTGGTGCAAGCGGTTGAAGGGGTGCTCGCGAGCGTGACTGCGGATGCCTCGGCGCCAACCGCGGGTGAGGGCGCTGACGAACCTGCTGGTCAGAGCGACACCGCGCTTAAATCCGGTCTTGCGCTGGACAGCGCCGGCCACGTCGTCGGTTGGCGTCATCCCAGCGATGGCGATGGCGAAACCGGCGGCGCCGTGATCGAGGCACGCGTCCTGGTTGATCATGGCGGCTATCACGCGAACACTATCGCCCTGTTGACTGAGGCGGAGGCGCAGATCTGTGGCGACTGGGCTGACACCCACCCTGCCGCCGTCGCCTATGCGAAGTCGCTGGGCGCGTAGGCGAAGCAATCATGGAGCCCGTGTCGCTCGAGGACATCAAGCACCATCTCGTGCTCGACCCTGAGGACACCAGCGAGGACGCCTATCTTTCGTCGCTGCTCGTGGCGGCGCGGAGATCATGCGAGCTGCGGATCCGGAGGGCGATCGCCAGCGAAGACGATACGCCTGGGCTGGATGAAGGCGAGCAGGACATGGTCCGGCACGCCATCCGCCTGATCGTCGGCCATTGGTACGCCAATCGTGAGGCGGTCTCTCCCGATGGGCGTGGCGCAGCGAGCGAGACGCCAATCGCCGTGAGCTGGCTGCTCGACCCGCTGCGCAGTTTCTCGGACTGCTGAGGTGAGTGTTCGCCCGCTGCCTGCCGGAAGGCTCCGACACGAGATCGCCGTCAAGCGACAGATCCGACAGCCGGACGGCAAGGGCGGCTACCTCACAGCCTGGACCACTGTCGCCACCATTCGAGCTGAAGTGACCGGCCTCGACGGCCGCGAGAGCGTGATGGAGAAGGTGATGGAGGGGGTCTCGGTTTTCCTGTTCCGCGTCCGGTGGCGCAGGGGGCTTGAGATCCGGGCGAGCGACCAGGTGCGCTACGCGGGGCTGGATCTGAATGTCAAAGGCCCCAGCGTTGACCCGGACGGCCGCCGCCGGCAGCTGACATTCATCGCCGAAACCGCCAGCGCGCAGGCGACTTCCTGATGGCGAGGGGTTTTGCTGAGGCAATCGACCTCGTCGAGCGACTGCCCGAGGAGGAGCGCGGACGGCTCGGCTATCTGCTGGCGGAATTCGCGGTCGAGATCTCCGCTGCGCAGAAGTCGGCGCTGTCCTCGCAGACCCACGGCACCGGCTATCTAGGGCAGGGCCTCGATGCCGAAGTCATGCTGGACCAGCTGCGCATGCGCGCCGGCCTGCTGTCGCTGCGGAAGGGGCGGAACAGCCGCTATTACGGGCGCTTCGTGGAATATGGCCGGCGGGCGCAGAATGTCCGCGTGATCCGCGGGACGAGCGCCAGCAAGCGATCCGCAACGAGCCGCCGGCGGCGCGCTGCGGGGCGCGCGCTGCGCAAACCTTATACGCTGCACGTGAAGGCGATGCCGGCGCGGCCGTTCGTCTATCTGCCCGATACCGAGGCGCGCATCGATCGGCGCCTCGCGCAATTCTGGAGCGAGGCTCTCCCGACATGATCGTCGACCTGGTGGCGGCTGCCCAAGCCGCGGTGTTCGCGAAGCTCGACGGCGACGCGGCGCTGAAAGCGCTGTGCGCCGTCTGCGACCATGTGCCGCAGGACACCAGTCCGCCGATCACGCGCGTCGGCAAGATCGAGAGCGATCCGATCGGGGGGAAGGGCGAGCAGCTCGAGCAGATCACCGTAGATGTCGAAACCGTCTACCGCGGTGAATCGCGCGCCGAGCTGCTGGCCATGATGTTTGCCGCGCGACAGGCGCTCGACGGGCAAACCCTCCAATACGCCGGCGTCACCTTCGATCTGCCCGAATGGCTTGGCGGAGTGACCGATGGCCCCGCGCGCGACGGCGTCACCTACGCCGGCATCCAGACCTTTTCAGTGAACGCAGAGCCGGCCTGACGCCGGAAAGGAGACAGACATGGCAACCGAATTTGGCAACACCTGGCGCATCAAGATCGGCGATGGGGAGGCTCCGGAAGAGTTCGAGCTGATCGGCGGGGAAGGCAGCTTCGAGTGGAATCGTCAGTCGAAAGAGATCGACACCGCTTCCAAGGATGACGGCAGCTATGCGCCGGTGGGATTCGGGCGCCAGACCATCACCATTCCGGTAAATGGAAAGCTGAGGCTTCCGGACGCTGGCCTCGAGCGGGTCGACGCCGTGGCCAAGACCCACCCTCATGAAGTGATGGCGCAGATCACCAAGGGGGCGATCGTCAAGTATCAGGGACTCGTCGCGATCGGCAACTTCTCGACGGCCTTTCCCGATGACGAAGCTTGCACCTTCCGCTTCGACATGAAGGCGGCAGCTGTGCCGATCATCGATGACCTCGGAGCCACCACGTGAGCGAGGCCAATCCCGATCGCGGGGAGCATGAGCTGCCCCTCGGCCGCAGGACTTATCTCCTGCGGCCGAGCTTCGCCGCCATCACGGCGATCGAGCGCAAGACCGAGCGTGCGTTGCCTGAACTCATCCGCATGGGCAATTCGGGCACGATGCCGCTGGCGATCGCCGGCATCGTCGCTGCCGAGCTGGTCAAGGCCGGCGCCGGTGATGACGATCTCACGCGCCGGGTGTCGGCGGCGAAGATGGGCGAGATGATCTTCGAACGCGGGATTGCGCCGGCCGTCGCACGCCTCACGCTCTGCCTCCTCGATGCCGCAACCGGCGGGCGCGATGCGCAGGGGGAAGCGAAGGCGGTAGCGACACAGACGGACGAGGACGACGCTACCGCCGAATGATGGGCGTCGCGCTGGACGCCTTCCAATGGTCCGCAGACCAGTTCTGGCGGGCCACGCCGCATGAGTTCTGGGCGATGATCGACGCCCGCATCGAAGCCAACAAACCGAGGATCTGAGGAGGCAGGCATGGCGCGAGCCCCGACCAAGTCGCTTGTCCTCGAGATATCGGGCGACGTCAGCAAGCTGAACGTCGCGCAGAAGGCGGCGCGGTCCGCGCTCCTCAGCATGAAGAACGATGCCGAGGGCCTCGAGGAAGCGTTCGACAAGGCCTGGGCCGGCCTTGGCGGCGATGCGGCGACACAGGCCCGCCAGGCCGAACGCGAGTGGAGCCGCATGTTCGCCTCGATCAAGCGCAATGCGCAGGCGATGGTGGCCGAGGGCAACAGCGGCAAGGCCTTGAAGCTGTTCGATGTCGGCGAAGCCGACGAGCAGGTGCGGGCGCTGACCACCCAAGCCGGGCTGCTTCGGCAGCAGGCCATCGCCCTCGATACGGCGGCAGCGGAGGGCGGCGAGTATGCCGTTCGGCAGCGCGAGATCGCCGCCGCGCTGATGGGCTCTGCCAAGGAAATGGAAGCGCAGGCACTGGCGATCGACCACACCGCCTCAGCGCTGCGCGGCGTGGTCCCGCCGATCGAGCGCCTTGACGATGCGACGCAGGACGCGTCCCGCTCCAACGGCGCCTTCGCTGCGGGTATGCAAAACGTCGGCTTCCAGGCGAGTGACTTCGTCGTCCAGGTGAGCGGCGGCACCAGTGCCATGCGTGCCTTCGCGATGCAGGGCCCGCAGATGGTCCAGGCCTTGGCGCTGATGGGCATGGGCGCCGAGAACACCAACAGCCGATTCGGCCGGTTTGCCGGCTTCCTCGCTGGCCCTTGGGGCGCGGCGATTACGGTTGGCGTTTCGGTAGTGGGTCTCCTCGCGACGAGCCTACTCGAGCTCGATGATGCTGCTGAGGCGGCCGAGCTGGGCGCGGATGGCCTGGGGCAGGCGCAGGGCGTGTTGGGTCGGATGTTCGACCTCACGACCGGCAAGATCAAAGACCAGAACGAGATGCTGCGCATCAACGCGCTGCTGATGGCGCGGAACCTTGAGGCGGAAGCGCGAACAAAGCGCTCGAGCGCGCGGGATGTGCTCATCCGCGCCCAGGAGGGCGGGGCTGACGGCTTCTTCGAAGCGCAAACGGTCGGGATTGCGGGGCTTGAGCCCACTACTGGCGCGCGCAACGCGGCGGCCCTCAAGCAGCTGATGCAATCAATCGGCAGCGGACCCGGCCAGATTTCCCGCTCCGAGGCGATCAAGCGCGCGGAAGGCATGGACTTTGCCGGCACCCGCGTCACCCGGGACGAGTTCATTGGCGGGCTGCGGGACGCGCAATGGGCCAATGAGAACGACCGCATCGCGCGGCAAATCAGGCAATCCCTCGCCGATAACCAGCTTGCGCCAGGGCTCAGGCAGGACGCGAGCGACAGCAAGGATCGAGCGAAGAAGCGCGGGCCCAGTTCGGCCGAGATCGCAGGGCGGTTCGATGATCAGCTGCTCGGTTACACACAGCAGTCGCTCAACGCGATGCAGCAGCTGGCCGAGACGACCGAAGAGAAGGCGGAGCTCGAGCTTCGTTCGATCGAATGGACGCGTCGGCAGCGCCTCGCGGAGATCGATGCCGACGAGAACTACAGCGCCGCGCAGAAGGCCGAACTCAAGGCGGCCGCCGAGCGCCTCTCAGGATTCGAGCGCGATGTTGTCGAGGCACGCAAGCGGCAGCAGCTCATGGACGAGCAGCTGCAGGCCGACACGGAAGCGCTGCAGGGCAAATCATCCGTCCTGCGCCTTCAGGCCCAGCTGGCGACATCGTTGGCCGATCGCCGGCGCATCGCCGAGCAGATCCTCGATCTGGAGATGCAGGAGCGCAAGGCGGCCGCCGACCGGCTGCTGAACAGCGACAATGCCCAGGACCGCGCGCAGGGCCAGCGAATGCTCGACCAGATCGAGACGGAGCGACCGGTGCGCGAGGAACAGATCCGGCGCGACAATCTCGATCCGGTGGAGCGCTATCTCGAAGGGTTGCGTCAGTCGGCCGAAGAGGCGGACGAGGCGCTGAAACGGGTCCAAGCAAACGGGCTGCAGAACCTCGAGGACGGCCTGGTCGGCATCCTGAGCGGCACGGAGACCGTCAAAGGCGCCTTCAAGCGGATGGCGAACCAGATCATCGCCGATCTGATCCGCATCCAGGTGCAGCGGATGATCCTCGGCTCGATCGGCGGCGGCTTGCTCGGCTTGCTCGGCGGCGGTGGCGGCCCCGCAAATCTGCTCGCCAGCACGGGCTTCGCCGAGGGTGGCGTGGTCGAGGGCTTTGCCGGCGGCGGTCGTGTGATCCGCGGCCCGGGGACCGGCACTTCCGACAGCATCTTCGCGCTGGTCGACGGGCGGAAGCCGATTCTCGTCTCGAACGGGGAATCAATCCTCACCGCCGAGGCGACCAAGCGGTACTGGCCACTGATCGAAGCCATGAACGCCGGCACGCTGCCGGGCTTCGCCGCGGGTGGCATCGTCTCCCCGGCAATGCCGAGCCTGCCGCGCCTGCCGGCTGCAGGTGACCTGCGGCGCGAAGGGAGCAGCGCACAGGACCGCCTGCAGGTCGATGTGCGCGCGAAGGTGGAAGCCGGACCGATGCTGGACGCGCGCATCCAGGAGGTTTCGGTGCAGACCGTCGCCGGCGCCTCCGAGCCGCTGATCAGCGCGGCCGAGGGCCGCACCAGGCGCAATCTCGAGCGACCACGTTTGCCGGGCGGATACGCATGACGCTGATCACCATGCCGGCCAAGCCGGTGCCGGCGCGGATCGAGTGGACGATCAACCAGCCCACGCAGGTCAACCGCAGTGAGTTCACTTCGCGCCGGCGCGTCACCATCCTCCCCTTCGCGCCCAGGATCCGCGCGAAGGTCACGCTTCCCACGATTCTCGGCGAGGAGGGCGTGTTCGCCTGGCGCGCTTTCGCGGCGGACGTTGAAGGGCAGGCCAACAAGTTTCGGGTGATCGCCTGCGAGCGAGATCAGATTACCGGCATTGCTCCGGTGATCAACGGGGCGGGGCAAGGCGGTCGCAGCCTGCAGACAGCGGGCTGGGGCGCGGCCGGGCTGAAGCTGAAGCGTGGCCAGTTCGTGACGATCGGCGATCAGCTTCTGATCCTGATGCAGGACGTCGTGTCCGCCGGCGACGGCACAGCCGAGATCCAGTTCAAGCCGCATATCCGCGTCGTGCCGCCCAACGGTGCGGTGCTGGCGGTGACGCGGCCTTATGCCGTCATGTCGATGACCAGCGACGACACGGGCTGGGTGGCCGATGTTGGCCAGGAATATGCCGTGTCCTTTGAATGCGAGGAGAGCTTCTGATGGCCTCGCAGCCCGATGCAGCTGCTATCGCGGCGCTAGGCGCGGATAGGCGCCGCCCGGTGAGCTTCGTTTACATGGATCTCGCGCATGAGCAGCTCCGTGTTACCAATGCGCCATATTCGATGGAGTTCGCCGGCACGGGCGACGAGGATCTCGATGGTCACTTGTTCGACGCGGTCGATGCGCGCTTCGTATCGGTTTCACCGATCAAGGTCGCCCTCGACGGCACCGACACGGTGACGCTGCGCCTGTCCGGACTTGCCGGGGTGGACGACGAGCTGATGACCGAAATCGGCAACAAGGCCAATTTTCAGGGACGCGACTGCCGGATCTGGCAGGCCATGCTCGATCCCGACAACTTCGCGCGGATCGGCGCGATCTGGACGTTGATGACGGGGTATATGAATGTCCCGAAGATCCTCGGCGACCAGCAAAGCCAGATCATCGAGCTCGAGGTGGAGAGCTACCTCGGTTTCATGAAGCGCGCCTCGGGCCGCACCTACCTCGAGCAGCAGAATTTCGACCCGGGCGATCGCTCAGGCGAACTCGCGATCGCCATCGCCAACGGCGCAGGCAACAGGAGCTGAGCTTGACCGAAAACGTCTCGCCCGTCCTGGCCGCGGCCGGGATGCATCGCTTGCCCGATTGGGAGCTGCGACTAGCGGCCTATCTCGAGCCGCTGCGCCTGCAGGCCTTCGAATGGGGGCGGCACGATTGCTGCACCTTCGCGGCCGGCGCAGTGGAAGCGATGACGGGCATCGACCCGATGCCCGAGTTCCGTGGGCATTATCGTACGGCGCTGGGCTCTGTCCGAGCGCTGCGGCGCTACGGCGCCGGCACGCTGGTGGCCACGCTCGACGCCAAGTTCGAGCGGGTCGGAGCTGCTCTCGCGCATCGCGGCGATATCGTGATGCTGCACAATGTCGCGCTCGATCGGCGCGAAGGGCTGCTCGGGATCTGCCTCGGCGCGAGCGCCGTCGCGGTCGGAGTCGAGGGGGAGCGGGAAGGGCTGGTGTCCTTCGGGCGTTCGGAATGGGCGCACCCGTTCACTTGGCGGGTGCCCTACTGATGGCAAAGGCAGTCAAGAAGATCGCGACCGTCGTCGCGGCCGTTGCGCTCGTTGGCACCGGGCTGGGCGGCATTCTTGGCGGCACCATGATGCTCTCGGCCTTCGGCGCTTCGGTGGCGGCGAGTACAATCGCGACCGTCGCCGGCGCCGTCAGCATCGCGGCAGGCTTCGCCATCAAACCACCGGAAGTTCCGCCGTCACAGGTGGAGCGGCTCAACGCCACCATCGACCCGCGCGCCTATCGCAAGACGGTGCTCGGCTCCACGGCGATGCCGGTCGATGTTCGTTACAGCGAATGGTTCGGCAATGATCAGGAGCGCTGTGGCTGGATCGTTGCGCTTGCGAGCCATCGGATCGATGGCGTCGACCAGATCTGGATCAATGACGAGCTGGCCTGGACGGCCGCCGGCGGCACCACAGCGAAGTTCGCCGGCTATTTCTGGGTGCGGGCGATCCGCACCGAAGGCACGTTCAACAACACCGTCACCTTCGGCAGCGGCAAGTGGAATGCCAATCACCGGCTGACCGGCTGCGCCTATGCGTGGCTGGAATTCAAGGTCACCGGCAACAGCAAGAAGGCGGAGAGCCCCTTCTCGGGCGGAACGCCATCGCGCGTGACCATCATCGGGCGTGGCGCACCGCTTTACGACCCGCGGCGCGACAGCACCGTCCCGGGCGGCTCGGGCCCGATGCGCGCCGACGACCAGAGCACCTGGCGCTACACAGCGAGCGACGGCGCGGTGATCGGGGAAAACCTCGCGCTGCAGATCCTGCGGGTGCTGATCGGCTCCCGCATCAACGGCAAGCCGGCGACCGGGTGCGGCCTGCCGCTGCGGCGGATCGATCTGCAGTCCTTTATCGTCGCGGCCAACCAGTGTGACGAGCTGGTCAACCGCTCTGCCGGAGGCACCGAGCCGCGGTTCCGGGGTGCCGGTGTCCTGTCGGAAGGAGATGATCCGGCCCGGCTGCTCGAGATGCTGTGCGCCGCCTGCTGCGGGCAGATGACGGATGCCGGCGGCAAGCTCGGCCTCGCCATAAGCCACAACGATCTTGCCGCGGCCGCGAGCGATGAGGGGCTGAACGATGACGATGTCATCGGTGCCTTCACGTGGAATCCCGATCCCTCGATCGAGGGGACGCCCACCGTGGTGCGGGGCAAATACACCGATCCTTCGACCGCGTCGCTTTACCAGCTGATCCCCTATCCCGAAGTCGCACTGGCGAGCGGCACGGAAGGGCCGTTCGGCGAAGTCGTTCTCCCGCTCGATCTCGGCGCAGTGGAGAGCCCGAGCCAGGCGCAACGCATTGCCAAGCAGGCGCTGCAGCGGCGGCAGTACGACCGGACCTTCACTGCGTCCTTCGACATTCGCGCATGGAAATATCGGGTCGGCAAGGTGGTACCCTTCACCTTCGCGCCGCTAGGCTTCAATCGCCGGCTGTTCCGGGTGATCGAGCAGGTGCCGGGAGATGCTCGCTCCTGCCAGATGACGCTGCGCGAAGAGAATGCAGCGATCTATGCCTGGGATGCGGACGATCGCGCCCCCGTGCAGGCGGCCGAGCCGATCGTCTACGACAGCCGCAACAACCCTATCATCCTTGCGATCGGCGAAGCGGCCGAGACGGCTCTGTGGGGGAATGTGACCGGGGACGGGAGACCCGAAGATGGGGCCACGGTCGGGGCGCCCAACGGCACGCCGGTGGGCGATCGTGATGCCGAGCAGGTGACCCAGCAGCTCGATTATGCGGCGCAGGCGCTGATCGATCACGACCAGCGAATGGCGGCGGCAGAGCAGGCGGTAAATGCGGCCCAGGCGACGGTGGCGACGCTGCTGGCCCAAGTGGCTGATCTGGACGGCGATGTGACGACGGTTTCCAATACCGTCGACACGCTCTCATCTGCAGTGATCGACAACGCGACCGCGATCGGCACCGTGCAGGAGAGCCTCGCCAATCTGGAGATCGGCGCCGTCGCCTCGCGGCCGAACCTGGTGAAGAACGGCAGCTTCGCCAATGGGCTGAACTACTGGTCGACAGCGACCGGATCGTGGGTGGCCGATTCCGTTGGCCAATGGGGCTGGGTGGCTCGGCTGACCACCTCGCCCGGAAACGGAGAGGAGCGGATCCTCACCTCAGATCAGTTCTCTGTGGGTGGCAATCGCGATTACACGATTTCGGGCGAGCCGGGCCTGCAGGGCACGGCTGACGCCCAGGCTTACATCGAACTGGTGTGGTTTGACGGAAGTGGGGGACAAATCTCCGTTTCTTCGGGCCCGCGACTCAACTCGACTACAGGCAAGCCCTTCACCGTTGATGAGGCAAACCGGGGCATCGTGAGCTTCACCGCTCACGCGCCCACCAACGCTGCGGCCGTGCGGATCCGGCTGGTGATATTCAAGGCGACGGGAACGCTAACCTTTGCCGGCTTTCGCCGCGTCAAGTTCGAGAATGGGCCGAACAGCAGCCTATTCTCAGATGAAGCGTCGGCGGTCACAACCTACACCGCGCTGAATACCCTCACAGCCCAATATGCCAATCTCACTTCCACGGTTTCGGCTCAGGGCATTTCCGTCACGCAGCACAGCACCGCGATCAGCACTATACAGGGTGTGATGGCCGCAAGCTGGGGTGCGCAGATCGACCAGAACGGGCGGGTAATCGGCTCGGTGCGGCTCGACGGCTCAGCCAGTTACAGCGTGTTCGATATCTCCGCGGAGGCGTTTCGCCTGTCCTCCCCCAGCACCGGCGAGCGGACCGAGTTCTCCTCCGGCCACTGGCGCGTCTATGATGCGGCAGGTGTACTGCGCGTTCGAATGGGGGTGTGGTGATGCCACAAGGCTTCCAGGCTTGGGACGCGGCCGGCAATCTGATGGTCGATCTCGGCTCCCGCGCCGGGCGGGCCCTCGGCTCCGCGACGCTCAATACCGGCAGCGGGAGCTTTTCGCATCCCGGCTTCGCACAGGGCACGCCGTTTTGGATCATCGGGGCTGAAGCCGGCACTATATCAGCATCTAATCCTTGGGCCTTCACGCCCCAGATCAGCGTGAACGGCACCACGCTGTCCTGGAACTTCATCGATCAGTACGGCAACCTCGTGGCGCCCACGACCACCTATCTGATCTACGGGGTCTATTGAGATGCCGGCGGGGCTCCAGGTCTTCAACAACAGCAACACGGTGGTGGTGGACGAGAGCTACTTCAATCTCGTCCTGCGACAGAAGGTCGCGGCGACGACGACAGCCACGGAGTATTCGAGCGCGCCAGGCACAAGCAAGTACCCCTTCACCTACAACGGCCCGTCCTACCCGTGGCTTGCCTGGCAATGCAGCGAAGCGCTGATGGTTCAGGGGTTTACTCGATCCGGGAACAACTGGACCTTCGTGCTTCGCTGCAGCGGCCCTGTGGGTACGCCCTTTACGCTACTCGTGTTCGCTGAGCCGAGCCCGACAGAGGATTACGGCAACTGCGGGCTTGAGGTTTTCAATGCCTCCGGCCAGCGAGTCTATCACTCCGGCGCCAAGCCTGCCCGCGTGGTGGATGTCTTCGTCCAAGGCGCGGGCCTGCCGAGTTCGAACGTGCGCACCTACACTGCAGACCGGCAGTACGCGACTTCGATGACCACGCCAGCCACGATGAACGTGATGCAGCCGATCAATCCCGGGCCTCCGATCCCGCCGCCCTACAATGTGGTGACGAATTTCGGCGGTGCCGGCGGCGGTGCTGGTGAGATCATCACCAAGACATGGATCGCGGCGCGATCGGGCCCCTACGACGGCACGACCGGCTTCTCCACTCACTCTCAGCAGGGCCTGTGCGTCGTGCTCGACGTCACCAACTATTGAGCAGAAGGAATGCGGCCATGACCGAGGCAATCGCACTGACGGAAGAGGAACAGGCGCAACTGGCCGATCTGCAGCGACGCCAACGACAGGCGGTACTCGCTCCTCTCGTTTTCGCCTTGGGCAAGATCGGCGGCGTGCAGGGGCTCGAGGCGGTGATCGAAGGTCTTCTCGCTGCGCGCGGCAACACGGGCGACGACCCTCTCGACCAACAGCTGGGTCGTCTGGTGACGGCGGTCCGCTTCGATGGCCTCTCCGCCGCCAAGCGCATCGAGGAACTGACGGAATGGCCGATCAGCGAAGATGCTGAAAGACCAGCAGACTAGTCCCTGAGCCCAGGCTGCCGCACGCCCGAGCAACCGCCACAATCCAAGAGAAAACACAAGCAGGCTGCCGATCGGCGGCCCGAGGAGAACTGCCATGGATATTGACCGCGCAAAGCATGTTGGCGATGCGCTCGCCCTATCGGGAGGGACCGCCGGCACGCTGGCGCAGTGGTCCGATTTGGCAGGGCAGCTGACCCCGATCCTCTCGGCGGGCTTTGTGCTGCTGTCGATCCTTTGGCTGATGTGGCGCATGCTCGACCGCCTGCGCTTCGGCCCGAGTTCGAGCCGCGACGATGGATAAACTGCCCAGGACGCTGCTGGCCGCCATCGCATCGATCGTCCTTGCGGTAGTGGCCGTGGAGGGCGGCTATGTCGACAATCCGGCAGATCCGGGCGGCGCGACCAACCACGGGGTCACCGAGGCGACCGCACGCCAGCACGGCTATGCCGGTGCGATGAAGGATCTTCCGCTGGCGACCGCGATCGCGATCCACGGCGAAAGCTACGTCGTGAAGCCCGGCTTCCACCGCATCATCGAACGGAACATCGCCCTCGGCGAGGAAGTCAGCGACCAGAGCGTCAATTTCGGGCCTCACCGGCCATCCTGCTGGTTCCAGCGCGCACTCAACTCGCTCAATCGCCGCGGTCGCGACTATCGGGATGTCGCCGTCGACTGCAGGGTCGGTCCCGCCTCGATCGCGGCCTACGCGGCGCTGGAGCGGCGCCGCGGCGCCACCAAGGCCTGTGAGCTGGTGATGAAGCTGATGGAAGTGCAGCAGGGCTCGGAGTATCTGCGCCTCTCGGTCGCCAACGACAACCTCGAGGAATTCATGCCGGGCTGGGTCGACCAGCGCCTTGGCAATGTGCCGCTGGCGCGCTGCGCCGCGGGAGGCGTGAAGTGATCGGGCCCAAGCCTCTTTCCGCGGTTGCCCTGAAGATTCTCGGCGCGGTGACGCTGGTGGCGATCGCCGGCTGCGCGGCGCAGACGCTGCGCATTGAGGGCGCCGGCTGCGCCGAGGTAGCCGAAGGCCAGCGCTCGCATTGCCTGTTCAAGGGCTTCCGCCAGAAGCTGGCCGACCGCGATGCCACGATCGCCGAGCGGACGGCCGAACGCGACAGCGAGCGCATGAATCACCGGCAGACGAAGTCTGCCTATCGCGAGGCACAGAAACTGGCTGCGGAGGCCGAGGAAGCGCGGCTCGCGCTCGTCACCCTGCAACAGAAGGAAATCACCGATGCGACGCTGGATGATTATCGCCGCCGTATTACCGGCGCTCGCGCCGCTGCTGAGCGGCTGCGCGCGGCAGCAGCTGGAGGCGGAACCGCCGCTGCCGGTGCGGGCGGAACGCGCGATGTGCCCGCGCTTCCCGCTGCCGCCGGCAGAGCTGCGCCAGCGACCGACCAGGCTGGACTTCCTGCAGGCGCCGACGAGCTCAACTGGCGACTGATCGCCACGATGCAGGCCAACCAGCTCGACGTGCTGATCGACTGGATCGAGGCGCAGCATGCCATCGACCCCAACAACCCGAGCCGAGGAGACGACGATAATGGCCTATGATCGAAAGATCGCGGGGAGCGGACCGCAGACGCTGGGTTTCGGTGGCGCGGCGATTGACCTCACAGGCGGCGACTACGCGGTGCCCGACCGGGTGAAGGCGATCGTGCTGATCGGCGAAGGGGACGTTGTCTTCCGCCCGGTGAACGGCACTGAGGACATCGCCATCATCGGCGGACTGCCGGCGGGCTATGTGCTCCCCTGGCATTGCTCGCACATTCGTGCAGCCGGAACGACCGCGGTGCTGGCGACGGTGGAGGGTTGAATGCTCGGACTGAACACTGGCCTGATCGGCGGCGGCAAGCCGGCCGAGGGCGCGCTGGTCGCTGCGGTTGCCGGCGTCACCGCGCTCGAGGATCGCTTTGCGCTGATCGACAGCTTGGCTGAGGTGGCGCGGCCGCCGATCCGCGGGCTGGATACCGTCCAGGCCAGCAAGGGTATCGCCCCCAACGACGGCCTCAATTCGATCTACAATGCGCCGTGGGGCGCCGACGAGGTGCCGCTGACGGGCGGCGTCGATTACAACGTGCGCACGCGCTACAAGGCTGCGGCGCTCGATGGCGGCGCGATCATCGACTGGTGGGAGCGGGGCGCCGTCGGCCCGGTGGGCGCGCCGATCGGCTATTACTACGTCGGGCGATGGAATTATCGGGCGCTTCCGCTGTCCGTTGAGCGGCGCTTCTTCCGCCTGCGCCACATCACCCAATGGGAGGAGAGCTGGTCGTTCGATTACACCGGCAGTGCGGAATTCAGCGTCCTGTCCGAATGCTTCATGACCGCCGAACCGGCGCTGGCGCACAACTCATTCCCCACGATCACGGCCGAGCCGGGTTTCTTCTATCACCTCGGAGAGCGCGCGCGGACCTGGCACGACGGTGGCAACGGTCAGGCGGCAGCCAATTACCTGCGCCTCGATGACTGGATCGATCCGCAGGGGCGGCGCTGGTCAGTCTCCTGGCACCGTTACAACAACTATACGAATTTCGTGATGGGCGACGGCGAGGACATCCGCTCCGGCCAGGTGGACAAGCTGGCGGCGATGGAATGGCTGATGAGCCTGGGCGACAACCCGAAGACAGGCGCGCCCTTTCTCGACGGCGACTGGTTCGTGAACGGGCATGGTCTCGGCATCGAGCCGCTGTTCAAGGCCGAGGCGCATGCAGGAAGCATCGCGATCAAGCGGTTCGACGTCACCTTCGAAGGCAAGGTGCGGATCCAGGCGGTGAACGCCAACCTCGCCTATGTGCTCGCACCTCATCACGAGCTGGGCGCGATCGCGCTCAAGTTCCAGCGCAATATCGGCGGCTCGGACGCGGCGGACAGCGGCGCGCCGTGGGAGCCCTGGCGCCTCACGGCGATCTACGCGGTTGGCGATATCGATGACGATCCGACGAGCGGCGTGACGCTGGGCAGCGACATCGGCGCGTGGGACTATGCCTTCCAGAGCGGCGCTGTGAGACCCTACGGCGGATCGTATCACGGGGGCGAGGTTGTGCTCGAATACGCCGGTCCCGACCTGCTGCAGTCTGGCTATGTCCCGTCCTTCTCCTTCCGCCAGCGTTCGCGGATCACCTTCGCCAATGCCGTGCAGATCGAAATGACGCATGATTTCGCGCTCGACGGCATGGGTACGGTGAGGGAGTCTGTCACCGCCACCAGCGCCGGATCGGTCAATACGCGGACGCTGGGGATGATCATCCTCGACAGCGCATTCTCCGCCTTCAGCACCGATGGCGGTGCAAGCTACACAGAGCTGCCCGCCGACAACAGCACGGTCGATCTCGGAGATCCCACCGACCTGCTGCTACGCAATCCGATCACCGGCCATACGGTTCGGCAGATCACAGATGCCCCGTCACGGCCGCAATACACGCGGATCAGCGCACGCCGGCAGGCACGGACGAAGACCTATAACGAGTTCGACACCGCGGGCGCGCTGGGCACCATCGCCATGGAGCGAACACTGACGTTCGGCGCGACTGAACCTGATCCCTTGCCGAGCTGGGCGCCGTATACCATCGACTTTACCGAGGCGACGCCGGGCAATGCGCAATTGCCGTTGGGGGTGACCCGCGAGGGTGGCGGAACCGCTCCTGTCACGCTCGATACGAGCGCAGGCACGATGACAATCGGCGGTGGATCTGGAACGAACCGCTGGGTTGTGACGGACCCCGCGAAGGTCTTGCCGCCCGGCGATTACGTGGTGACGTTTACCTACACCACCTCCACCGCGAACAACACCGGTCGGAGCCAAATTGCCGGCGTCTCGACCGGATCGATCGTTTCCGACCAGATCTCGGCTGCGCAGTCGTTTAACGCGCCAGGCGGTGGGACGAACATCCACACCTTCACCGTGCCGGAGGGCAAGACCGGCTACATCGCCTGGGAGAGCACCACGAATACGGACGGCAGGACGGTCACGCTGCAATCGATCAGCGTGACCGGCGCTCCGGCATGATCGGGCAGCGCAAATCAGGGGTATCGCCGGGGGTATAGTTAGCGCGACTGCGGCAGCTGCGCGGCGGAAAACCGCCAATTGCAAGCAGTCTGGCGGCGGAGGGGTTATCCGCCGTTATTGTAGGGCTTGATCGGCGGGCCCTCGGCAAGTGCAGCTTCGGCCATGCCCCGCCATTTCTCTCGCGGGCAATCGCAGGCGGCGAGCATCGCTTCGCTCGGTTCGAACTCAGTGAGGATCAGACGAGCAATGTCGATGTAGCGGGTCCAGGCCGCGTGCGGATTGCGAACGCCGAAGGCCACCAGCGCATCCTCTTCAGCCGTCACGATCTCGTCAGGATCGGCTCCGAGCCCCGTGGCGACCAGGCGCGCGATTTGTTCAACTGGGGTCATCTTCACGCGCCTTTCCAACGGGCCACAGGTTCTAGCGCACGGCGGAGCCATCGGGAACCCGCCGAAGGATTTTGCGGCTAACTACGCCCTTAATAGTACAGGAAAATTTGATGCTCACCAACGCCGCGGCAAAAGCCGCTGGCGCGCAGGCGCGCGCATATAAACTGTTCGACGTCGGCGGCCTGTTCCTGTTCGTGGCGCCGACCGGGCTGAAGAGCTGGCGGCTGAAGTATCGCTTCGCCGGCCGCGAGAAGCTGCTCACGATCGGCCGGTTTCCGGAGCTCAGCCTCGCCCAGGCGCGCATGCGTCGGGAGGAAGCGAAGGAGATCCTGCGCAGTGGCGCGGATCCCGGGGCCCGGGCTTCCTCGACCGACACCGGCCAGACACTCGAGCAGCTCGCCCGCTCGTGGTTTCGGCACAATCTGCCGGGCTGGTCACCGGCACATGCCGATGATGTGCTTGGCAGCCTGGAGCGCGACGTGTTTCCCGAGCTCGGCAGGCGCGCGGCCGGGGCGATTGAGCCGCCCGAGCTGCTCGCCGCATTGCGTGCTGTGGAAGGGCGAGGGCGCCTGACCACGGCACAGCGCGTCCGCCAGCGCCTGTCGGAGATTTTCGCCTTCGGAATCGCGGAGGGCCTGGTGACGGTGAACCCCGCGGCGAGCCTCGGCGCGGCGCTGCGCGACGCGCCGCCAGCGACTCCGCACCCCGCGCTGCTGGCGATCGAGGATTGCCGGGCGCTCCTGGGCGCCTGCGAGGCGAGTTGCGCGGCCCGCGCAACGGTGCTGGCCTCTCGCTTCCTGGCGCTGACGGCGGTGCGTCTCGACGCGGTGCGGGGGGCGCGGTGGGACGAGATCGAGGATCTGGATGGCGCGGCGCCGCTGTGGCGCGTGCCGCCGGCGCGCATGAAGCTGGCCCGCGCGAAGAAGAACGAGCCGCGGTTCGAGCACCTGGTGCCGCTTTCGCGCGCTGCGGTGGCGGTGCTGCGCGAGGCGCAGCCCTCTGCCGGGCTCATCTTCGCCGGACGGGGCGGGACGGCGCCGGTCGGCGAGGGCGCGATCAATGCACTCTACAAGCGGTTGGGTTATGGAGGCCGCCATGTTCCGCATGGCTGGCGATCGAGCTTCTCGACCATACTCAACGAGCAGCTGGGCGAGGGGTGGCGCACCACCATCGACCTCGCGCTGGCACATAGCGCGAAGGGGAAGGTTGAAGCGGCTTACAATCGCGCGCAGCTGCTCGATCGGCGCCGGGAGCTCTTCGAGCGCTGGGGCGAGATGCTCACCGCCTAGGACGATTTGCCGTGATCCCGCCCCTTGTAGGGCGAGATGTAAGCGGGTGAATCGATTGCGTCGGCAAGCTCAAGCTCCGGGAATTCGGCGATGCAGCGGGCAGCGTCCTCAATGCGCCGGAAATGAAGGGCGAAGGCGCTGCCGATCAGGCAGGAAGAGCTGTGCTGCGCGCAGGCGCCGGACCCGATCTGATGGATCATCCAATCGTGCAGCCGATAGGACACTTCGCCGATGCCCCCCGGTGGAACGCGGAAGCGGATCCGGATGGGGAAGGCGAGTTCGTCGTATTTCGACTGCTGGATGGAGCGGCGGGGCATGGGCCTATGGGCGCCGCTCCGGCGAGTCGGGTCAAGCGTTATGTTCGTGTGATGTTCTCACGAGATCAGAGGCCAGATGTATTGCGCGAGGCAGATGATCCACCCGGCCACGATGAAGCTGGCCTCGACCTTGAGAAGCAGGGAGCTCCGCGCACTTTCACGGGGCATTGCGGCGCGCCGTCCAGAGTTCGTCCGTGCGGCGAATAGCCATGGCGCCCCGATAGGGCGTGCATAAGCCGCGGGCTTCCTCGACCGATCCATCCGTCCAGCGGCGCCAGTCGTCCTGGTGCAGCAGCACCGGCATGCGATCATGGACCGTGGCGACGACACCGTCCGCCTCGGTCATGACCATGGAGTAGGCCGAGCCCCATTCGTCGGTTTCGCGCCAGATGCCGGCGGCCGCGAAGATCGCCTGATCGGGCAGGGTGAACCAGCTGCGCGTTTTCGCGCCGGCCGGGCCTTCCGCCTCGGCAAATTCGGTGATGGGTATCAGGCACCGCCGCTCGGCGAAGCTGTAGCGCCACATGAAGCTGTCTAGCTTGTCGCTGCGGGTGTTGTTCACGGGCCTGGGCTTGAGCAGCGCGCCGGTGCGCTTGCTCTTCATGGCCAGCGGAAAGCCCCACACCATCGAGCGCAATTCGCCGCCGGCGACGACCAGGCCGGGATAGCCGGGATAGATCTCCGCTGGAACGTTTGCCGTCGGCGCCGCGCCGATCGTGCCGAAGAGCTTGGCGACCTCCGAGCCCGCGCGATCCATCCGATAGAGATTGCACATACGAAATTCCCCCGGCCCGCCAGTGAGGCGGGAGCGGGGGCTTCCGGGCGCCAACCCGGAAAACCGACGAGATTGGGCCTCGCCGCGACACAGTTGGCCGACTGGCCGCCCCGCACCCGCGCATACGGGCGGGGCCTATGGAGCGTTTTCAGAAGATGGAGTCAATTCAGCAAGTTCGCCCGGTTTCCCCTGCTGCCGGCTATCAGGGGGGCAAGCGCAATCTCGCCCGCAGGATTTGCGCGATCATCGACCGCACCGAGCACGATGGCTATGCTGAGCCGTTCGTGGGCATGGGCGGAATCTTCCTGCGCCGGTCCACGCGGCCGCGCACCGAGGCGATCAACGATATCTCGGCCGACGTGGCGAACTTCTTCCGCGTGCTGCAGGAGCACTATCCCTATTTCATCGACATGCTGCGCTGGCGGGTGGCGAGCCGTCATGAATTCGATCGCCTCGCGGCGCTGGCGCCGGAAAGGCTGACGGATCTGCAGCGCGCCGCGCGCTTCCTCTACCTGCAGCGGCTCGCCTTTGGCGGAAAGATCGTCGGCCGCAGCTTCGGCGTGGATTCGCGCGCCGGCGCGCGCTTCAACATCACGAAGCTCGAGCCGATGCTGGCGGATCTGCACGAGCGCCTGGCCGGCGTGATCATCGAGCAGTTGCCCTTCGCCAGGTTCATCGCGCGCTACGACCGGCCGGGCATGTTGTTCTATCTCGATCCGCCGTATTTCGGCTGCGAGGATGACTACGGCGCCGGCGTATTCGATCGCGAGGATTTCGAGCAGCTGGCGCAGGTGCTCGCCGGCGCGCGCGGCAAATTCCTTCTCTCGATCAACGACACGCCGGAGATCCGCGCGGTGTTTTCCGCCTTCAACATGCAGGAGGTGGCAACGACCTACACGATCTCCAGCGCGGCGGCCGGATCGGGCAAGCGCGTGGGTGAGCTGCTGATCAGCAATTTCGCCCTGGACGCAATCGCCACGTAGCATCCGCGAGAGGGGCGAGGGTGGCACGACCCTTGCCCCTCAGCCCCTGCCGAGCTGCAGCCGGGCGCAGCCCGGCTGGTCCGCCGGTGCCTCCGGCGGTTGTTTGCTGGCCGTTCCGGCCGGTTGGGAGGCGTTCTGTGAAGAAGGCGGGGCGAAGCCCCAGCATGAGGGCGCCCTGGCGCCCTCATTCCTTCTCCGGATCAGTATGATCCCCCGGTTTCATCGCTCCCGCCGGATTCGCCCTTCGGCGATTCACGCCGGTCAACGGCCGCGGCAAGGCGCCGCAGGGTCTCGCCGATGAGGCGATCGCCGTTCCAGGTGAAGGCGTCGGCATATTCGCGGGCGGAGAGGCTGGCGAGCATGTGCTCGAACTCCTCTCGCTTGCGCCTGTGGCGATCCTCCTCGCAGGCGGGCGGCTTTCGTGTGCCGAGCAGGCGCGCGAGCCAGCCCTTCATCCCCTCGGGCACGAGGAGCGCGTAAGCGTTGCTTGCCTGCTCCACCCGCGGCCCACCCGGGACAGGATCCTTGATGGGCTGCGAGCGGCGCATCCAGTGCAGGAAGCCGTGCTTGCGCAGGCGGCACAGCGCTTCGTGGACGGCCGAATAGGCGCGGCCGATCGCGTCGGCGATCGTCCGGATCGCCGGCTCCAGTCGACCAGTGGTGTAATCGACTGTCGCATAGAGATGCTCGAGCACGGCAATGCCGACTTCGCCCAGCGCGCCATTTCGGGCGCCGGGCTCCACTTCACGCCTCTCCGAGCGCGTCCGCAGCTCGAATGCCTTTGCCGCCTTCAGCAGGGCTGCAGTCCAGCGCTTGCCGCTGCGAGCGGTCCCCCCGTTGATCGGCTTCCAGACGCGATCCTCGATCTGGCCAACGTAATAGCTGTTTCGCCAGACCGGCTCGCCGCTGCGCGGGCTGTCGCCCCGCTGCAGGAGCGCCTTTGTCTGCCGGTCCAGCTTCGTGCTGGTGATGGCCGCGGCAATCGCGCCGAAAGGCCGCGCGTCGAATGTTCCCCCGCGCGCGCTCATGAGCGGCCGCCTGCAGCTTTGGTGCGGGCCTCTAGGGCGTGAGGCTGTCCGGGGGCGGCAGGCCCTCCATCAGCAGATCGGCCCATGCCTGCGCCAGCTCGCGCCGGCGGGGCATGTAGGCGGCGCGATTGTAGGCCGCCTCCACGCCATCCGGCACATGCGCCAGCATCAGGTCGATGATTTCCCGGTCGCGCTCGCGGTCCTCGACTGCAGCACGCTCGTTCATGATCGTGGAGAAGCTGGCGCGCCAGCCATGCGGCACATGCCGGCCACGCAGCCCTGCATCGAGGTAGTGGCCGCTTAGCGTCGAATCGCTGATCGGTTTCCGCCGATCGCCGACGCCCGGGAAGAGCCATTTCGGGCTGGGGCTGGCTTCCATCGCAGCTTTCACCACTGCGACCGCCTGACGAGACAGCGGAATCACGAACTCGAAGCTCGCATCCTTCTTGCGCTCGCGGGTGAGCTTCATTTTCTCGGCGGGGATCCGCCACAGCGGTGCCTTGCCGTCGAGCTGCTCGAATTCGGAGCGCTCGGCCAACCTCAGAACGCCCGGCCGCGCTGCCGTCAAAGCCAGCAGGCGCGAAGCGAGCCGCGTGGCCCAATAGATGTCGGGCACGGCCTCGGTCTTCGTGATCGCGGCGCGGAGCTGCTCGATCTTCAGGATGGCCGGCCGCAGTTTCGGATCGGTCGGCTTCAATGCCTTGCGGATCACCGCCGCAGGATCCTGCTCGCAGATCCCCGAGGCGATGCCCCACACGAACACGTCGGAAATGTGCATGCGCACCCGATGTGCCATTTCCCGCGCGCCTCGCGTTTCGATGGCCCGGATCGCATCCAGCACCTGGGGCGGTGTCACCGAGGTGATCGGCAGCGCACCAATGCGGGGGAAGACGTCCGCCTCGAGCCGATCGAGGATCTGCTGCGCATAGCGGGGCGCCAGCGTGGCTTTCCGCTGCTCGTGCCAAGCGCGCGCGACCCGCTCGAATGTGTCGAGCGCCGCAGTGGCCGCCATGACCTTCGAGCGCTTCTTCTCGGCAGACGGGTCCAGTCCCGCATCCAGCAGTTCGCGCGCCTGGTCTCTCGCTCTGCGCGCATCCGCTACTCCGACTGACGGATAGCGGCCGATCGTGAGCTTCTTTTCCTTGCCGTGGATGCGATACTTCCACAGCCAGGATTTCGTGCCGCTGGTCTTCACCAGCAGGTACAGGCCACCCGAGTCTGTGAGCTTGCGATCCTTCTCGCCCGGCTTCGCCTTCCGGCAGGCTGCATCGGTCAGCAAACCGAGCCCCCAAACGAGCCCCCAAAGTGGGGGCCTTTGCATGCGAAGCTATGCGACAACATGCGCGCGAATTGCTGCGAAAAGCCCCGGTTTTGCAAGGCTTTTGCGCTTCGATGCGACAGTATGCGAGTGGAAAGTGGCTCCCCGAGTTGGATTCGAACCAACGACCAAGTGATTAACAGTCACCTACTCTACCGCTGAGCTATCGGGGAGCAGCCCAGAACCCGTATGTTCCGGGCAGGGGTGGGCCTATATGATTGGCCGGCGGCTTTGGCAAGCCCGTGTTTCGCGGAAAAACGCGGCTTTGCCGTGGTGCCGCTTCAATGGGCGAATTGCTCGGCTACGATCCGCTCGTCCAAGGCATGATGCGGGTCGAACAGCAGCGTCATTTCCAGTTCGCGGGCGATCGCCAGCCGCACTTCGGCGACATCGCGATATTCGCGCATGTCGGCCACGGCGGAGACGGGTCGCTTGTCCGGTTCCAGCACGCGGAAGGTCACCTTCATGCGGTCGGGCAGGATGGCTCCGCGCCAGCGGCGAGGGCGGAAGGGGCTGATCGGCGTGAGCGCCAGCATCTGCGAATCGAGCGGCAGGATCGGACCGTTGGCGGAATAATTATAGGCGGTAGAGCCCACCGGGGTGGACAGCAGCACACCGTCGCCCGCCAGTTCGGGAATGCGCACGCGGTCGTTCACGCTGATTTCGATCTTGGCGGTTTGCCGCGTTTCACGCAGCAGCGAGACTTCGTTGATCGCATAGAAGCTCGCAGTTTCCCCGGCCTGGGTCACCACTTCCATTCCGAGTGGGGCGACGGCCACGCTGCGGGCGCGGGCGATTCGGTCCCGAATGCGGATCGCCTTCTGATAGCGGTTCATCAGGAAGCCGAAGGTCCCGAGATTCAGGCCATAGGCGGGGATCACCCGATCCTGCCCGATCATGTCGTGCAGTGTGCGGAGCATGGAGCCATCGCCGCCGAGCACTACGGCAAGGTCCGCCTCTTCCAGCGGCACCCAGTCTTCCATCTCGCGCAGCGATTCCGCGGCGATTTGCGCCTTGGGCGCCGGCGACACAACCAGCGCTAGCTTCGCCCCTGCCAGGCCTTCCTCCGCGCTCGCGCTCGCTTTCATGGGGCACACACCTATGGGGCGCCGTCCCGATTTGCAACGCGGCTTGCGCATGGCGAGATTTGCGACCCGCAATGGGGCATGGGCGGACGATGAGAACAAGCGAAATGGCCGGGGGTCGCGACCGGTTGACCGGATTGATCGGCGCCGATGCTGCCTGCACGGTGATTGCGCAGTGGCAGCAGGCCGCGCGCGCCGAAGGAACCGTGCCTTCCATCCATGCCGTGCTGCTGGGCTTGCGGCGGTTCGAAGCGGTGAATTTGGCCTATGGCGAGGCGGCGGGGGATCTGGCGCTTGCCGGGATTGCCGATCGCCTGCAGCATTTCGCGCAGGGTGAAATGGAGGGGGAGTGGCTGATCTCGCGCATCAGCGGCGGAACCTTCCTGCTGGCGGCGAAGGGCCAGTGCGCGCGGGAACGGTGGCAATGGCTGGCGGAAGAGATGGCCCGTACGGTCTCCGCGCCGATCGCCGGGCTGGACGGCGGGGCTACGGTGCGGTTGTGGCCGCGCATGGCGCTGCTGCGCGCGGCGGCGGCGGAAACGCCGGTCCGGATGATCCAGCGCCTCGCCGAGACGCTGGAGCGGGCGCAGGGCGAGCCGGGGCGGCAGCTGCTGTGGGTGGATGGCACGGTGACCCCGCCCGAGCGGGCCGGGCAGCAGCTGGAAGCAGACCTTCTCGCAGCGCTCGATCGCGAGGAGATCGAAATTCTGTTCCAGCCCCAGTTCCGCTGCGGCGACGGGCGCGTTCTGGGCGCGGAGGCGCTGGCGCGCTGGCAGCATCCGCAGCTGGGGCGGATCGGCGCCGGGGCGCTGTTCGCCATTGCCGAGCGGGCCGATTACGTCAGCCAGCTGTCGCGCCATATCGCCCGGGCGGCGCTGGGGGCGGCGGCGGCATGGCCGGCGCGCTTCTCCCTTTCGCTCAATGTCACGGCAGCCGATCTGGGCTCCGGCAGTTTCGCCGATGTGATCGAGGGCAAGCTGCGCGACACAGGCTTCGCGCCGGAGCGGCTGACGCTGGAAATCACCGAGCAGGCGCTGGTTACCGAAATCGACGGTTCGGCTCGGCGGCTGCGAAGGCTGGCCGATCTCGGCATCCGCATCGCGCTGGACGATTTCGGCGCCGGCTTCTGCAACTTCGGATACCTCAAGGCCCTGCCGCTCGACTATCTCAAGCTCGATCGCAGCATGCTGGAAGGCGTGGCGGAGGATGCCCGCGACCTTGCCATCTTGCGGGGCATCCTGGCCATGGCCCGGGCGCTCGAACTGGACGTGATCGCCGAGGGAGTGGAGAGCGAAGCGCAGCGCGGGATCGTGGAGCGGGAAGGCTGCGCCGCATGGCAGGGCTTTCTCGGCGCACCGCCGCTCCCCGCAAGCGAACTCGCCACCTTCCTCCGCTGACCGACGAGGGCGCTCACGCCGCCTTCTTCTCCGCGCGCTTCACGATCCCGCTTAGCCCCTTGGTCAGCTGGAACAGCCCATTGAGCCGGCTTTGCGGATCGCCCCAGGCCCGGTTGATGACCAGCTTCATGTCCGGCCGCAGCTTGGCGGTGCCATCCAGGCGCTCCACATAGGCGATCAGCCCTGCCGGATCGGGGAATTCGTCCTTGTGGAAGCTCACCAGCGTGCCGCGCGCGCCGACATCCATCTTGGCGATGTTCGCGGCGATGGCCTGGTGCTTGATCTCGATCAGCCGCACCAGATTGGCGGTGGGGGCCGGCAGGGGGCCGAAGCGGTCGATCATCTCGGCCGCCATGGATTCGATCTCCGCCTTGTCCTTGGCATCGTTCAGGCGGCGGTAGAGCGCCATGCGCACGGCGAGATCGGGCACATAGTCTTCCGGGATCATGATCGGCGCATCCACCGTGATCTGCGGGGAGAGGCCGCCCGCGTCGCGCTCCAGCCCGGCATCGCCCGCCTTGGCCGCCAGGATCGCGTCCTCCAGCATCGACTGGTAGAGTTCGAAGCCCACCTCGCGGATGTGCCCAGATTGTTCGTCGCCCAGCAGATTGCCCGCGCCGCGAATATCGAGATCGTGGCTGGCAAGCTGGAAGCCGGCACCCAGGCTGTCGAGATCGCCCAGCACCTTCAGCCGCTTTTCCGACACTTCGGACAGGGCCGTGTCCTTTGGCGTGGTCAGATAGGCATAGGCGCGCAGCTTCGACCGGCCCACGCGGCCGCGCAGCTGGTACAGCTGGGCAAGGCCGAAGCGATCCGCGCAGTGGATGATGATCGTGTTGGCGCTGGGAATATCCAGCCCGCTTTCCACGATGGTGGTGGAGAGCAGCACGTCGTATTTCTTTTCGTAGAAGGCGCTCATCCGCTCTTCCACTTCGCTCGGCGCCATCTGGCCATGGGCGGTGACGAATTTCACCTCCGGCACGTTCTCGTGCAGCCAGTCGGCCAGCGGTTCCATGTCGGAGATGCGCGGCACGACGATGAAGCTCTGGCCGCCGCGGTGGCGTTCGCGCAGCAGCGCCTCGCGCATCACCATGTCGTCCCATTCCATCACATAGGTGCGCACGGCCAGGCGATCGACCGGCGGGGTCTGGATGGTGGACAGCTCGCGCAGTCCGCTCATCGCCATCTGCAGCGTGCGCGGGATCGGCGTGGCGGTGAGCGTCAGCACATGCACATCGGTGCGCAGCTGCTTCAGCTTCTCCTTGTGGTTGACGCCGAAACGCTGTTCCTCGTCCACGATCACCAGCCCCAGCCGCTTGAACTTCGTGCTCTTGGAGAGCAGCGCATGGGTGCCGACCACCACGTCCATCGTGCCGTCCGCCAGCGCCTCGCGCGTGTCCTTCATCTCCTTGGCGGGGACGAGGCGGGAGAGGCGGCCGACCTTGAGCGGGAAGCCGCCGAAGCGTTCGGAGAAGCCCTGATAATGCTGCCGCGCCAGCAGCGTGGTGGGGGCGATCACCGCCACCTGATACCCGGCCATGGCCGCGACGAAGGCGGCGCGCAGCGCCACCTCGGTCTTGCCGAAGCCGACATCGCCGCACACCAGCCGGTCCATCGGCGCGCCTTCGGACAGATCCTTCAGCACGTCGGCAATCGCCGCGTCCTGATCGTCGGTCTCTTCCCACGGGAAGCGGTCGACGAACTGGGCATAGCTGGCCTCGTCCGGTTCCAGCACCACACCCTTGCGCAGGGCGCGGGCGGCGGCGGTGCGCATCAGCTCGCCGGCGATGGCCTGGATCCGCTCGCGCAGCTTGGCGCGGCGCTTCTGCCATGCCTCGCCGCCCAGCCGGTCGAGCGGGACCGTTTCCTCGGAGGAGCCGTAGCGGCTGAGAACCTCGAGATTTTCCACCGGGATGTAGAGCTTGTCGCCCCCGGCATATTCCAGCATCACGCAATCGTGCTGGCTCTTGCCGACCTGGATCGGCTCCAGCCCCAGATAGCGGCCGATGCCGTGATCGAGATGGACCACCAGGTCACCGCGGTTGAGCGCGGAGAGTTCGGCGAGGAACGCGTCGGAATCCTTCTTGCGCTTGCGCCGCCGCACCAGCCGGTCGCCCAGCAAATCCTGCTCGGTCACCAGCTCCAGCTCGTCATTGGAAAAGCCGGTGTCGAGCGGCAGCACCATGGCGACGGGCTGGCCCTTGGCGGAAAGGCCCAGCGCCTCCTGCCAGCTGCTCGCCATCTTCGGTTCGGCGCCGGCTTCGCCCAGGATCGAGGCGATGCGCGCGCGCGAACCGTTGGAATAGGCGGCCAGCAGCGGCCGCCGGCCGGCCTTGCCGATCTCGCGGAAATGCGCCGCGGCGGCGGCATAGACATTGTCGCCGCGCGAACGCTCCGGTGCGAAATCGCGGGCGGAGCGGAAGCCGAAGTCGATCGACTTCTCGCTCTCCGGCTCGGCGAAGATCGAGGCGCGGTGGACCGGGCGTTGGTCCAGCGCTCTGCCGAATTCCTCGCGCGTCATGTAGAGCGCGGCGGTTTCCAGCGGGCGGTAGCTGCCCGCCGCCTGCCCGCCCGTCTCGCGGCGCTGGCGGAAATAATCCTCCACATCGCCCAGCCGTTCTTCGCCCGCGGCGACGGCAGAGGAATCGATCACCACCAGATCCTCGGCAGAGAGGTGATCGAACAGGGTCGCCAGCCGATCCTCGAACAGCGGCAGCCAGTGCTCCATGCCGGCAAGCCGGCGGCCGTCGCTGACCGCCTGATAGAGCGGATCCTGCGTGGCGTGGGCGCCGAAGGCCTCGCGATAGCGGCTGCGGAAGCGCTTGATCGTATCCTCGTCCAGCAGCGCCTCGCTGGCGGGGAGCAGCAGGTGGCCGTCCACGGTGCTGGTGGTGCGCTGGGTGTTGGGATCGAACAGGCGCAGCGATTCCAACTCGTCATCGAAGAAATCGAGCCGCAGGCCCTGGTCGAGGCCCGAGGGGAAGATGTCGAAGATCGAACCGCGCACGGCGAACTCGCCGCTGTCGATCACCGTGTCGGTGCGCGAATAGCCCTGCCGCTGGAGCAGGGCGGCGAGGCTTTCGTGCCCGATGCGCGTGCCGGGCTTCAGCTCGCGCACGCTCTCGCGGATGCGGAACGGGGTGAGCACGCGCTGGATCACGGCGTTCACCGTCGTCACCAGCAGCTGGCTGCCCGCCTTGCCCGATTGCAATTGATAGAGCGCCGACAGCCGCCGCGAACTGACCGACAGCGCGGGGCTCGCCCGGTCATAGGGCAAGCAGTCCCACGCGGGGAATTCGATCACCTGCAATTCCGGTGCGAACCATCGCGCCGCATCGGTGACGGCGCGCATCGCCGCTTCGTCCGGCGCGATGAACACCGCGCGGCCCTTCGCGCTGCGGGCCAGATCGGCCATCACCAGCGGCTGGGCGCCGCGCGCCACCGATGAGAGAGTGAGCGGACGCTCGGCGGTCAGGATACGGGAGAGATCGGGCATGGTCCTCGAGCGTTTTCGCGGAAGCAACGCACGAAAAACCCGCCGGCGCGGATTTGAGGGGGTGCGCCGGCGAGCCTTTGTGCTTTCGCGGCACGCCCTAGGGGGGAGGGCGCGCGAAGCAAACCCTATATGGTAACGTAATCCAGCTTTTGGAGGGCTTCGAGCAGCGGCCCGTGATAGCGCTCGGGCGCAGGCGCGGCGCGCAGCGCCCAGGCCATCACGTCCACGTCATCCTCGTCCAGCAGGGCTTCGAACCAGGCGAGCGATTCTTCATCCCAAGCGGCGCGCGTGTCGAAGAAGCCGCCGATCATGTAATCCGCCTCGCGCGTGCCGCGGTGCCAGGCGCGGAACTTCGCCCGGGCAAGGCGTGTGGAAAGGGGCTGAGGGTCGGACATCGCCGCCCTTTAGCGCGGCCGCGCCGCCGCGTCATCCCGGCAGTTGGGCGGCGGGCGCTCACTCGGTTCGTCGCAGCTGGAGAACGCTTGGAACGCCGTGGAACAGGGTTCAAAGGAAAGAAACCTTCCCCCGCGCGAGCGGGTGCGCGTGCCGGAGAAATGGCGGTTTTCCGGGGGTTTTACGGTGCAAAGAGCGGGTGACGGGGTAGGGGTTTGGCGGGGTGTAGGAAATGGACGGGGTGTGGGGGATGGGTGTGGAGCGCGTCCTTCGACAGGCTCAGGACGAGCGGATCTTCCCTCATTCGTCATTCCCGCGAAGGCGGGAATCCAGCGGGAACTGTCGGAGCGGTGGTGCGCGTGGCCGGCGCCGCGCACTGGATTCCCGCCTACGCGGGAATGACGATGGGGTAGGGTTGCGTGTAAAACCCGCTCGTCCTGAGCCTGTCGAAGGACGCGCTCCCCGCTCCCAGCCCGAACCTTCCCCCATTCCGCTCGCGCGCTTTCGCCCGCCGTCCCGCTGGGTTAGAGCGGGCGCATAATGCGTCCCGAGCTTCTCAATCCGCTGTTCGCCGAAACCGAAACGCTCGATGGCGTCGGCCCCAAGCTGAAGAAGCCGCTCGAAAAGCTCGGGCTCACGCGGGTGCGCGACCTCGCCTATCACTTGCCCGACCGTTTCGTGCAGCGCCGCGTGGTGGCCAATCTGGACGAGGCGGGGGTGGGCGAGCAGATCGTGATCGCGCTCACCGTGATCGAGCATCGCGGCGGCGGCGCCTCCCGCGCGCCCTATCGCGTGCTGGCGCAGGATGCGGCGGGCAATGTGCTGGCGCTGACCTATTTCGGCCGCGCCTCCTACACCGCGAAGAAGCAGCTGCCGGTGGGGGAGACGCGCTGGGTGGCGGGGCGGCTCGATCGCTATGGCGACATGCTGCAGATCGTCCACCCCGATTCCGTGGAGGAGGAAAGCGCCGCCGCCATGGGCCGGCTGATCGAGCCGGTCTATCCGCTGGCCGAAGGGCTCACCCAGCCGCGCGTGGCGGCGCTGGTGCATCAGGCGCTCGATCGCTGCCCCGAACTTCCCGAGTGGATCGAGCCCGGCGTGCTGGAGCGGCACCAGTGGCCGGACTGGCGCGATGCGCTGCGGCTGGCGCATCGCGGCGAGCATCCGGCGGCGCGCGACCGGCTGGCCTATGACGAATTGCTGGCCAACGCGCTGGCGCTGATGCTGGTGCGGGCAGACAACCGCCGCAAGCGCGGGCAGAGCCTGGCGGGCGACGGCAGCCTGCGCGGGCGGCTGGCGCTGCCGTTCCCGCTCACCGGCGCGCAGCAGCGGTCCATCCGCGAGATCGAGGCGGACATGGCGCAGGAGGCGCCGATGCTGCGGCTGTTGCAGGGCGATGTGGGCGCGGGCAAGACGGTGGTGGCGCTGGAAGCGATGCTGCTGGCGGTGGAGGCGGGCGCGCAGGCGGCCATGCTGGCGCCGACCGAAATCCTCGCCCGCCAGCATTACGAAACGCTGCGCAAGCTGGCCGCGCCCACCGGCGTGAGCATCGCCCTGCTGACGGGGCGGGACAAGGGCCGCGCGCGCGAAAGCATCCTGATGGGCCTGCTGGATGGCAGCATCCAGATCGTCGTCGGCACGCACGCCATTTTCCAGGATGCGGTGGCCTATCGCAATCTCGGCCTCGTGGTGATCGACGAGCAGCACCGCTTCGGCGTGTCGCAGCGGCTGCTGCTGACGCAAAAGGGCAAGCGCACCCCGCACACGCTGGCGATGACGGCAACCCCGATCCCGCGCACACTAACCCTGGCGCAATATGGCGAGATGGACGTCAGCCGGCTGGACGAGATGCCGCCCGGCCGTCAGCCGATCGACACGCGGGTGATCGCCGCCGATCGCACCGCCGATGTCGCGTCCGCGATCGAGCGGCATCTGGCGACCGGCCAGCAGGCCTATTGGGTGTGCCCCATGGTGCGTGAGAACGAGGGCGAGGACCTGGCCGCCGCCGAAGCCCGCCATGCCGCGCTAAAGGAACGCTTCGGCGATGCCGTGGTGCTGGTGCATGGGCAGCTGAAGCCGGAGCTGAAGGACGCGGCGATGGAACGCTTCGCCAGCGGCGCGGCGAAGCTGCTGGTGGCGACGACGGTGATCGAAGTGGGCGTGGACGTGCCCAATGCCACGCTGATGGTGATCGAGCAGGCGGAACGCTTCGGCCTCGCCCAGCTGCACCAGCTGCGCGGGCGGGTGGGGCGCGGCTCCGAAAAGAGCACCTGCCTGCTGCTGCGCGGCGAAATGGTGAGCGAAACCGGCCGTCAGCGGCTGGCGCTGATGCGCGAGACGCAGGACGGCTTCCGTCTGGCGGAAGAGGATCTGGAGCTGCGCGGCGGCGGCGAATTGCTGGGCACGCGGCAATCGGGCGATACGCCCTTCCGCATCGCCGATCTCGAACAGATCCAGCGCCTGCTGCCGGTGGCGCATGATGATGCCCGTCTGCTGGTGGAGCGCGACGGCGGCCTCGCCAGCCCGCGCGGGGAAGCGGCGCGGGTGCTGCTCTATCTGTTCGAGCGGGACTGGGGCGTGCAGCTGCTGCGCGGCGGCTGAGGCCCCGGAGAGGCCTCAGTTCAGCGCGTCGAGGCTTTCCGAATGCTCGAGCCAGGCGGCTTCCGCGGCATCGAGCCTGTCCCCCAGCGCGGCGCGGCGGCGCGCCAGTTCGCCCATGTTGAGCCCGGCGAGATCGGGCGCAGCGCTGGCGGGATCGGCCATGGCACCATCCAGCGCGGCGCATTGCGCCTGCAGCCGGGCGATTTCCTTTTCCGCCTCGGTCACCTTGCTCTTCAGCAATCGCGCTTCCTCCCGCGCCTTGGCGGAGGATTTGCCCTTCTTCGTCGTTGCCGGTTTCCCCTCCGCCTTGGGCTGGTTCCGGCCGAGCACGAAGTCGATGTAATCCTCCATGCTGCCGGGGAAATCGCGCGCGGTGCCATCGTCCACCAGCACCAGCCGGTCCGCCGTCAGCTCCACCATGTGGCGATCGTGGCTGATGAGGATCACGGCCCCGCGGTATTCGTTCAGCGCCTGCACCAGCGCCTCGCGCACATCGACGTCGAGGTGGTTGGTCGGCTCGTCCAGGATCAATATATGCGGCGCGTCATAGGTGATCAGCGCCAGCGCCAGCCGCGCGCGTTCCCCGCCCGACAGCTTGCCGACATCGGTGACGGCCTTGTTGCCGGCAAAGCCGAAGCGGCCCAGATGCGCGCGCACGGCGGCGGGCGTCTTGCCCTCCATCGTGCGGGTCATGTGTTCCAGCGGCGTGTCGCCTTCGGCCAGTTCCTCCACCTGATACTGGGTGAAATAGCCGACCTTCATCTTGCCGGAGGAGAACATCTCCCCTTCCGAAGGGGTGAGCTGTGCCGCCAGCAGGCGGGCGAGCGTCGTCTTGCCGTTGCCGTTGCGGCCGAGCAGGGCGATCCGGTCATCCGGGTCGACCCGCAGGTTGAGCCGGCGCAGCACCGGCTTTTCCGGCGTATAGCCGACCGAGGCGAGATCCAGCGTGATCAGCGGCGGCCGCAACTCCGTGGGATCGGGGAAATCGAAGCTCATGCTCGGATCCTCGATCAGCGCGGTGATCGGCTGCATCTTCTCCAGCATCTTGGCGCGGGACTGGGCCTGCCGCGCGGTGGAGGCGCGGGCGCTGTTGCGCGCGACGTAATCCTGCAGCCGCGCGCGCTGCGCATCCTGCGCGGCCTTGGCGGCGGCGAGCTGGGTCGCCCGTTCCGCCCGCTGCCGCTCGAAACTGTCATAGCCGCCGGGATAGAGCGTCAGCTGCCCGCCCTGCAGATGCAGGATATGGTCCACCACATTGTTCAGCAGGTCGCGTTCGTGGCTGATGATGATGAGGGTGGCGGGATAGGATTTGAGGAAGTTCTCCAGCCACAGCGTCGCTTCCAGATCGAGGTGGTTGGAGGGTTCGTCCAGCAGCAGCACGTCGGGTTCGGAAAACAGCAGCGCGCCGAGGGCCACGCGCATCTTCCACCCGCCGGAGAAGCTGTCGAGCGGGCGCTGCTGCATCTCCTCGTCGAAGCCGAGCCCCACCAGGATGCGCGCGGCGCGGGCGGGGGCGCTCCAGGCGTCGATCGCCAGCAGCCGTTCGTGGACATCGCCCAGCCGGTCCATATCCTCGCAATTCTCGGCCTCCGCCATCAGCGCCATCCGTTCGGTATCGGCGGCGAGGACGGTATCGAGCGGGGTGGCAACCCCGCTGGGCGCTTCCTGCGCGATATAGCCGAGGCGCGCGCGGCGCGGCATGTCGATCTCGCCCTGATCGGGTTCGATCTCGCCGATGATCGTCTTCACCAGCGTGGACTTGCCCGATCCGTTGCGGCCGACGAGGCCCACACGCCCATTGGGCGGGATCGCCGCGCTCGCGCGATCGAGTATGGTGCGCCCGCCAAGCCGCACGGTGATTCCGTTGATCGTCAGCATGGCGCCCGCCTAGCAGCACGGAGCGCGGATTCCCAACCCCGGTAATGGCGCCGCGTGGCCGCGCGGGCCGGGCGCGCCGTTTTTCATTGCAGGGCAAGGTGCGCCTACCTACACCCGCGCCACTTCAACCAGAGCAAAGCACCCCCCCTTTGATCCTATCCCCCTTCGAATGGACGATCGCCAAGCGATACATGCTGCCCGGGCGCGGGGAGGCGGTGATCGCTCTCGTCGCCTCGATCAGCATCGGCGTGGTCATGCTTTCGGTCGCCATGCTGGTCATCGTGATGAGCGTGATGAACGGCTTCCGCGCCGAATTGCTGGACCGGATCGTGGGGCTGAACGGCCACGCGATCATCCAGGCCTATGGCGGCCGACTGGATGACTGGCAGCAGGTGCTGGAAGATGCCCGCAAGACGCCGGGCGTGGTGCGCGCATCGCCGCTGATCGAACAGCCGCTGCTCGCCACCTTCAACGGCCGGGCGGAAGCCGTGGTGCTGCGCGGCAATACGCCGGAGGATATCCAGCGGCTGGCCCCCGATGTGATGGTGGGCGATCTCTCCACGCTGCAGCCCGATTCCAACAATGTCGCCGTCGGTTCGCGCCTTGCCGCCAATCTGGGCGCACGGGTGGGCGACGTGATCACCATCATCAACCCGCAGGGGCGGGCGACCCCCTTCGGCACGGTGCCGCGGCAGGTGGGCTACACCATCTCCGCCATCTTCGAGATCGGGGTCTATGATTACGACAACAGCTTCGTGGTCATGCCCATTCCCGATGCGCAGACCCTGCTGCTGACCGGCGACACGATCGGGATGATCGAAGTGACCACCGACGATGCGGACAAGGTGGGCGAAATCCTCCGTCCCCTTACCGACCGGCTGGAAGGCCGCGCGGTGGTGACGGATTGGAAGACCATCAACCAGTCGCTGTTCGAAGCGCTGGAGGTGGAACGGGTGGCGATGTTCTTCGCCCTGTCCATCATCGTGCTGGTGGCGGCCTTCAACATCCTCTCCTCGCTCGTGATGCTGGTCCGCTCCAAGACGCGGGACATCGCGATCCTGCGCACCATGGGCGCGACGCGGAAGAGCCTGCTCAAGATCTTCGTCACCACCGGATCGGTGGTGGGGGCGATCGGCACGCTGGCGGGCCTCGCGCTCGGCTTCATCGTGCTGTTCTTCCGCCAGGGAATCATTCGCGGGCTGGAACTGGTGACCGGGCAGAACCTGTGGGATCCGCAGATCCGCTTCCTGACCGAACTCCCTTCGCGCACCGATCCCGTGGAGGTGCTGGCTATCTGCGGCGTCGCCATGGGCCTCAGTTTCCTCGCTACGCTCTATCCCGCCTATCGCGCGGCGAGCACGGACCCGGTTCAGGTGCTGCGTTATGAATGATCCCGTCGTCCGCCTTACCGGCCTGACTCGCAGCTTCGAACAGGGCGGCGTGCGCATCGATGTGCTGCGCGGCGTCGATCTCACCATCATGCCCGGCGAGATCGTGGCCCTGCTCGGCCCCTCGGGCTCGGGCAAGTCCACCATGCTCCAGGCCGTGGGCTTGCTGGAAGGCGGCTTCGGCGGCCGGATCGAGATCGCCGGCACCGATGCCAGCCATCTGCCCTCGGCCGATCGCACGCGGCTGCGGCGCGACCATCTGGGCTTCGTCTATCAGTTCCACCATCTGCTGCCCGATTTCTCCGCCGAGGAGAATGTGATCCTGCCGCAGCTGGTTTCCGGCAAGGAACGCCCGGCGGCCACCGAACGGGCGCGTGAGCTGCTCGACGCGCTCGGCCTGGCGCAACGGCGCGAACACCGCCCCAGCGCGCTGTCCGGTGGCGAGCAGCAGCGCGTGGCCGTGGCCCGTGCGCTCGCCAACCGGCCGCAGCTAGTGCTGGCCGACGAGCCCACCGGCAATCTGGATGAGGCGACGAGCGACAAGGTGTTGCTGCAGTTCCTCGATCTGGTGCGCGGGCAGGGCAGCGCCGCGCTGGTGGCGACCCATAACGAGCGGCTGGCCGCGCGGATGGATCGCGTGGTGCGCCTGCACGAGGGGGTGCTGGGCTGAGGGCACTTGCCCCCGCTTCATGCGTTGATCTTCCAGACCATTGCGGGAGATCATGAATGTCCGACCATCCATCCACCTTCAACGCCACCGACACGGTGCCCGACGCCGTGGAGTGGGACGATCACGCCACCATCCACCTCAAGGATGACGGGCAGGGCATCCTCGACGGGATGAAGGCGATCCACCGGGGCACGCTGGCGGAAATGGTGGCCATGGCGAGCCGGATGTCGCCGGAGGAGCGCGGGCGGCTGGTAATCCAGAAGGGCGGGGACCGGATGTTCGGCCCCGACGAGATCATGGCGCTGGCCGACCGGCGGGATTTTCCCGGCTGATCCATTTTTGCCCCGGCTTATCCGGGGAAATGTTGCAGCAGCACTTTTGAAATCGGCCATCGTGACTAATCTGTCGCGATGGCCTTCGCACCTTTCGTTCCGCTTCGCGTCCTCTCCAGCTATTCCATGCTCGAAGGGGCGATCGATCCGAAGGCGCTGGCGAAGCTCGCCAAGGCACGCGAATTTCCGGCCATCGCCATCTGCGATCGCAACGGGCTGTATGGCACCGTGGCTTTCGCCGCCGCCTGCCGCGCGGAAGGCGTGCAACCGATCACCGGCACCCTGCTGGGTGTCTGCCGCCGCGATGGCGGGGAGGTGATCGATTACCTGCCGCTCTATGCGCAGGACGAGACGGGGTGGGAAAACCTCTGTCATCTCGTCAGCAAGGCGCATCTGGGGCGGCCGCTGGAGCTGGAGCCGCATGTGACCTGGGCGGATTTCGCCGGCCACACGGATGGGCTGATCGCGCTGACCGGCGCGGGCGAGGGCGCGCTGGCCCGCCTGCTGGCGGATCGCAAGCGCGACGAAGCGGAAGAGATTGCGGAGCGGCTGCAGGCGCTGTTCCCCGGCCGCCTTTATATCGAGCTGGCCCGCCGGGGTGACCCGGTCGAGGAAGCGGCGGAAGATGCGCTGGTGGAACTCGCCTATGCGATGGACCTGCCGCTGGTCGCCACCAACCCGGCCAATTATGCCGAGCCGCACATGCATGCCGCGCATGACGCCATGCTGTGCATCGCCAACAGCACCCATATCGACAGCGCCGAGCGGCCCCGCTCCAGCCCGGAAAGCTTCGTCCGCTCCGCCGCGATGATGGAGGAATTGTTCGAGGACCTGCCCGAGGCGACCGCGAATACGCTGGTTGTCGCCCAGCGCTGCGCCTGCGCGCCGCCCAAGCGCAAGCCGATCCTGCCCAGCCTGGCCGGCGATCTGGAAGGCGAAGCGCGGATGCTGGCGGAAGACGCCCGGCGCGGGCTGGACGCGCGGCTGGAGCAGTATGAGGAGCTGAGCGAGGAAGAGCGCCAGACCTATTACCAGCGGCTGGATTACGAGGTGGAGATCATCACCGGGATGGGCTTTCCCGGCTACTTCCTGATCGTCGCCGACTTCATCAAATGGGCCAAGTTGCAGGGCATTCCGGTGGGGCCGGGGCGCGGATCGGGCGCCGGTTCGCTGGTCGCCTGGGCGCTCACCATCACCAATCTCGATCCGATCCGGCTGGGCTTGCTGTTCGAACGCTTCCTCAACCCGGAACGCGTTTCCATGCCGGACTTCGATATCGACTTCTGCGAAACGCGGCGGGGCGAGGTGATCCGTTACGTCCAGCGCAAATACGGCAGCGATCACGTGGCGCAGATCATCACCTTCGGTAAGCTGAAGGCGCGCGCCGTGCTGCGCGACTGCGGCCGCATCCTGCAGATGCCCTATGGTCAGGTGGACCGGCTGACCAAGATGGTGCCCAACCATCCGACCGACCCCTGGACGCTGATGCGCACGCTGAACGGCGCGGCCGATTTCAAGCGCGAGTATGACAACGACAATGAGGTGAAGCGGCTGGTCGATCTGGCGATGCAGCTGGAAGGCTTCCCGCGCAACTCCTCCACCCATGCCGCGGGCGTGGTGATCGGCGACCGGCCGCTGGCGGAGCTGGTGCCGCTCTATCGCGATCCCCGGTCGGACATGCCGGTGACCCAGTTCGACATGAAGCATGTCGAGGATTCGGGGCTGGTGAAGTTCGACTTCCTCGGCCTCAAGACGCTCTCCGTGCTGCAGAAGGCGGTGGACCTGCTGGAGCGGCGGGGGATCAGCGTCGATCTCGACACGCTGCCGTGGGACGATGCCAAGGTGTTCGACCTCCTGAAACGGGGCGACACTGTGGGCGTGTTCCAGCTGGAATCGGAAGGCATGCGCCGCACGCTGAGCGCGGTGAAGCCGACGGTGTTCGAAGACATCATCGCCCTCGTTTCGCTCTACCGGCCGGGTCCGATGGACAACATCCCGCTGTTCGGCAAGCGCAAGAACGGGGAGGCGGAGATCGAATATCCGCACCCGAAGCTGGAAGGCATCCTGGCCGAAACCTACGGCATCTTCGTCTATCAGGAACAGGTGATGCAGGCCGCGCAGATCCTGGCCGGCTATTCATTGGGCGATGCCGACCTGCTGCGGCGCGCCATGGGCAAGAAGATCCAGGCGGAAATGGACCAGCAGCGCCAGCGCTTCATCGATGGCTGCCGCGAGAATTCCGGGATCGAGAAGGCGAAGGCGAACGAGCTGTTCGACTTGATCGACAAATTCGCCGGCTATGGCTTCAACAAGTCGCACGCCGCCGCCTACGCCCTGCTGTCCTACCAGACGGCGTGGCTGAAGACGCATTATCCGGAGGAATTCTACGCCGCCTCCATGTGTTTCGACATGCACCAGTCGGAAAAGCTGGCGGTGTTCGTGGACGATCTGCGGCGCAATGGCATTGCCCTGCTGGGCCCGGACATGAACCGCTCCGAAGCGGAATTCACGGTGGAGCAGACCGACCATGGCCACGCCGTGCGCTACGCGCTCGCCGGCATCCGCAATGTCGGCGAACGGGCGATGGAGCAGGTGGTGGCGGAGCGTGAGGCGCACGGGCCCTTCGAAAGCCTGGAGGATCTGTTCCGCCGAATGCCGCAGGGGGCGATGAACCGGCGGCAGATGGAAGGGCTCGCGGGTGCCGGCGCCTTCGACAGCCTTGAGCCGAACCGCGCCAAGGTGCTGGCCAATGCCGACATGCTGATCGCCGTGGCCGATGCCGCCGTGCGCGAGCGGCAGAGCGGGCAGGTGGGCCTGTTCGGGGGCGAGGACCATGCCGAACCGACGCTGCGGCTGGTGGAAGCGCCGGCCTGGAACCGGGCGGACCAGATGGCGGCGGAGCGGGAGAATTTCGGTTTCTTCTTCGCCGCCCATCCGGTGGAACAGTTCCGCGCGATCGCCTCCGCCAATGGCGCACGGCCCTATGCCAGCCTCATCAGCGAGGGCGTCGCGGGCGGCCGCAAGCCGGCGGTGATCGCAGCCATGGTGGAAGCGGTGAACAAGGGCCGCACGCGCAAGGGCGCGGAATTCGTCCGCGCCGATTTCTCCGATTCCACCGGCCAGTTCAGCGCCGCCTGTTTCGAGGAATCGCTGGTTCCCAATTTCCAGCGCTGGGCGGAGGAGGGCACTTGCGTGCTGCTGCAGGTGGAACTCGATTCCCCCAGTCCCGAGGAGCCGCCGCGGGTGACGGTGCGCGGCGCGCGGCCGCTATCGGAAGTGACCGACAGCGCCCGCATGATGCTGCAGCTCGACATCGCGACGGCAGAGGCTCTGCAGGAACTTCGCATGATGCTGGTGGAAGGCGCCCCGGGCCGGGGCGAAGTGCTGGCCAGCCTGAAGCTGGGCGAAGAACACGATCCGCTGATGCGGCTGGGGCGTGATTTCGTGCTGGACGGCGATCTGGTGGAACGGCTGGCACAGATCCGCGGGCTGCGCGTGGTGGCGTTCAAGCCGCAGGGCGGCCGATCGCAACTGCGCCTCGTCGCCTGACGCCCCTTAGCTGACCCCGACTGTCCAGGTTCAACGGTGGCGGCGCCGATCCGCCCGGCGGCGCGGTGCGCCCCCTTGCCAAGCCTCGCCGGATCGTTGGCCACGAAAAAGGGCCGGAGGATTGCTCCTCCGGCCCCTTTTGTTGGCTGACGCCGTGATCGCTTAGTTGCCGGAGCCCGGCCCGTAAGTGATTTCGACGCGGCGGTTCTGCAGCTCGCGCACACCGTCGGCGGTGGGAACGCGCGGGTTGGCTTCGCCGAAGGCCTCGCTGGTGATCGAACCAGCCGGGATGCCCTTGCCGGTCAGATAGCTCTGCACGCTGCTGTTACGGCGAGCGGCCAGGCCGAGGTTGTACTGCACGGTGCCCGAACGGTCGGTGTAACCGGCCAGCATGATCGGCACGTTGCTGCAGTTGCCATAGGCCGTCACGGCGCTGTCGAGGATGGTCGCAGCCTCGGGCGTGATGTCCGACTTATCCCAGTCGAAGAACACGATGTAGGGGCCCTTGTTGCAGACCACCTGCGGCGGCGGAGGCGGCGGAGGCGGAGGCGGCGGGGGAGGCGGCGGCGGGGGCGGCGGCGGCGGCGGGGGAGGCGGCGGCGGAGCCGACGCACCGCCGAAGTTCACCATCAGCGACGCGAGCACGGAGTGCGTTGCGAGGCTGGCGTCGATGTCGCGGCCCACGGAGTCGATGTAGTGCAGATTGTCCGCGCGGAAGTAGCGATACTTCACGCCGAAATCGACGCTGTCGCTCACCGGCACATAGAGCTTGGCGATGCCCTGATAAGCAAAGCCGACGTCCTTGTCGTCGATGAACGCCGGAGCGCCGGGGACGGCCAGCTGCTGGTCGACGCTGGCAAGGCCGACGCCGCCACCGAACTGCAGGCCGACGCCGTCGTTGCCGCCGACATCGAACAGGCCGTTCAGCATGGCGCTCCACACCTTGGTGTCGCTGTCCACGGAATCATAGCTGCCGGTGAGGAAGTCGCCGTCGCCATCGGGAATACCCGCGAGGCCGGCAGTCACCGTCTCAGCGTCAAACGTCTTGTAGCCACCTTCAGCTTCGAGGCGGAACTTGCCGAAGTCGTAGCCGGCGATCAGGCCAGCTTCCCAGCCATTGTCGTTTTCGACATTGACCTCGGCGCCGGTCGGCACTTCGAATTCGCTGTTCTCAGGGAAAACCACGCCCCCTTCGATGCCAGCATACCAGCTGTCATCCCGGGCGACGGCGGGTGTAGCCACAACCGCAGTAGCCGTGGCCAGTCCAACGACCAATTTCCTCATGTTACCTCCTTGAATCGGTGAGGGCGACAAAACGCCGCCTATCGCCGTAGTGAACACCCCCATGACGCGGCAGGTGGCAAAAGGTTCCTGCGCTGCCAAGATGACGCGCGCATTTCGTATACTTTCGCACAGTGTGTGTCACAAAAGCCGCAGTTGCGCCCCGGCCGCCGGTGGTTCGAACCCCGAGCAGTCCAGTTCGAACACACCCTTTCCCAGTCCCGCGCGCTTGCAGGCGAGGCGGAAGCGGGTGCGAAACAGGTCCGCCCACACACCTTCCGGGCGCATCCGGCTGAAGAAATCGGGATCGTTGTCGCGCCCGCCGCGGATCGAGCGAACGATGTTCATCACCTTGTCCCCGCGCTCGGGAAAATGCACGCTCAGCCATTCGCGGAACAGCGGCGCCACTTCATGCGGCAGGCGCAGCGGGATCCATCCGGCCGATCGCACCCCCGCGGCGGCCGCGCGCGCGACGATATCCTCCATGAATTCATCGGTAATTGCCGGGATCACGGGAGCGACCGAGCAATGCGCGGGAACCCCCGCCTCGGCCAGGCGTGCGAGCGCGGCGATCCGCTTGGCGGGGGAGGGCGCGCGCGGTTCCAGCAGGCCCGACAGCCGCGCATCGTAAGTGGTCACCGAAATCGCCACCGCCACCAGCCGTTGCTGTGCCATCTCTGCCAGCAGGTCGAGATCCTGCAGCACCCGGTCGGACTTGGTGGTGATCGTTACCGGATGGCGCGTTTCCAGGCACAGTTCCAGCACCGAGCGGGTAATGCGATAGCGCCCCTCGATCGGCTGATAGGGATCGGTGTTGGTGCCCATGGCGATTGGGGCAGGGCGATAGCGCGGCCGCGCCAGCGTTTCGCGCAGCAGGCGCGCGGCATCCGGCTTTGCGAACAGCTTCGTCTCGAAATCCAGCCCCGGCGAGAGGTCGTGATAGGCATGGCTCGGCCGCGCGAAGCAATAGATGCAGCCGTGCTCGCAGCCGCGATAGGCGTTGACGGAACGATCGAAGGCGATGTCGGGCGACTGGTTGAAGCTGAGGATCGTGCGCGGATGCTCCTCCGTCACCGTAGTGCGCAGCTTTACCGGAGGCCCGTCGAGCGCCTCCATCGCGTCGCGCCAGTCGCCATCGGCCTCGCGCGTCGCCAGGCCGAAGCGCCGGGGCACGGCGGCGGACTGCGCCCCGCGCCCGTGAATCGCCGGATCCTTCCGCTTCTCCATGATGTAGAACATAGAGAGAACGGAGGGCGACCGCAATCCGCCCTTGCGCTATTTCTCGCGCAGGCGGGGCATCAGTTCCACGAAATTGCAGGGGCGGTTGCGGCTGTCGAGTTGCTCGGCCAGGATATTGTCCCACCCGTCCTTCACCGCGCCGTTGGAGCCGGGGAGGGCGAAGAGATAGGTTCCCCGCGCGACAACCGCCATGGCGCGGGACTGCACCGTGCTGGTGCCGATCGTGCGATAGCTGATCCAGCGGAACAGTTCCCCGAAGCCGGGGATCTCCTTCTCCTTCACCCGGTCAAGCGCCTCGGGCGTCACGTCGCGCCCGGTGAGCCCGGTGCCGCCGGTGGAAACTACGGCATCGACCTGCGGATCGTCGATCCAGGCTTCGAACTGCGCGGCGATGGCATCGGCATCATCCTTCAGGATCGCCCGCGCCGCCAGCGTGTGGCCCGCCCCCTCGATCCGCGCCGCGAGGATATCCCCGGAGGTATCCTCATCCGGTCCGCGCGTGTCGGATACGGTCAACAGGGCGATGCGAATGGGCGTGAAGGTGCGGCTTTCGTCAATCGCCATCAATCGTCCTTGGCCGAAGCGGAAAGATAGACCCGGCCGTTGCGCTCCGCCCCGTCACCCGGGAACATCGGCCAGGCATTCTGCGCCAGCGCAATGCGGCTCTCCGAAGGCGCATCGGCCTGCCGCTGGTACATCCAGTAATTGCGCATCACGATGGCCACATAGCTGCGCGTTTCCCAATAGGGGATCGATTCCATGTAGAGCAGTGGATCGCCGCCGTCGTTCACTTCGCTGTTCCAGCGCGTGACCGGGGTGAGGCCGGCGTTATAGGCGGCCATGATCTTGGGCAGCTGCCCCCGCGTGGCCGCCTGATCACGCAACATCTCGAGGTTCTGCTGCCCGAAGGCGAGATTGTAGCTGGGATCGAAGATATCCACCTGCTGCGCGTTGAGGCCCAGCCGCCCGGCATGTTCGCGCACGGTGATCGGGGTGATCTGCATCAGCCCCTGCGCCTGCGCCGGGCTGACGGCGGTGGTGCGGAAGGCCGATTCCTGCAGCGCATGGGCATAGGCCAGCGCGGGGTCGATCTGCCAGCCGTTCACCGGGGCCCATTTCGGCGCGGGATAGAGCGAGGCGGGATCGGCCTCGCCACCGTTGGGCGCATTATACGCCATGTAGAGCTGGGTGGAGGGAAGGCCGAGATCGCGCGCCAGCCGCGACAGCGGGCCGTAATTGCGCGGGTCGCAGATATGCGCCTCGTGCAGCAGCACTTCGCTGGAGAGGCGGTCACGGCCGATCTCTGCCAGCGCCACGGCAATGCGCACATTCTCGCTGTCGCCCAGGCGCTTCCAGTCCTCATCGGTGAAATCGGCGGTGTTGACGCGCGGCGGCAGGGCCTCGCCCAATTGCTCGGCGGCCAGCATGCCATAGAGAGTTTCGTCCGCGCGGGCGGCGGCACGCAGCATTTCGGTGCCGCGGCCGGGCTGCCGGCAGCGCAGCGCCGCGCGGCTGGCCCAGTAGAACGCGGCCGACCGAAGCTCGGGATTTGCCGCCCCATGAGCGGACCGCTCGAACGCGCCCTGCGCCGTCTGGCAATCGCCGAGCCGCCATGCGGCGAGGCCGGCAACCCATTCGCCTTCCGCCACCCAGGGGCCGCTGCCGGCGGAAACGGTCTGCGCCATGGCCAGCGCGGCCTGGTCCTGGTTCTCTATGTAATAGCTCCAGGCCACGCGCTGGCGCCATTCGGCGCGCGCCTGTGGACTGAGCGCCGCGTCGATCCCGTCGAGCAGCTGGCGCGCGCCATCGGGATCGTCCTGCGTGATCCGTTCGAGGATCTGGCTGCGCACGGTGGCGGGGATCGTGCCATCGTCGATCGTGCGCGGCCGGGTGCGCCGGGGGTTGGGGCTGCGCTGCTGGAATTGCGCTTCCACCGGCAGGTCCGGCAGGGTGACGGCGCCGCGCGTCAGCGCCAGCCGGCCGAGCTGCGCCGCCTGCGGCAAATTGCGGCCCCGCTCCAGCCAGCGTTCGATCTGCGGCAGCTCCACGCGCGGCGAATTGCGCGCGAGATAGAACTCGGCTTCCGCGACGCGCTGCAGCAGCCCGTCGTCCCGCTGCGCCAGCAGCTCCTGCACCCGGCTCCAGTTCTCGGCGTCGATGGCGGCGAAGACTTCGCCGTAATATTCCCGGTCCCGCTGGCTGAGCTGCTTCGGCACCGCGTCCTGGTTTGCCCGGGCCACGAAATATTCGCGGCTGCTGCGTGCCTGCGCGGGCATGGCCCCGGCGACAGCCGCCAGCGCCGCCAGGGCGGAGATGATGTGTTTCATGTGACCCCGTCGTCCGTCCATTCGAGCCAGTTCCGCCACAATCGGGCGCGCCTCTTCGGATGTTCCAGCAGCCGGCCGGGCGCAAATCCCACCAGAGCCGGCAACGGCCGGGAATCAATATCGATTTGGAATCGCTGCGTAGCGTCTTGCGTCGGATTGTGCCCCAACAGCGGCAGGATGCTCCTTCCCAGCACGATCAGCCGCTTCGGCCGCGCCAGCGCGCAATGATGCCGCAGCACCGCGCCCAGTCCGGCTTCGGTCAGGCCGGACCAGTCCGGCACGGCCGACCATGCGGGAAGGGCCGAGGCGAGATAGACCTGCTCCATGTCGAAGCCCATTGCCCGCGCCATGTTCGTCACCAGTCGGCCTTCCGCGCCGGAGAGCAGCAATTCCTCGTCCTCCGCCTCGGGCATGGGCACCAGCACCATCAGTGGCGCTCCGGCCGGGCCGCGCGGCGGAACGCGCCGTGCGCTGCTGCCGGCGGCAAGGCTCGGTTCGGCCAGCCACCACTCGCGAAAGGCTGAAAGGTCCCGCGGCCACTGCTCCGGCATGCCGCCGATCGGGGGCGGAGGGGGCTCCTCCTCTGCGGCGCGCGGAGCGGCGGTCGCGGCGGGGGAAGCAGGCTGGACCGGTGCCTCTTCCGCCAGCCAGCCTTGCGGCTCGTCCGCAAAGCTGCAATCCACGCCGGCCTCCCGCCACCAGTCGATCGCAGAAGCAAGGCTTTCGGAAAGCGAGGGCGTGGCTGTATGGTCCATGGGAGTATGTTCCCGGTCTTGACCTGTGGGCCGGCCGCGATCAAGTCCGGGGTTGTTATGCGCCATAACAAAATGAGAGGGCGAGTGTGAGCGAACGCGAATCCATGCCGGTCGATGTGGTGATTGTCGGCGCGGGCCCCGCCGGGCTGGCCGCCGCGATCCGCCTGAAGCAGATCGACGAAGCGCTCGAAGTGGTGGTGCTGGAAAAGGGCTCCGAAGTCGGGGCGCATATCCTTTCCGGCGCGGTTGTCGATCCGCGTGCGCTGGACGAATTGCTGCCCGAGTGGCGCGAAACCTGCCCCCTTGCCGAAGTGCCCGTGACGGAAAATCACCATTGGGTGCTGAGCCGCAGCGGCAAATGGGCCATGCCGCATTTGCTGATGCCCCCGCTGATGTCCAATTCCGGCAATTACACCGGATCGCTGGGCAATCTGTGCCGCTGGCTGGCCGAGCGCGCAGAGGAACTGGGCGTGCAGGCGTTCCCCGGCTTTCCGGCGGCAGAGGTGCTGTTCGATGAAGCCGGCGCGGTGATGGGCGTTGCCACGCAGGACATGGGCGTGGCGGCCGACGGGTCGCACAAGGCGGATTACCAGCCGGGCATGGAGCTGCATGCCCGCTACACGCTGTTCGCGGAGGGCGCGCGGGGGCACCTCACCAAGCGGATGAAGGCGCATTTTGGGCTTGAACAGGATTGCCAGCCGCAGATTTATGGCCTTGGCATCAAGGAATTGTGGGACATTCCTGCCGAACGCCATCAGCCCGGAAGGGTGATCCACACGCAGGGCTGGCCGCTGTCGGAAACCGAGTGCTGGGGCGGCGGCTTCCTCTACCATCAGGCCAATGGCCAGGTGGCGCTGGGGTTCGTGACCGCGCTGGATTACGCGAATCCCTATGTCTCGCCCTATGAGGAATTCCAGCGCTGGAAGCACCATCCCGCTATCCGTGCGGTGATCGAGGGCGGCAAGCGCGTGGCCTATGGCGCGCGGGCGATCAACGAAGGCGGCTGGCAGAGCGTGCCGAAGCTCGCCTTCCCCGGCGGGGCGCTGATCGGCTGCTCGGCCGGCTTCGTGAACGTGCCGCGGATCAAGGGCACCCATACCGCGATGAAGAGCGGGATGCTGGCGGCGGAAGCTGCCGCGGCGGCTATCGCGGCGGGCCGCGAGAAGGACGAGCTGGCCGAGTACGAGCCATCTCTGCGCGCCAGCTGGATCGCTGCCGAACTGGAGACGGTGAAGAACGCACAGCCGCTGGTCGCGCGCTTCGGCGGCGCGCTGGGCACGCTGCTGGCCGGTGCGGATATGTGGCTGCGCACGCTGAAGATCCGCCTGCCGTTCACCCTCGGCCATCATACGGATGCCGGCGCCACGCAGCGCGCCGATCTCTATCGGCCGATCGCCTATCCCCGGCCGGACGGGCAGCTGAGCTTCGACCGACTCTCCTCCGTCTTCCTCTCGGGCACCAATCACGAGGAAGACCAGCCGTGCCATCTGCGGCTGAAGGATCCCACCGTGCCGGAGCGGATCAACTGGCCGGTCTATGCCGGGCCGGAGGCGCGCTATTGCCCCGCCGGCGTGTATGAATACACCGGCGTGGAAGAAGGCGCGCCGCGGCTGGTGATCAATGCGCAGAACTGCGTCCACTGCAAGAGCTGCGACATCAAGGATCCGCCGCAGAATATCGACTGGGTTACGCCCGAAGGCGGCGGCGGCCCCAATTATCCGAACATGTGAGCGGCCGGTGCAGCTGAGCGAAACCGCCTACGCCAAGATCAATCTCGCGCTGCATGTCCGGCGGCGGCGGGAGGACGGCTATCACGAGCTCGAAAGCCTGTTCGCCTTCGTCGATGGCGGTGACCGGCTGACGGCCCGTTCCGCCGCGCAGGATGAATTGCGCGTGTTTGGCGAATTCGCTCCGCAACTCACTGATCCTTTTGGGAATATCATCTTGCGCGCGCTCGGGGTATTGCCGCATGCGGACGGGCTGGCGATCCAGCTGGAAAAGAACCTCCCGGTGGCGGCGGGCCTCGGCGGGGGTTCGGCGGATGCAGGCGCCGTGTTCCGCATGGTGCGCGAGGCCTATGGCCTGCCGGACGACTGGCGCGAGCGAGCGGCCCGGCTGGGCGCCGACGTGCCCGCTTGCGTGGACAGCGTCACCTGCATCGGCCGGGGCACCGGCACGGAGCTGGAAGTGGTGGAGAGCGACCTCGCCGGGCGCTCCGTCCTGCTGGTCAATCCGCGCCTGCCGCTCACGACGGGGCCGGTCTTCGCTGCGTGGGACGGCACGGACCGCGGCGGACTCCCCGAGGGGCCCTGCTCGCGGATTGCCCAAGAGGGGCGTAACGATCTGGAAGCAGCCGCCATCGGCCTCTGCCCTCCGATAGCGGACGTGCTCGCCGCCCTGCGCGCGACGGAGGCCGATCTGGTGCGGATGAGCGGCTCGGGCGCCACCTGTTTCGCGCTCTATCGCAGCCATGACGTCATGCAGGCAGCCGCGCAGCGCCTGGCGGCGGAGCAGCCGGGTTGGTGGCGGATGGAAGGGCGCCTGCGGTGAAGGAACAGGTCTTTCGTCAGATCGGCACAGCCAAGCCCGGCGGCATCGTCGCAGTATGCGACCACGCTTCCAACCGCGTTCCGGAGGGGGTTGTGCTCGGCATCGCGCCGGAGCTGCTGCAGAAGCATATCGCCTGGGACATCGGCGCTGCGGGCGTGACCGAGGAACTGGCGCGTGCGCACGGCATCCCGGCCCATCTGGCCGAGGTCAGCCGGCTCGTGATCGATCTTCACCGCGAGGAGGATTCGACCGGGCTCATCCCCGAAGCCAGCGACGGGCATGTGATCCCCGGCAATCTGGACGCGGACCGGGGGGCGCGCATCGCGCAGTTTCACCAGCCCTATCACGCCGCCCTGGCGGAATGGCTGGCGGCGGCGAAGCCCGCGCTCATTCTCTCGATCCACAGCTTCACCCCCACGCTGGAGAGCGCGCCGCACCCCCGGCCGTGGGAACTCGGCATTCTCTACAATCAGGACGACCGCGCGGCGCGGCTCGCCATTGCGGGGCTTGCCGCGCGCGGCTTCACCGTGGGGGACAACGAGCCCTATTCGGGGCGCCTGCTCAACGCGACCATGAACCGCCATGCGGAAGCCTGCGGCCGGCCCTATCTGGCGATCGAGATCCGCAACGATCTGATTGGCGATGCGACGGGGCAGGCACGCTGGGCGGCGATCCTGGCGGAACTCGCCAGGGAGGCGACGGCCGAACTGGGCTGAGGGGCAATTAATGCTTCGGTCGGGCGGCCACGTGTTATAGGGGGCGGCGAAACTTTCAGCCTCTTTTCACTGCCAAACGGAAACAATCATGCCCGCTTATCGCTCCCGCACAACCACCCACGGCCGCAACATGGCCGGCGCGCGCGGCCTGTGGCGCGCGACGGGCATGAAGGACAGCGATTTCGGCAAGCCGATCATTGCCGTGGTGAACAGCTTCACCCAGTTCGTGCCGGGCCATGTGCATCTGAAGGATCTCGGCCAGCTCGTCGCGCGCGAGATCGAGGCCGCGGGCGGCGTGGCCAAGGAATTCAACACCATCGCCGTGGATGATGGCATTGCCATGGGGCATGACGGCATGCTCTACAGCCTGCCCAGCCGCGACCTGATCGCCGACAGCGTGGAATATATGGTCAACGCCCATTGCGCCGACGCGATGGTGTGCATTTCCAATTGCGACAAGATCACCCCCGGCATGCTGATGGCCGCGTTGCGGATCAACATCCCGGTGGTATTCGTGTCCGGCGGGCCGATGGAAGCGGGCAAGGTCGTGCTGCGCGGCAAGGAAGTGGCGCTCGATCTGGTCGATGCCATGGTCGCCGCCGCGGACGAGCGGATGACCGATGAAGAGGTGGAGACGATCGAGCGGTCCGCTTGCCCCACCTGCGGTTCCTGCTCGGGCATGTTCACTGCCAATTCGATGAATTGCCTCACCGAAGCGCTGGGCCTGTCGCTGCCCGGTAACGGGTCGCAACTCGCCACCCATTCGGACCGGCAGCAATTGTTCGAACGCGCGGGCCGGCTGGTGGTGACGCTCGCCCGCCGCTATTACGAGGAAGATGACGAAAGCGTGCTGCCGCGCACCATCGCCGGCTTCCACGCCTTCGAAAACGCCATGTCGCTGGACATCGCCATGGGCGGATCGACCAACACCGTGCTCCACCTCCTCGCGGCTGCGGAGGAAGCGGGGGTGGACTTCACCATGAAGGATATCGACCGGCTCTCTCGCCAGGTGCCGGTGCTGTGCAAGGTCGCGCCGGCCAAGGCCGATGTGCATATGGAGGATGTCCACCGCGCGGGCGGCATCATGGCGATTCTCGGCCAGCTGGACCGGGCGGGGCTGCTGAACACGGCGCTGCCCACGGTCCACAGCCCCACGCTGGCCGATGCGCTGGACGATTGGGATGTCAGCCGCACCAAGAACAACAAGGTGCATGAATTCTTCGCCGCCGCGCCGGGCGGCGTGCCGACGCAGACGGCCTTCAGCCAGTCTCGCCGGTGGGAAGCGCTTGATCTCGACCGGGAGGCGGGCGTGATCCGCTCGGCCGAGCATGCCTTCAGCCAGGATGGCGGGCTGGCCGTGCTGTCGGGCAATATCGCGCTGGATGGCTGCATCGTGAAGACGGCGGGGGTGGACGATTCCATCCTCAGCTTCGCCGGACCGGCCAAGGTCTATGAAAGCCAGGATGCGGCGGTGACGGCGATCCTCACCGGGCAGGTGGTAGCGGGCGATGTGGTGGTGATCCGCTATGAAGGGCCGCGCGGCGGGCCGGGGATGCAGGAAATGCTCTACCCCACCAGCTATCTGAAATCGAAGGGGCTGGGCGCCGCTTGCGCGCTGATCACCGACGGGCGCTTCTCCGGCGGCACCTCGGGCCTGTCGATCGGCCATGTCTCCCCCGAAGCTGCCGAGGGCGGAGCAATCGGGCTGATCGAGGATGGCGATCGGATCGAGATCGACATTCCCGGCCGCACCATCCACGTGGTCATTTCCGAAGAGGAGATGGCCCGCCGCCGCGCCTTGATGGAAGCGAAGGGGGTGGATGCCTGGAAGCCCGCGAGCGAGCGCCCCCGGCGCGTCTCCGCTGCACTGCAGGCCTATGCCGCGATGACCACCAGCGCGGCACGCGGTGCGGTGCGCGACGTGAGCCAGTTGCAGGCCCGCCGTTGATGCGGAGGCTGGCCCCGGCGCTGCTCTTCCTCCTCGCCGCATGTTCGAACGAGGTGGCGGGCGCGCCCGAGGCCTATGCCGAAAACGCGGTGGAATGCGCGCTGGATGGCGGCAAGGCGTTCGAGCGGACGTGCCCCGTTGAACGCAGCGTGGAGGATGGCCGGCTGTTCCTGACCATCCGCCACCCCGATGGCGGATTCCGCCGCTTCGAAGTGCTGGATGACGGGTCCGGTCTCGCCGCGGCCGACGGGGCCGATCCGGCGCATGTCACTTTGCGCGATCCGGCCGCCGGCGGCGGGATCGAAGTGGCGATCGGCGGCGATCGTTATCGCCTGCCAGCGACCCTGTCCGATGATGCGAAACCCTGACCAGATCCTCTCGGTCGCGCAGATGCGCGCGGCCGAGGATGCGCTGATCGCTGCCGGCGAGACGGTCGACAGCCTGATGGAGCGCGCAGGCCGTGGCGCCGCGCAATGGGTCTGGCGCATGGCCGGGGGGCGCCCGGTCACCATCCTGTGCGGCCCTGGCAACAATGGCGGCGATGGCTATGTAATCGCACGGGAATTGCACCAGAGAGGTGCGCAGGTGGCGGTTATCGCCCCGTTGCCGCCGGCGACCGAAGCCGCGACCCGCGCGTGCGCGAGTTTTAGCGGTGCCGTAAGCGAAGAGGGCGCCGGCGGCGTATTGGTCGATTGCCTGTTCGGCAGCGGCCTCACTCGCCCGCTGTCCGCCGAGTTGTTCGGCCTTCTCCGGCGGCTGGCCGCCGCGCATCATTTCCGCATCGCGGTCGATCTGCCGAGCGGGATCGAGAGCGACACGGGCCGGCCGCTCAATGCGGGCCTGCCCGATTATCATCTCACGCTCGCCCTGGGGGCGTGGAAATTCGCCCATTGGCTGATACCCGCCATGCAGGCGATGGGCGCCCGCCGGGTGGTCGACATCGGCGTGACGCCGGTGGCGGAGGCGGCGGAGTGCATTGCGCGCCCGGCGCTTTTCGCACCCCCGCGTGACGCGCATAAATATACGCGCGGCCTGCTGGCGGTGGTGGGCGGCGCGATGCCCGGTGCGGCCATGCTCGCCGCGCGGGCGGCAATGCATGGCGGGGCTGGCTATGTGAAGCTGCTCGCCCCCTCTCGTCCCCTGGCGGCGCCGGACGAGCTGGTGGTGGAGGAGGCGCCGCTGGACCGGGCGCTGGCGGATTCGCGCCTTGCAGCGCTGCTGGTCGGGCCGGGGCTGGGGCGCGATGCCGCTGCGCGAGGACGGCTTGCCGCGGCGCTTTCGGCCAATCGCCCGACCGTGGTGGATGCCGATGGGCTGGTGCTGCTCGAGCCTTCCCTGCTGGACGGTTGCAGCGCGCCCCTGCTGCTGACGCCGCACGAGGGCGAACTCGCCCGGCTGTGCGATGCCTTCTCCGTTTCCGGTGACGGGCGCGTCGCCCGGGCGCAGGCGCTCGCGCGCGCCAGCGGCGGGGTGGTGGTGGCGAAGGGGCCGGACACGCTGGTCGCGGCGCCCGATGGCACGCTGCGCATTGCGCCGCCTGCGTCAAGCTGGCTGTCCACGGCAGGCACGGGCGATGTGCTTGCCGGCCTCATGGCCAGCCGTCTCGCGAGCGGTGCGGAACCTCTCCATGCGGCGACGGAGGCTGTCTGGCTCCATGGCGAGGCGGCGCACCTCGCCGGGCCGGTGTTCAGCGCGGCAGGGCTGGTGCAAATGCTGCCGGGGGCCTACGCGGCCTGCCTGTGAGCGAAGTTGAAGAGATTGTCCGCGTCGCCGCCAAGGGCGATGGCATCACCGCATCCGGCCGGCATGTGCCGCTGGCGGCGCCCGGAGACCTGCTGTTGCCCGATGGCACGCTGGAGCCGGGGCCGCATCGGGCTGCGCCACCCTGCCGCCATTTCGGCACTTGCGGCGGCTGCGAGCTGCAGCATTGCGACGAAGCGGCACTGGCGGATTTCGTGCGCGACCGGGTGCTGCATGCCGCCGCCGGGCAGGGGTTGGAGCCGGAGGTGGTGGCCCCCGCGCATCTCTCCCCCCCACGCAGCCGCCGCCGCGCCACGCTGCATGCGGTGAATGGCGGCGGCCGGCCGCTGATCGGCTTTCACCAGGCCGGGTCGCATCGCGTGGTGGATATGCGCGAATGCCATGTGCTGGCGCCGGAACTGTTTGCGCTGGTGGAGCCGCTGCGCCGGATGCTCTCCACGCGGCGCGGGCGCTATGCTTTGCAGATCGAGCTGACGCTGGTGGATCAGGGCGTGGATTGCGCGATCAAGGGGCTGGTGCTGGACGGGCTGGAAGCGACCGAAAGCCTCCTCGACTTCTGCCGCGAACACGGGCTCGCCCGGCTGGTGCTCGATCAGGGCTACGGCCCGGAAGCCTTCTGGGAGCCTGCGCTGGCCACGGTGACGCTGTCCGGCACGCCGGTGGACTTCCCCTCCGGCGCCTTCCTGCAGGCCACAGCGGACGGGGAGGCGGCGCTGGTTGGCGCCGCGCAGGAATGGCTCGAGGGGGGCAGCCGCGTGGCGGATATGTTCTCCGGCCTCGGCACCTTCGCCTTCGCGCTGGCGGGCCCCGCGCGCGTGCTGGCGGCGGAGGCGGCGCGCGATGCGGCGCTGGCCTGTCGCACCGCCGCGGGGCGATCACGCTTGCCGGTTGAGGCGCTGCATCGCGACCTGTTCCGCAATCCCATCCGAGCCGAGGAATTGCGCGGCTTTGACGGGGTGGTGATCGATCCGCCGCGCGCCGGTGCCCGGTCGCAGGTGGAACAGCTCGCCGCCAGCGGGGTGGGGCGGATCGTCTATATCAGCTGCAATCCTTCCAGCTGGTCGCGCGATGGGCGGCTGCTTGCGGATGCCGGCTATAGGCTGGCGGCGCTGCGCCCGGTGGGGCAGTTCCGCTGGTCAACCCATGTGGAGCTTGCCAGCCTCTTCGTCCTGTAGCGCCGCCAGCAGCTGTGCCAGCAGGAACTGGCGAGCCTCTTCGCCCGAGAAGGCGTGATCGGCGCCCGGGCAGCGCATGATTCGCTGATCCTCGGCGTCCCACGCGGCTTCGAAGGCCTGCGCCGTGCGGTCGCGCCCGGCGAGGAGAATGCGCACTTCGCCGGAAAAGCCCCCGAGACCGGCCTGCATCCGCTGTGCAAGGCCGGAGGGCGCAGGCTTGCGCAGCGCGTATGTGAGGCCGCGTGCGAGCTTGGCGAGCGAAACCTTGCCGGAGAGCAGCCGCGCCAGCTCGCGCGGGTTCTTGAGCTTTTCCGCGTAGCGGGCGCGGATCGCGGCGGGGGGCGGGGCGTCGTGCCCGTCTTCGATGGTCCAGGGATTGGCCAGCACCAGCGCGTCACAGCCGGCGCCGGCGTTCAGCATCAGCGCGCTGGCGGCGTCGCAATTGCCTAATGCGACCATGCGGGTGAGGCCGGGGCACTCTGCGCGGAAGGCGACGAGGGCGGCGGCAATGTCCGGCCCGCTGTGGAGGAAACCGGTGTTCTCGCCCGTGCTGTCGCCGGTGCCGCGCCGGTCGAAGCGGAACACGGGGAAGCCCGCGGCGGCGATCTCCGCGGCAATGTGCGCCTGCCCGGCGAAGGCCCCGGCGCGCGTTTCGTTGCCGCCCGTCACCAGCAGGAGGCCGGCGGCGTGTGCGCCGGGTGCCTCGTCAAGCGTGCCGACCAGCGTTTCCCCGCCGCAGGGGAAGGTGAGGTGCCGGCGGCTCACCCGGCCAGATCCCGCAGCAGCCGCTCGGCGAGCGCGTCCGCCAGCGTGTCGCTATGGCTCGGCTCGGCCCGCAGCCACAGGCCGGGGCCGCCCAGATCGGCCGGGGAGATATCGGTAAGCTCGCCCGGTTCGGCCGTCTCGAGCTGCGCGATCATCGCCGCGCCGAGGGGGTATCCGCCCAGTTCGAGCCCGGCGCTGCGCCCCTGTTCCAGCAGCTGCTCCGTGCGTTCCTCCCGCCCCGCCTCGCGGCTGGCGAGTATGCGGGCGCGCAGCAGGGCGCGCAGCAGGCTCTTCCCCGCCACCGCGCCATAGCGCCAGCCGGGCAGCCTCTCCGGCACCAGCAGCGCGCCGCCACGGATCGCCAGCACATGGGTGGCACGGAAATGCGCAGCCGCCGCCGCGGCGCCCTGCCGCCATCCGGCGATGGTCTGCTCCTGCAGGGGGGCGAGGCTTTCGTTGAAGCCGGGCAGATCGGGCAGGAAGCCGTCCACCCCCGCGCGGTCGAGCCGGCGGAGCAGTTCCACGGTGAAATGCCGCAGCTTGTTGCTCTCGTCGAACAGCGCGGGCAGTACCAGCAGCCGCCGGGCGCGGCCCCGGTCAAAGGCCAGCGCATATTCACCGGCCCCGGCGGGAGAAGGCCAGGCGCCGATCACCGCTGCGCGTCAGCCCGCGGCGCGCTTGGCTTCGACGAAGGTGAGCAGGGCGCCGTAGCTTTCCAGCATGTCGCCATCCACCTCGTCATCCTCGATGGTGATGCCGATGCGGTCCTCGATCTCGGTCAGCAGCCCGGCCACGGCCATGGAATCGAGTTCCGGCAAATGGCCGAAGAGGCCGGTATCCTGATCGAACGCAGCCACCCGTTGGGGCGCGAGGCCGAGCACTTCGCCCAGCACGGCCCGCAGCGTGGCGTCAGTTTCGGAAGGCGCGGAAGTGCCGGTGGTCATTGCGATTTCAACCTGCTGCTAAGCCGAGAGGTGTTGCTGCCGTCGCCCTAGCCAGCACGAAAGCGCGAAACAAGCGTGCGCAGTGCGGCGCGGGCGAGGGCGGGCCAGTTGGCGGGCCGCTCCGCCCGCCAGCAATCGAGGCGATAGCGGGGGCGGATCTCTTCCATCCATTCGGCTTTGTAGGGATCGTTGCCGGTGCCGAAATCGACCAGTTCCACCCGATCGATGTCGATCACCCGCTCGAACAGGGCGGCGCTGAGCACGGTGCCGGCTGACAGCGGGCGGGCGCTTTCGAGATGGGCCAGCTTGTGGATATAGGCGGTGCCATCCTCCACCGTCCAGAACTGCGCCGCGACCACCGCGCCCTCATGCCGCGCGAGGGCGAGGCGGAGGCGACCGGCGGCACCTTCCTGTTCGGCAAAACGGCGCAGCAGGGCGGGATCGCCTTCTTCCGGCTTCCAGCTTTGGGCGTAGACATGTTCGTAGATTTGCCAGGCATCAGGCTGGAAATCGGAGAAAATCTCGATCTCCACCTTCTTCGCCTTGCGCTTCAGCGTGGTGCGCAGCTTGCCCGGGCGGTCGGCCAGATATTCGGCATAGCTGCGCCCGTGCAGGGGGAGGACATGGTTGCTGTCGCACCGGCTGCGGCGCACCAGCCAGCCCGCTTCGCGGAAGGCGCGGTGCAGGCGATCGGCGGTGCCGTCCTCCTCCGCCAGCTTGGTGAGGGTGATCCGGTCCGCCCGTTTCGCCAGATCGCGGGCGATGCGGCGCAGCGCGGTGGGGCGATCGGAGCCCGGAGTGGCGAGATCGGACCAGGTAAAGGCATACCAGTTGGTGCAATTTGCAAGCGCCCTGCCGTCTCCCTGCAAGGGCAGTGCAACTGTTTCTCCATGCTTTTCGCGATGCACCGCGATCAGCGGCCGGGTTCCCGCCGCTTCGATCAGCCCGAACCATTCGAGGCGCGCGAAGGGACCATGGCCGGCAAAGCTCAGCCCTTGCAGATCGTTAACGGTGTCGTGATAGCTGATCGCCGTCACTGTTCTTGCCACTCCAGGGAAACCATGTCGCTCCCGCCTGATCCCGTGCCGCATCCGCTCGATCACCTCGCTCTTCGCGGGCGGGATGGCGATCCGGCGCTGATCCTGCGCGGCAGGACGCTTAGCTGGCAGGACTTAAGAAGCCGTGTCGCCCTGCTGGCAGGATGGCTGGCGCGGCAGGTGCCGGAGCGCGGGGCGCGGGTGGCGAGCTGGGCGGCCAAGGGCGAGCTGACTTGCCTTCTGCCGCTGGCTGCGGCGCGGGCCGGGTTGGTGCATGTGCCGATCAATCCGCTTCTGAAGCATGGGCAGGTGGCACATATCCTGGCGGATAGCGGGGCGGCGCTGCTGCTGGGCACGCCGGCGCGGCTCGGCACGTTGGAGATGGGCGACATTCCGCACGGCTGCCGCGCCATGGCGGAGGACGAGGCCTGGCAGGCGGCGGAGGAAGCGGGCGACGCCCTGCCACCATCCGAGGCCGATCCCGCGGAGCTCGCCGCCATCCTCTACACCAGCGGATCGACCGGGCTGCCCAAGGGGGTGATGCTGAGCCATGCCAATCTGTGGCTGGGGGCGGTCAGCGTGGCAAGCTATCTCGGCCTCGCCCGCGATGACGTCACTCTCGCGGTGCTGCCGCTGAGCTTCGATTACGGGCAGAACCAGCTGCTTTCCACCTGGTATGCCGGCGGCGCGGCCGTGCCGCTGGACTATCTGACCCCGCGTGACGTCATCAAATCCTGCGCGCGCCATGGCGTCACCACGCTGGCCGCCGTGCCCCCGCTGTGGCTGCAACTGGCCGAGCAGGACTGGCCGCCCGAGGCCGTGGCGCCGCTGCGCCGGCTGACCAACAGCGGCGGCGCGCTGACCGAGGCGCTGGTCCGCCGGCTGCGCAGCCAGTTCCCGCAGGCACGTCTGTTCGCCATGTATGGGCTTACCGAAGCCTTCCGCTCCACCTATCTCGATCCGGCGATGATCGACAGCCACCCGACCTCCATGGGCCGCGCCATTCCCTTTGCCGAGATCCTTGTGATGCGCGACGCCGGGCAGGTGGCGGAGGCCGGGGAGGAGGGCGAACTGGTCCATTGCGGCCCGCTGGTGGCGCAAGGATACTGGCGCGATCCGGCGCGGACGGAGGAGCGCTTCCGCCCCGCGCCGCCCGCTTCCACCTATGGCGGCATGGCGGTGTGGTCGGGCGACCGCGTGGTGCGCGAGGCGGACGGCCTGCTCTATTTCGTCGGCCGCCGCGATGCGATGATCAAGAGCGCGGGCAACCGCATCAGCCCGCAGGAGATCGAGGACGCCGCCATCGCCACCGGCCTGGTGGCGGAAGCGGCGGCGCTGGGCGTGCCCGACGAGCGGCTGGGGCAGGCGATCCTGCTGGTGGTGCGCGGCGAAGGGGACGAGGAGGGGCTGCGGGCTGCGCTGCGCCGCGACCTGCCCAATTTCATGCAGCCGCAGGCGATCCGCTGGGTTTCGGCCATGCCGCTCAACCCCAATGGCAAGATCGACCGCACGGCGCTGGCTGCGCTGGCGTCGGAGACCGGGGAAGCGGGAGCATGAAGCCCCTCGGCCCCATTCCCGCGGGCTTCGGCGCCGTTGACGGAGAACTGGCCGTGGGCGGCTTCACCGCCAGCCAGCTGGTGAAGCGGGCGGGCGGAACGCCGCTGTTCGTCTATTCGGCGGAGATGATGCGCCAGCGCATGGCCCGGCTGCGTGCCGCCATGCCGCCACGCCTTCATGTGCATTATGCCATGAAAGCAAACCCTTACCGGCCTGTCCTTGAATTGATGGCAGGTCTGGCCGACGGGCTGGACATTGCCTCCGGCGGGGAGCTGTCGCTGGCGCTGGAGGCGGGTGTCGACCCCGCAAGGATCAGCTTCGCCGGCCCCGGCAAGCGCGACGAGGAACTGCAGGCCGCCATCACCCATGGCGTCACGCTCAACATCGAATCCGCCGGGGAGGCGCGCCGCGCGCTGCGCATCGCCGATGCGCTGTCGCTGACGCCCCGGTTCGCCATTCGGGTGAACCCGGAATTCGAACTGCGCGGATCGGGCATGAAGATGGGCGGGGGCGCCAAGCCCTTCGGCGTGGATGCGGATCGCGTCCCCGCGCTCGCCCGCGAGGCGATCGCGGCAGGGGCGGAATGGCGCGGGCTGCACATCTTCAGCGGCAGCCAGGCGCTCGATGCCGAGGCGATCATCGAAACGCAGGCCAATGTCCTCACCCTGGCACAGCGGCTGGCAGAGGAAATCGGCGCGCCGCTGCCGCTGCTCAACATGGGCGGCGGCTTCGGCATTCCCTATTTCCATGGCGACCAGCCGCTCGACATCGAGCGGATCGGCGCGGCGTTAAACGAGCGATTTGAAACGCTTGCGGGCGCCTTCTCCCAAACGGACTTCGCTATCGAGCTGGGCCGCTATCTGGTGGGCGAGGCGGGCGTCTATCTCGCGCGGATCGTCGATCGCAAGGACAGCCACGGCACCACCTATCTCGTCACCGATGGCGGCCTGCATCACCAGCTTGCCGCCTCGGGCAATTTCGGCACGGTAGTGCGCCGCAATTACCCCGCGGCCATCGCCACGCGCTTCGATGCGGAGCCGGTGGAGGAAGCGAATATCGTCGGCTGCCTGTGCACCCCGCTGGACCGGCTGGCCGATCAGGCGCTGGTGCCTGCTGCCGGGGAGGGCGATCTGGTCGCCATCTTCTGCGCCGGGGCCTATGGCGCCAGCGCCAGCCCGTCGGCCTTCCTGGGCCAAGGGCCGGCGCGCGAAATGCTCGTTTAGAGTTCGGCCCGCGCCTGTCCCCGATTGGGACGCGTCCAAATGTCCGCGATTGGCCCGGCTTTTCGGCGCTTACAGCTAACGCAATGTTCACCCTTTCGGGCCAGAAAGTGGCCGGATTCTCCGGCGATCCGCCACGCTTGCCCAGTCAGTTACCCCAAGGAACGCATCCGATGCGAAGCACCCTTCCTGCCCGCTTTCTCGCTGTCATGGCCACGGCGGGCCTTGCCCTGTCCGGCTGCGCCAGCACCAGCGGCGATCCCCAGCTGGCGCCGGCCAGTTTCGTCGCCATGCAGGAAGGGCCGGGCGAGGAATATGTGATCGGCCCGCTGGACGAGCTGACGATCCATGTGTGGCGGAATGACGAGCTGGGGGCGAAGCTGCAGGTGCGCCCCGATGGCCGCATCACCACGCCGCTGGTGCCCGACATGCCCGCCGTGGGCAAGACGCCGACCATGCTGCAGGAAGACATCCGGCTCGCCCTGTCGCAATATATCGAAGATCCGATCGTCACCGTGATCGTGAACAGCTTTGCCGGCACCTTCAGCCAGCAGGTGCGGATCGTGGGCGCGACGGAAAAGCCCGCTTCGCTGCCCTATCGCGCCAATATGACGCTGCTCGATGCGATGATCGCGGTGGGCGGCCTCAGCGAATTCGCCAGCGGCAACCGCGCCAAGCTGATCCGCTTCGACAAGACCAGCGGCAAGCAGCGGGAATATGCCCTGCGCCTGAACGATCTGCTCAAGAAGGGCGAAAGCAAGGCCAATGTGATGCTGGCACCCGGGGATGTGATCATCATCCCCGAAAGCATGTTCTGACGGGAGCCGCCGCTTGAACGAGATCCTCGAAGAGGCGCGGGCGGCACTGTGGACGGTGTGGAACCGCCGCTGGCTGGCGCTGGCCGTGGCCTGGGGCGTGTGCCTGCTGGGGTGGCTGGCCGTGGCGCTGATCCCCAATTCCTATGAATCGAACGCCCGCCTGTTCGTGCAGTTCGACGATGTGCTGGCCGACCAGATCGGCATCGGCACGGGCAGCCGGCAGAAGGATATCGAGCGTGTCCGCCAGACGCTGACCAGCGCGGTCAATCTGGAGAAGGTGATCCGCTCCACCCGGCTGGGCGAAACCATTTCCTCCCCCGCCGACATGGAACGCGCGGTGCAGGATCTCGCCAAGGAGATCCTGATCAAGGGCGACGAGGACAATCTGTTCCAGATCACCGCCACCAGCGGCCGGCGCGACCTGAGCGATGCCGAGAATGCCCAGCTGGCGCAGGATGTGGCGCAGCACATGATCGACATTTTCCGCGAGGAAAACCTCGGCGGATCGCGCGGGGAAATGCGCGAGACCATCGACTTCCTCGACCAGCAGCTGGCCGATCGCGAGAAGCAGCTGGAGGATGCCGAGCAGAAGCGGCTGGCCTTCGAGGCCGAGCATCCGGACCTTGCCGGCGGGCCGCAATCCATCGCCACGCAGCTGGCCTCCTCCCGCGCGGAACTGCGCAGCGTGGAAGCCGATCTCGCGGCCGCGCAAAGCGCGCTGGCCGCATTGCAGGGGCAGCTGGCCAGCACGCCGCGCACTCTGGTGACCGCCGGATCGGGCGGGCCGCGCGCCGCACTGGCGCAGGCGCAGGCCAATCTCGCCAGCCTGAAGGCGCGCGGGCTGACCGACAGCCACCCCGATGTGGAAGCGGCGAAGAAGCAGATCGCGGCGCTGAGCGATCAGGCCGCCACCGCCGGTGACGTGGGCGGCACGCCGAACCCCGCCTATGGCTCGCTGCAGAGCATGCTGGTGGAGCGCCGCTCCACCGTGCAGGCGCTGCAGTCCCGCGCTGCGGCACTGGGTTCCGAAATCGCCTCCATCAGCGCCAGCCAGGCGCAGGAGCCGGGCGTTTCGGCCGAAGCCCAGCGGATCAGCCGCGATTACGACGTGCTGCGCAAGCAATATGACAAGCTGCTGCAGGACCGCGAGGAGCTGCGCCTGCGCGGGCAGGTGGAAACCGAACACAACGCCGTGAAGTTCGAAGTGGTCGATCCGCCCAGCACACCGCGCGTGCCGGCATCGCCCAACCGGCCGCTGCTGCTGCTCGCCGTGCTGGTGCTGGGGCTGGGTGCGGGCGCGGGCAGTGCCTTCGCGCTCGGCCAGCTCAATTCCACCTTCGCCACCGCCAACAAGCTGGAGCGGGTGATGGACCTGCCCGTGGTGGGCACGATCTCGCTGACGCTCACGGATGCGGCGCGCGCGCTGCGCCGCCGGCGGCTGCGGATGTTCCTGGCCGGGGCGGGCGGGCTGGGCCTGCTGTTCGTGGTGCTGCTGGGGGCCGAATTCGTCCAGCGCGGCATGGTGGCCTGAGGGGGAAGCGCGATGACCGACCACAGCAAGATACCCCTGCCGGAAGACGAACGGCCCCGCACGCTGATCGAGCGGGCGGAGGGTCTGTTCGGCCTCGGCGGCTTCAAGCCCGCGCCGGTGCCGCGCACGCTGGCCCCGGCGACCAATCGGCCCGTGCCCAGGCGGCCGGCGGCGGAACGGCCCGTGCCAGCCGATCCGGCGACACCCTCCATGCCGGAGAGCAAGCCCGCATCGGCAGCGGCCCCGGCAACCGCGCCGGCAGCGGCCCCGGCAACCGCACCGGTTGCGGCCCCGGCTCCCGCTCCGGCGCCGCTGGCCTTTCCTGCGCAGGTCGTGCCGATCGACCGGGCGCAATTGCGCGCTGCCGGGCTGATCGAACCCAACGGCCCCGTGACCGCGCTGCGCGAGGAATTCCGCATCGTGAAGCGGCAGGTGCTGCTCGCCATGCGCGATGCGCAGGCGCGCAGCGGCGGTGCGGCCCGGGCCCAGCGCGTGCTCGTCTGCTCGCCCCTGCCGGGCGAGGGCAAGACCTTCTGCGCCGCCAATCTCGCCCTTGCCATGGCGTCGGAGAAGGACAGCGAAGTGGTGCTGGTGGATGCCGATTTCGCCAAGCCCTCGATCCTTTCCACCCTCGGCCTTCCCGGCGGGAATGGGCTGATGGACGCGCTGGCCAATCCCGCGATCCGCGTGGAAGACTGCGTGATCCGCACCGATGTGCCGGGCCTGTTCGTGCTGCCTGCGGGACACCAGACCGCATCCGACAGCGAACATCTCACGGCCGCCCATGCGGCGGAGGTGCTCGAACGGCTGACGCGCGGCGCGCCCAATCGCATCGTGATCTTCGATTCCCCGCCCGCGCTGGCCGCCTCCCCGGCGGCGGAGCTGGCCAAGCATGTGGCGCAGGCGCTGGTGATCGTGCGGGCGGACCGCACGGGGCAGAGCGCGCTGGAGGATGCGCTGTCGCTGCTCTCTGCCTGCCCGGACATCAAGCTGCTGCTCAACGCCGCGGATTTCAGCCCCAGCGGGCGGCGCTTCGGCGCCTATTACGGCCATGGGGGGTAGGGGCATGGGCTTCGCCAGCTTCCTCCCGCGCCTGTCGGCGGCCTGCGCGCTCGCGCTGATCGGCCTGCCCGCCGCCTCGCAGGCGCAGGGCCAGGATGCGCCCGCGTCGCGTGAACAGGGCCGTGGCCTGCGCGTCGGCGCGGTGGAGGTCACGCCCTATATCGAAGCCGGGCAGGTGCTCACGGCCGAGCTGCAGCCGGGCGACGATGTGGTGACCTATTCGACGCTGGCTGCCGGCGTCGACGCGGGCTTCACCGGCCGCAACAGCGCCGCCTCGCTCTCGCTGCGCTACGAACGGCGCTTCGGCTGGGATGACGATGCCGTGGATGGCGACACGCTGAGCGGCGTCGCGCGCGCCTCGCTGGCGGTGGTGCCCCATGCCGTCACGCTGGAAGCCGGCGGCCTTGCCGCGCGCACCCGGCTGGACGGCAATGGCGGCGCCTCGCTCGGCGGGTTCGGCGGCAATACGGACCAGACCAGCCAGATCTACGCCGTCTATGCCGGGCCTTCGCTGCAGACGCGCGCGGGCGATGTGGATGTGGAGGCGCATTATCGCATCGGCTACACCCGCGTGGAAGCGCCCGATGCGGTGCTGGTGGGCTCGGCGCCCGCGAACGGCGATGTGTTCGACGAAAGCACCACCCATTCGGCGCAGGCGCATCTCGGCCTCGCCCCGCGCACCCTGTTGCCGATCGGCGTAGGGATCGGCGGCGGCTGGAACGAGCAGAATATCTCCAATCTGGACCAGCGCATCCGCGACCGCCACGTGCGGGCGGATGTGCTGGTGCCTGTCAGCCGCACCGTCGCGCTGGTGGGCGGGGTCGGCTATGAGGATGTCGAGATTTCCAGCCGCGACGTGCTGCGCGATGGCAACGGCGATCCGGTGATCGGCAATGACGGGCGCTATGTCACCGACAAGGCCAGCCCGCGGCTGATCGCCTATGAAACCGACGGGCTGATCTGGGACGCCGGCGTGATGTGGCGCCCGAGCCGCCGCACCTCGCTGGAGGCGCATGTCGGGCGGCGCTATGGCTCCACCACCTATTACGGCTCCCTGTCCTACCAGCCTTCGTCGCGCAGCAGCCTGAATGTCGCGGTCTATGATAATGTCACTGGCTTCGGCGGTGCGCTGGTGGACCGCGTCGCCGGCCTGCCCGCGCAGTTCGAGGCGTTCCGCAATCCGATCACGGGCGATCTGGGCGGCTGCGTCGCCAGCCTCGAGGGCGACGGCTGCTTCGGCAGCGCGCTGGGATCGCTGCAGGCCACCGCCTTCCGGAACCGCGGCATCGCCGGTTCCTACGCGCTCGATCTCGGCCGCACCGAGCTGGGACTGGGCGCGGGCTACAACCGGCGCAAGCTGATCGCGGCGGAGGATTCGATCCTCGCCCCGCTGAACGGCGTCACCGACGAGAATGTCTGGCTGGCGGCCTATGCCAACACGCGGCTGGATGCGTCGTCCAGCATCGGCGCCAACGCCTATGTGAACTGGTTCGACAGTGGATCGAGTTTCGCTGGCGAAGCAATCAGTTACAGCGCAACGCTGGCATATTATCGCAATTTCCTGCGCGGGCTCACCGGCACGGCGGCGGTGGGGCTGGACGGCATCACGCGCGACGATCTGCCGGATTTCGTGTCCGCATCCGCGCTGCTCGGCCTGCGCTATTCCTTCTGACCGGCCCCGAGGAGACCTGATCATGTTCGACGATTTCTACGGCCTCACCGGCAAGCCCTTCCAGCTGACGCCCGATCCGGCCTTCTATTTCCGCAGCATCACCCATCGCAAGGCGCTGTCCTATCTCGGATATGGCCTGGCGCAGGGCGAAGGCTTCATCGTCATCACCGGCGAGGTGGGCGCGGGCAAATCCACGCTGGTGGCGCATCTGGTGGACACCATCGACCCGCGCCAGCTGACCGTGGGGCAGATCGTCACCAGCAAGCTGGACGAAGAAGAAATCGTGCATGTGGTGGCGCAGGCCTTCGGGCTGGACATCGCCGGGCATGACAAGGCCACCGCCCTGGGCGCGATCGAGGCCTTCCTGCATGAGGAAGCGCGCGAGGGCCGCCGCTGCCTGCTGATCGTGGACGAATCACAGAACCTGGCCGTGGCCGCGCTGGAAGAGCTGCGCATGCTGTCCAACTTCCAGCTGGGCAACCATCCGCTGCTGCAGACGCTGCTGCTGGGCCAGCCCGAGTTCCGCACCGTGCTGCAGGGCCATGAATCGCTGGAGCAGCTGCGCCAGCGCGTGATCGCCGCCCACCACCTGACGCCGATGGAGCCGGCCGAGATCGAGCCTTACGTGATCCACCGGCTGGAGAAGGTGGGCTGGAACGGCACGCCGGCATTCGATCCGCAGGTCTTTGCCGATCTCCACGCGGCGAGCGGCGGCGTGCCCCGGCGGGTGAACCAGATCGCCAACCGCCTGCTGCTGCTGGGCGCGGTGGAACAGCGCAACCGGATCGACGGCGCCATGCTGGCCATGGTGCTGAAGGAGATGGAAGGGGAGCGCGGATCGCGCGAGGCGCTCCGCGCGGCACCCCGTCCCGCGCAGGCGGGGATGCGCCCGGCGCACCCCGCGGAGGGCGCCCCGGTACAGGATCGGCCGCGCTTCGGGCGCAAGGACGTGGAAGCCATGCTGGCCGCGCGCGACGCGCAAATTGCCGAGCTGCAACAAGCGATTATCGAGCTTTCCTCCCAGCGGGACGAGGCGCTGGTAAACGCGCTGCGCCCCGAAATCACTGCGATGCAGGAACAGGTCGCCCGCATCGATGCCCGCGTGTTCGAGCAGGAACGCACGATCCGCCAGACGCTGACCATGCTCATCGAGTGGATCGAGAGCGAGATGGAGCAGAGCAAGGCGGCCTAGGCCGCGGGAGGCTGGCATGCGCGCCGTGGTCAACGGCCTTTCGGTGGATGTGGAAGCCTGGTTTCAGGTCGGCGCCTTCGAGCGGGTGATCGCGCGCGAGGACTGGCCGGGCCTTGAGGACCGGGTGGAGCGCAACATGCGCGAAATCCTCGACCTGTTCGACGAAGCGCAGGCCAAGGCGACATTCTTCACCCTCGGCTGGGTGGCATGCCGCCATGGCCCGCTGATGCGCGAGATCGCCGCGCGGGGGCATGAGCTGGCCAGCCACGGCTGGGACCATCGCCGCGTGTTCACCATGGACCGCAAGGCCTTTGGCGAAGACATCGCCCGGGCGCGCAAGGCGATCGAGGATGCCGCGGGGCAGCAGGTCTCCGGCTATCGCGCGCCGAGCTTCTCGATCGACCAGCGCACCCCCTGGGCCTTCGCGGAACTGGCGGAGCAGGGCTATGCCTATTCCTCCAGCGTCGCCCCAGTGGCGCATGACCATTATGGCTGGCCCGAGGCACCGCGCTTCGCCTTCCACCCCTTGGCGGATGCCGATCTGGTGGAGATACCCGTCACCACCGCGGTGCTGGCGGGCCGGCGGCTGGCGCCGGGGGGCGGCGGCTTCTTTCGCGTGCTGCCCTATGGCTTCAGCCGCTGGGCGATCCGGCAGGTGAACCGGGAGTATGGCCGGCCGGGCGTGTTCTATTTTCATCCGTGGGAGATCGACCCCGGCCAGCCGCGCGTGGCGCGCGCGCCGCTCCGTTCCCGCCTGCGGCATTACACCAATCTTCGCGGCATGGCCCCCAAGCTGCGCCGGCTGCTGGGCGATTTCGCCTGGGGCCGCATGGATGCGCTGGCGCAGCGGGAAGCCGCGGCGCTCGCTCCGGCCGCAGGAAGGGCGGCGGCGGCGTGAACGCGCCCATGGCCCTGCTGCGCGAGACGATCCGCGAGGCGGACCTGCGCGACGGGCAGGAAGCCGCGCGCATCGAAGGTTTCGTGGCGGAGCAGCAGGGCACGATCTTCCACCGTCCGGCGTGGCTGCGCGCGGTGGAGCGCGGCACCGGCCAGCGCGCGCGGGGCCTGCTGGCCGAGCGCGGCGGCGCGATCACTGGCTGGTTGCCGCTGACGGAGGTCCATTCCCCGATTTTCGGCCGGGTGCTTGCCTCCAGCGGCTTTGCCGTGGGCGGCGGCGTACTGGCTGCTTCACCCTCTGCCGTCATGGCGCTGTGCCGGGCGGTGCAGGAACTGGCGCTGCGGCTCTGCTGCGCCGCCGTGGAACTGCGGGGCGGTGCCGCTCCGCCGGACTGGAGCCTGCGCGAGGACAGTCATGCCGGCTTCGCGGGGCCATTGCAGGCCGATGCCGAAGCGCAATTGCTCGCCATCCCGCGCAAGCAGCGGGCGGAGGTGCGCAAGAGCCTGCAGACGGATTTCACCGTCACCATCGGCAGCGCGGCGGAGGACCGGCGCGCCCATTACGCGGTCTATGCGGAAAGCGTGCGCAATCTCGGCACGCCGGTGTTTCCCCGCAGCCTGTTCGCCGCCGCGCTGGATGAGCTGGACGGCGATATTCTCACCATCCGCCATCAGGGGCGGCCGGTGGCCAGCGTGCTCTCGCTCTATCACGGCGGCGCGGTGCTGCCCTATTGGGGTGGCGGAACCTGGGCGGCGCGCCATCTGCGCGCGAATGAGCGGATGTATTTCGAACTGATGCGTCATGCCGCCGGCCGCGGCTGCCACCTGTTCGATTTCGGCCGCAGCAAGCAGGGCAGCGGCGCGTTCAGCTACAAGAAGAACTGGGGCTTCGCACCGCAGCCGCTTGCCTACGCCAGCTGGACCGTGCCCGGCAACGAAGCGCGCGACGCGGATCCCACCAGCGCCCGCCATGCGGCGCGGATCGCGGCGTGGAAGAAGCTGCCGCTGCCGATCGCCAATCGCATCGGCCCGGCCATCGCGCGGGGGCTGGGATGAGCGGCATCCTGTTCCTGGCGCACCGCCTGCCCTATCCGCCCGACCGGGGCGACCGCATACGCTCCTGCAATATCCTGCGCGCGCTGGCCGATCTCGGCCCGGTGCATGTCGGCTGCTTTGCGGAAAGCCGCGCCGATCTGCGGCATGAGGCATGGCTGCGGGAGGTTGCGGCGAGCCATTGCATGCCGCTGCGCAGCAAGCCCCTGCCGCTCGCCGGAGTGGAGGCACTGCTGCGCGGCGAAGCGATCAGCCTTGCCGCCTTCCGCCATCGCGGGCTGATGCGGTGGGTGCGGGAGACGCTGGCACGCGAGGCGGTGGATACGATCTACGTCTTTTCCGGGCAGATGGGGCAATATGTCCCCGCCGATTGGCAGGGGCGGCTGGTGGTCGATCTGGTGGATGTCGATTCCGCCAAGTTCGAAGCCTATGCCGCCACCGCGCGCCCGCCGATGGCGCAGATCCATGCGCGGGAGGGGCGGCTGTTGCGCTCGGAAGAGGCGCGGCTTGCGGCGCGCGCCGATCACACGCTGCTGGTGAGCGAGGCGGAAGCCGCGCTGTGCCGCGCGCGCGTGGGCGCTGCGGGGCGGGATATTCGCGCGCTGGCCATGGGCATCGATGCCGCGCGCTTCGATCCGGCTCAGGTGGCGCCGCATCCAGAGCTGGCGAGCGCGCCGGGGCCGCACATCCTGTTTACCGGGCAGATGGATTATCCGCCCAATGTCGCTGCCGCCCGGCGCGTGATCGAGCGCCTACTGCCCGCGATCCGCCAGCATATCCCGACGGCGCAGTTCCATGTCGTGGGGCGGTGCCCCGGCGCACGGCTACGCGGCGCCGACGGGCAGGGCGGAGTGCGCGTGTGGGGCGAAGTGCCCGATGTGCGACCCTTCCTTGCCGCTGCCGATCTGGTGATCGCCCCGATGGAGATCGCGCGCGGGGTGCAGAACAAGGTGCTGGAAGCCATGGCGATGGAGCGCGCAGTGCTGCTGACGCCCGATGCGGCGACCGGCATCGGCGCCATGGATGGGCAGGATTTCGCGGTGGAATCGAGCGACGGGGCGCTCGTCGCCCGGGCGCTCGCCCTGCTGGCGGCCCCGGCACGGGCGGCGGCGATGGGGCAGGCGGCGCGCCGCTTCGTGGTGGAACGGATGAGCTGGCCCGCCGCACTCGCCGCCCTGCCGGCGCTGCTGGGCCGCGATGGTCAGCAGCCGGGGCGGCGCGATGCAGCCTGATCTGGCCCTGCCGCGACCCGGCGCATGGCTCGCGCGCGTGCCGGCGGCATGGCGCGGGCCGCTGCTGCGGCTCGGCCTCGCCTGCGCCGGCGCGGTGCTGCTGTTCCTGCGCGACTGGCGCGACATGGCGCATCAATGGTGGGACGTTTCCACCTACAACCACATTCTGCTGATTCCCTTGATCCTGCTGTGGCTGGTGCGCCTGCGCGCGCCGCAGCTGGCCCATTTGCAGCCGGCGGCGTGGTGGCCGGGGCTGATCCCCGTGGCGGGCGCGCTGCTGCTGTGGCTGCTCGGCAGTATCAGCGGCCTCAACCTCGCCAGCCAACTGGGCGCGGTGGCACTGGTGCCGGGCCTCGTGCTGGCGCTGCTGGGGCCGCGCGTGGCGGCGGGGCTGCTGTTCCCGCTTTGCTACGTGCTGTTCCTGGTGCCCTTCGGCGATTTCCTGGTGCCGGCGCTGCAGATGGTGACGGCGAAGCTCACCATCGCGCTCACCCATGCCAGCGGAGTGCCCGCGCAGATCGAGGGCGTGTTCATCGATACGCCGGCCGGCCTGTTCGAGGTGGCGGAGGCCTGTTCCGGCGTGAAGTTCCTGATCGCCATGATCGCGCTGGGCGCGCTGGTGAGCCATGTGTGCTTCCGCAGCTGGTGGCGCCGCGCCGCCTTCATGGCGGTGGCGGTGGTGCTGCCGATCCTTGCCAATGGCGTGCGCGCCTGGGGGACGATCTATATCGCCCAGTCGCAGGGGGTGGAGTTCGCCGCCGGCTTCGATCACATCTTCTACGGCTGGATCTTCTTCGCGCTGGCGATGGCGGCGCTGCTCGCCGCCGGCTGGCCCTTCTTCGATCGCGATCCGGAAGAGCCCTTCCTCGATCCCGCAGCGCTGGCGGCGGCGCCGCTGTTCGGCTGGACCGACCGCTTCACGGGGCGCGGCTGGCCGGTGCTGGCGGTGCTGGCCGCCATGCTGCTGGGGGTGACGGGGTGGAGCGCGGCGGCGCACCGGATCGAAGCGCCGCTGCCGCAGGACATTCGCCTGCCGGCGGTGCCCGGATGGCAGCGCGTCGCCTATCGCCCGGAGATCGCCTGGCAGCCGCGTGCGGGCGGGGCGGATCAGCGCCTGATCGGCCGCTATCGCGATGCGCAGGGGCGAACGGTCGATGTGGTCTACGCGCTCTATTCCGCGCAGGACGAGGTGCGCGATGCGGGTGGTTTCGGGGAAGGGGCGCTGACGCCCGATACGCCCTGGCGCTGGCTGGAAGACGCGGCGCCCCTGGCCGGAGGCAAGGCGGAGTGGTTGCAGGCCGAAGGGCGGCTGAAGCGCTATGCGCTCACCCTCTACCGGACGGGCGACCTGCTCACCGGCAGCAATGCCCGGCTGAAGCTCGCCAATATGCGCGACCGGATCGCCCTGCGCGCCCGCCCCACTGCCATGCTGATCCTTTCGGCTGAGGACCGGCCGGGCCAGCCGGCGCGGGACAGTGTCGAAGCGTTTATCCGCTCCGCCGGCCCACCCGCGCAATGGATGGACCGGCTGGCGCAACTGCCCTAACGCCGCGGCCATGTGCGGAATTGCCGGCATTTTCCATTGCGGCACGGCGAAGCCCGTCGATCCGCTGCGGGTCGAGCGGATGTGCGATGTGCTGGCGCATCGCGGGCCGGACGGATCGGGCGTATGGACCGCGCCGGGCGTGGGGCTGGGCCATCGGCGCCTGTCGATCATCGACCTCGCCGGTTCGCCCCAGCCGATGCATGCCGCCGATGGCGGGGCGGTGATCGTCTTCAACGGCGAGATCTACAATTACCGCGAGCTCCGGCGGGAGCTGGAGCGGGACGGGGCGCAGTTCCGCACGGACGGCGATACGGAAGTGATCCTCGCCGCCTGGCAGCGGTGGGGCGTGGACTGCCTCGAACGGCTGAACGGCATGTTCGCCTTCGCCCTCTATGATTGCCGCACGCGCAGCCTGTTCCTGGCGCGCGACCGCTTCGGCGTGAAGCCGCTGTTCATGGCGCATCTCAGCGATGGCAGCCTGGCTTTCGCGTCCGAGCTCAAGGGCCTGCTCGCGCACCCGCTGCTGCGGCGGGAGGCGGATCCGCTGGCGATCGAGGATTATCTCGCCTGGGGCTATGTCCCCGATCATCGCAGCATCCTGAAGGGGGTGGAGAAGCTCCCCGCCGGCCATTTCCGCCTGCTGCGCCACGATGCGCCGCCCGCCGCGCCGCAACGATGGTGGCAGCTGTCCTTCGCCGAGCGCCACCGGGGCAAGCCGCGCGATCTGGAGGCAGAACTGCTGCACCACATGCGCGAGGCGGTGACCAGCCGCATGGTCGCGGATGTGCCGCTCGGCGCCTTTCTTTCGGGCGGAGTTGATTCTTCCAGCGTGGTGGCGCTGATGGCGGAGGCGAGCCGGGAGCCCGTGCGCACCTGCTCGATCGGCTTCGACGTCGCTTCCGCCGACGAAACATCCCACGCCGCGCGCGTGGCCGAGCTGTTCGGCACCAGCCATGAGGCGCGGCGAGTCAGCGCCGACCAGTTCGGCCAGATCGACACGCTGGCGGCCCTGTTCGACGAACCCTTCGCCGATGCCTCCGCCCTGCCGACTTGGCGGGTGTGCCAGCTGGCCCGGGAGAAGGTGACGGTGGCGCTGTCGGGCGACGGCGCGGACGAGGCGATGGCGGGCTATCGCCGGCAGGTGTTCTTCGCGCATGAGGAGCGGGTGCGCGCACTGCTGCCCGCGCCGCTACGCCGGCACGTACTGGGGCCGCTTGGCCAGCTCTACCCGAAGGCGGACTGGGCGCCGCGCCCGCTGCGCGCCAAGGCGACCCTGCTCGCGCTCGCCGAGGATGCGGAGCATGCCTATGCCCGCAGCCTCGCCGTGGCCGGGCCGGAGCGGCGCGCGGCGCTCTATTCGCGCGATTTCGCGCGGCGGATCGGCGGCTATCGCGCGGAGCAGCCCTTCATGGAGACGATGCGCAGCGCCCCAGCCCGATCAGGGCTGGACCGGGCGCAATATGCCGATCTCACCTTCTGGCTGCCCGGCGACATCCTGACCAAGGTGGACCGCACCAGCATGGCGGTGGGCCTGGAAGCGCGCGAACCACTGCTCGACCACCGCCTCGTCAGCTTCGCCGCCGCTTTGCCCGAGCGGATGCGCGTGCAGGGCGGGCAGGGCAAATATCTGCTGAAGCAGGCCATGCGCCGCTATCTGCCCGACGACATACTGTTCCGCCCTAAGCAGGGCTTCGTCACGCCGATTGCGGACTGGCTGCGCGGCCCGCTGGCCGGGCAGGCGCGCGGCATTGCCGCCAGTGCGGCGCTGGCGCGCACCGGATGGTTCGATACGATCGCGGTCAGCCGTCTGGCGGAGCAGCACATCTCCGGCCGGTTCGACAATTCCCGTATCCTCTGGCAGCTGCTGATGCTCGATCGCTCGCTCGTCCGCCTCGGCATCACCGGCTGAGCAGCGCCGCCGGCGGAGCGGGCTTAGCTGCTGCAGTGGCCCTGCGCCATGTAGTCGGCGCTGCGCATCTCCATCAGCCGGCTCACCGTCCGTTCGAACTCGAACGAACCATCGCCCGCGCGATAGAGCGCATCCGGCTGCGCATCGGCGGCGGCGAACAGCTTGACCTTGCATTCATAGAGCGCGTCCACCAGCGTCACGAAGCGGGCGGCTTCGTTGCGCATATCCGGCCCCATCACCGGAATGCCGACGATGATTACCGTGTGATAGGCGCGCGCCAGCGCCAGATAGTCCGGCGTGCCGCGCGGCTCCCCGCAGAGCCGCTTGAAGCTGAACACCGCCACGCCCTTCAGGCTCTTGGGCACATGCAGCATGCGCCCCCCGCCCAGGTCGAGATCGGCGGCAGGAACATGCGCGGCATCCTCCACCGGATAGTCGGTCAGGCGGAAGAACACCTCGCGCAGCGCCTCGGTGGCGGCGGCGCCATTGGGCACATGCCAGGTTTCCAGCCCCGCGATCCGGTCCAGCCGGTAATCGGTCGGGCCGTTCAGCGGCACCACGTCGAGCTGCCGCTCGATCAGGCTGATGAACGGCAGGAAATGCTCGCGATTGAGCCCGTCCTTGTAGAGATCTGCCGGCGGGCGGTTGCTGGTGGTGACGAGCGTCACGCCTTCATCGCAGATCAGCGCGCGGAACAGCCGGCTCATGATCATGGCGTCGGCGGAATTGTTCACCACCATCTCGTCAAAAGCGAGGCAGCGCAGGTCCTGCGCGATGGCGGCGGCAACGGGGGGGATCGGATCGCCGCTTTCGGACTTGCGCGCCTCGCGCAGCCGCGCGTGGACCTCCTGCATGAAGGCATGGAAATGCACGCGGCGCTTCCCCGTGATGGCCAGCGTTTCGTGGAACAGGTCCATCAGCATGGACTTGCCGCGCCCCACGCCGCCCCACATATAGACGCCGCGCACGGGCGCAGGGCGGGCGAACAGCCGCGCCAGCAAGCCTCCGCCGCGCTGCTTCTCAAGTTCGGATTGCAGCCGGTCCAGCCGCTCGGCCGCGCGCCGCTGATCCGCGTCGGGCTGCAATTCCCCCGCGGCGACCAGCTCTTCGAAACGCGAAAGCAGCCCTGCCATCAATTGCGCGGCTGCATCGCCTCATATTGCGGCAGGGCAGGGTCGAAGCGGTCCCAAGTGACCGCATCCTTGGTGTAGATCACGCTTTCCGGCGCGATCAGATCGGGATCATCCAGCGATCCGGCCTGGATCATGATAAACTCGCCCGGCAGATCGCCCGAGGTATAGAGGCGGCCACCACAAGTGCCGCAGAAATGCCGCGTCACGCTGCCGCCCGTGTCACCGCTGTTGGTGTAGGTGGCGGGCGTCCCTTCCATCGTCAGCTGGCTGCGATGCACGCCGATGATAGTGGTATGGCCGGTGCCCGTCGCCTTCTGGCAATCCTTGCAGCAGCATTGGGAAACGAAGAGGCTCGGGCCGGCCAGTTGATAACGCAGGGCCCCGCACAGGCAGCCACCCGCCGCCGTCTGCCCTTCAACCAGTCCGCCCATCCGCTGTTCTCCGTTCAAATCCGGCCGTTCAAATCTGGCGTTCCGCCTGCATCTTCTTGATCTCCGCGATTGCCTTGGCCGGGCTGAGGCCCTTGGGGCACACATTCGCGCAGTTCATGATGGTGTGGCAGCGATAGAGGCGGAAGGGATCTTCCAGCGCATCCAGCCGCTCGCCAGTCATCTCGTCGCGGCTGTCCGCCAGCCAGCGATAAGCCTGCAGCAGGATCGCCGGGCCGAGGAACTTGTCGGAATTCCACCAATAGCTGGGGCAGGCGGTGGAGCAGCAGGCGCACAGGATGCACTCATACAGTCCGTCCAGCTGTTCGCGCTGTTCGGGGCTCTGCAGCCGTTCCTTGCCGCTGGGCGTGGTGGAGACGGTCTGCAGCCACGGACGAATGGAGGCATATTGCGCATAGAAATGCGTGAAGTCGGGCACCAGATCCTTCACCACTTCCATATGCGGCAGCGGGGTGACGCGGATTTCGCCCTTCAGGTCCTGCATCGCCGTGGTGCAGGCGAGGCCGTTCTTCCCGTTCATGTTCATCGCGCAGGATCCGCAGATCCCTTCGCGGCAGGACCGGCGGAAGGTCAGTGTCGGGTCGACCTCGTTCTTGATCTTGATGAGCGCGTCGAGGACCATCGGGCCGCAATCGTCCAGATCGATCTCGAACGTATCGTAGCGCGGGTTCTGCCCGCTGTCCGGATCCCAGCGATAGATCTTGAACTTCTGCACCCGGGCGGCGCCTTCGGCCTTGTGGTGCTTGCCCGGCGCATTGATCTTGCTGTTCTTCGGAAGGGTGAAGGTGGCCATGGTGCGCGCATTCCTCGCTTTGTTGCGGCCTATCTACTCATTCGGACGCGGAGGGCAAGGGAAGCTGCGGTGATGCGCGGCGATTGCCGTTGGCGGGCCGCCTGCCTTTGGTGCAAGGGGGCGGGGAGATGACCGCCTTCGCCCTCTATGATCTCGACAAGACGGTGCTGCGCCGTGCCAGCTTCACCCCGTTCCTGATCTTCGCCGCCCGCCGCGCCGCGCCTTGGCGGGTGTTGCTGCTGGCGGTGTGGCTGCTGGCGATGGCGGCGTACAAGGTGGGGCTGTGTTCGCGCGGGGCGCTGAAAGGCTTCGGGCTGCGGCTGTTCCTTGGCGGGCGCGTGACGGAGGCCCGGCTGCGGGCGCTGGGGGAGGCATTTGCCGACCATGTCGTGCCCGGCTGGATCGCCCCGGGCGCCGCGCGCGCGATGGAGCAGGACCGGGCCGAAGGCCGCGAACTGGTGCTGGTGACCGCTGCCATGCATTTCTATGCCGAGCCGATCGCCCGCCGGCTGGGATTCGCCGACATTCTCGCCACCCGGCATCATGCGCTCGATCCCCATGGCGCCTGCCGGATCGACGGGGAAAACTGCTATGGCCCCGAAAAGCCGCTCCGTGTCGCCGCCTTCCTCGCGGCGCGGGGGCTGGCGCGGGAGGCCTGCACGCTGCGCTTCTATTCCGACAGCGCCAGCGATGCGCCGCTGTTCGATTGGGTGGACGAAGCGGTGCTGGTGGACCCCGGCCCCGGCGCGGCGCGCATGGCCGCTGCGCGGGGGTGGCGGGTCGCCCGCTTCGCTCAGGAAGGCTGAGCCGGCGCCGCTTGCGGAGCTTCGAGCGCCCGCAGGATCGTGGCGATGTGGCGGTCCCAGGTAAACAGGTCGGCGGCCCGCGCCGTTGCCGCTTCCGCCATGCGGTGGCGGCGGGCGGGCTCATCAAGCAGCCCGCGGAGCACCTCGGCCAAGGCATCCGGGTCGTGCCCGTCCACCGCGTGGCCGGAAATCCCTTCCTCGATCAGCTCGATCGCGCCGCCCTCGCGGCCCACCACCGGCACGGCGCCGGCCAGCATGGCATCCGCGATGGCAATGCCGAAGCCTTCGAAATCGCGCCCGCCGTCGGCTTCGACCTGCGGGTGGAGGAAGATGTCGGCGCGGGCATAGAGCTGCGCGGCATGTTCCTCGGTCACGAAGCCGAGGATTTCCACCTGTTCGCCCAGCTCCAGCTCGGCCGCGAGCGCGCGCAGGGCGGCAAGCTCGGGCCCGCGCCCGGCGATGGCATAGCGGAAGCGGCGGCCTTCCCGGCGCATGGCCGCGCAGGCCCGGAGGCAGGCGGCGATGTTCTTGCGCGGTTCCAGCCGGCACAGGGAGAGCAGGAATGGCTCGGTTCCAGCCGGATGGGGGGACGCGGGGGAACTGGTGCCCGACGTGCCGTTCCACGCCACAATCGGCTCTGGCATGCCCGGTCCCAGTCGCGCCGCCAGCCGGCCGGCGCTGTGATGGCTTACCGCCACGATCCGGCGGGCGCGGCGGGCGACATGCCGCATCAGGCGCAGGGAAATGCCACCCGCATACATGAACTCGCGACCATGGAAGGTGGTGAAATAGGGCAGGCCCAGCAGCAGCGGCATCACCGATGTGCGCCAGGTGGTGCCATGCACCAGCAGCGGGGGGCCTGCGCGGCGCAGCTCCTGACGCATGGCCGTGCGGAATCGCAGCGGCACCGACACTCCCTTGCCCGCGCCGATATCCACCACCAGCACCGGGCCGACCCGCTCGCGCCGGGGGCCGGCGCTCGTCTGGGTGAACACGGTCACCTCCGCTCCCGCCTGGGCATAGGCATGCGCCACGCCGCGCGCATAGGTCTGCATCCCGCCTTCGTCGGGGGTGTAGCCCTTGGCCATCACCCACAGGCGGCGGCCCGCAAGATTACCTGTATCCATTACCGGTCCTATGCCACGAATTCGTCGATCGCCTGCGCCGCGCGGCGCGAGGCAGGCTGATCGGTCACCGAAAAGCTGTCGGCGAACAGCGCGCGCTGGGTGGGGAGATAGTCGCCATGGGTGGCGATTGCCCGGTCAACCTCCGCCAGAATATCGGCCTCCGGCCCGGCAACCGGGCCGGCGTGCCAATGCGCGAAGGAGGGATCGTCGCGCCAGTCGAAGCCATGCGCGTCGAGGTGGAGCACCGGGCGCGGGTGCAGCAGGAATTCATAGACCTGGCTGCTCACATCGCCGCAATAGACATCCGCCAGATTGGTATAGCTCATGTCGGTCGCGGCCGGGCTGCCCCGGTCCACCAGAATATGCGGGCATTGCGCCACCCACGGATCGACGGGGGCAACGCGGCTGAGGGCCGGCGGGCTGATGGTGACGGTGTAGCGCCGCTGGAACAGCATCACATGCGGCGCGAAGATGAGATTGTAGCGATCCGACTGCGCGAAGGCGCGCAGCAGCGCCGGCCCCATGCGGTAATAGCTCGAAAGCCGCGGCGAGGGGTGGGGGGCATAGAGCACTGTCGGCCGCGTGGGATCGGGGAAGGGGCTGGCAATCCGATGCTCCCCATAGAGATCGAACTTGGGATAGCCGGTGACGCGGATGCGTGCCGGGTCCACCCCCGCCTCCGCCGTCAGCCGCCGCGCGATCTTGGGGCCGGATACCAGCACCAGATCGAAGCGCGCGCTTTCTGGCCCGAAGCCGATCGCCCGATCCCCCGCGCCGTGGCGGGTGTGGATGATGCGCGGGCTATCGAGGCCATAGCGGGTCTTGAGCAGGAGCGAGGTCTTCTCCGTCACCACCAGTGCCTGGAAGCCGCGGAAGAAATCCAGATTGTCGCGATAGAGCAGGATCTTGCGCGCGGGGATCAGGCCTTGCAGCGATGCCGCGGCGAAGCGGGAAAGCGGGCGGGTGAGCCCCAGTTCGACGATCCGCGCGCGCCCGCCCGCGGCGCCCGCCATCTGCCGCAGCCGCTCTGCCAGCGGGGCGCTGCCTGCGGCCAGCACCACCTCATGCGTGCCGCGCGCCGCCAGCTCCAGCGCGATCGGCAGGCTATGCGCGATCTGGTGCGACTGGTCATGATTGAAGAGGAAGCAGACGCGCGCCATCCCCGGTGGCGCTAGCGCAATGGCCCGTCAAAGCAAGCCCCCGAAGCGGGCCTGCCGGAGCGGCCCGGTGGTGGATGTTCGTGGCTGCAGGCATTGAACCTTCGCCCGCTCTCGTCCAAAGGGCCAAGCCATGTCATCCACGCCGGCCAGCGGCAAGCGCAAGGGCTTGCCCAATATTCTTGGCAATATCGCCTGGCTGGTAGGCGGCAAGGGCTTCGGCGCGATCTGCAGCCTCGTCTATCTTGCGCTGCTCTCGCAATCGCTGGGCATCCGCGATTTCGGCCACTTCTCGCTGATCTTCGGCACCGGGCAGGCGCTGGTGGCCATCGCCGGCTTCCAGACCTGGCAGACCATGGTCCGCTTCGGCGCGCAGGCCATCCACCAGCAGGACTGGGGCCGCTTCGGCCGGCTGGCCTGGCTGTGCGGTGGGCTTGAGGCGGCGGGGGCGATCTTCGGCTGCCTGGCCGCCTATGTGATCTATTTCGGCTTTGCCGACCGGCTCGGCCTCAATCCCGCCTATGTGCACATGGCCTTTGCCTTCAACTGCGCGCTGGTGTGGGCGCGGGTGACCACGCCCAATGGCATCGTGCGCGTGCTCGACCGGTTCGATGTGTCGATCTATGTCGAAGCCGTCGTGCCGGCCGGGCGTGTGTTGGCGGCGATTGCGATCGTGGTGATGGGCGCAAGCGTGGGGCGGTTCCTCTTCGCCTGGGCGGCGATCGATTTGCTCGCCGCCGCGTTGTACTGGATCGCCGCCTGGCGCCTTGCGCCGCATGCGCTGGCGCGCCGCCATATTGGCGGCATCCGCACCGCGCTGCGGGAAAATCCCGGCGCAGCCCGTTTCTTCGGCATCACCTATCTCAGCTCCACGCTCGATGCGCTGTTCAAACAGGGCCCGCTGCTGGCAGTGGGCTACTTCCTCGGCACCAGCACGGCGGGCATCTATCGCCTGGCGGACCAGCTGGCGCAGGGCTTCGGCAAGCTCTCTGCGCTGCTCGGCCGGGCGATCTATCCCGAAATCACCCTGGCGCGCATCTCCAATGACGCGGGCGATTTCCGCCGCCTGGTGCTGCAGATCACCGGCATCGCCGGGATCGGCGGCCTGATCGTGACGCTGGTGGCGCTGTTCTTCGGGGGGGACGTGCTCGGGCTGATCGGTGGCGAGGCCTATGCGCGGGGAGGGGTGATCCTGCTGCCGCTGGTGATCGGCGCGGCGTTCGAACTCGCCAGCGTCTCTTACGAGCCGGTGCTGCATTCCACTGGCCATGCGGCCTATCCGCTGATCGCGCGGGTTATTGCCGTGCTGACGCTGGGGGTCGGCATCTTCGCCTTCGTGTCTGCCGGGCCGGTGGGCATCGGTTGGGCCGTGGCGCTGGGCATGGCGGCGGGCTATCTCGCCATGAGCGTAATCGTCTGGATCGTGCTCCACTGGGATCGAAAGCGGGCCTGATGGTGGCGGCGCTGGTCCTTGCCGGCACGCGGCCCGGTGGCGATCCCTTCGCACAGGCCGTGGGTGCCGCGCATAAGGCGCTGATCGTCATCGAGGGGCAGACCATGCTGGCGCGCGTGGTCGAGGCGTTGCGCGCGGCCGAGTGCGCGCCGGTGATCGTATGCTGCGACGAAGGGCCGGTGGCGGATCTTGCCCGCGCGCTGGGGGCGGAGATCGTGCCGCCTCGCAGCGGGCCGAGCGGCAGCGTTCTGGCGGCTTTCGACCAATCCGGCGCGCCGCTGCTCGTCACCACCGCCGATCACGCCCTGCTGCGGCCCGAATGGGTACGTGAGCTGATCGACAAGGCGCCCGGAGAGGCTGACCTTGCCGTGATGCTGGCGGAGCGCGCACGGATCGAAGCCGCCATGCCGGGCAGCCGGCGCACCTATCTGCGCTTTGCCGATGGACACTGGTCCGGCTGCAATCTCTTCCTGCTCCGCACGCCGCGCGCCCGCAAGGCGATCGAAACCTGGGCCGTGGTGGAGGCGGATCGCAAGCGCCCGTGGAAGATCGTCGCCCGTCTCGGTCTCGGCAACCTGCTGACCTATCTCCTCGGCCGCCTGTCGCTGGCGGACGGGCTCGCCCGGCTGGGCCGCCGCTTCGGCGCGGAGATTGCGCTGGTTCCGGCCAGCGACGGGCTGGCGGCGGTGGACGTGGATAGCGAGCGCGATCTGGCCGACGTCACCGCCCTGCTGGCGCGGCGCGGATAGCTGCGGCGCAAAGAAAAAGGGCCGGCCCTTTCGGTGCCGACCCCTTTCTGACTTCAAGCAATTGCGGCGCGATCAGGCGCCGAAGGTGCGCTGCCACCAGCCACGCCGCGGCGAACCGCCTTCGGCATCACCATTGGCATCGTTCGCAGCTTCCGGGTCACTCGCGTCCTGCGGCTGCGCTTCCACTGTCGGAGCGGCGGGAGCGGGTTCCTCCGCAGCCGCTTCTGGCTCGGGCTGCGCTTCGGCTTCGACGTCCGCCTTCTTGCGACGCGTGCGCTTGGGCTTGGCCGGTTTTGCTTCCTCGGCCGCTTCCGGAGCGGCGCTGGCTTCGCCGGCGTCCTCGGTTACGACTGGTTCCGCCTTCTTGGCGCGGGAGCGACGCTTCGGCTTCTCGGCGACTGCCTCTTCCACCACGGGCGCTTCTTCAGCGGGCGCAGCGGCTTCCGCTTCAGCTTCGGGTTCAGCCTTTTTGCGGCGCGAGCGGGGCTTGCGCTTGGGCTGCTCTTCCTCGGCAGGGGCGTCCGCGGCTTCGGCGACTGCGGGTTCCGCGGGCGCTTCCGCCTCCGGCTCCGCTTGCTCGCTCACCGCATCGGGCTCGCCCACATCGGCATCGCCCTCGGCCTGTGCGTCGGATTGTGCTTCACCGGCCTCACCGGAGTCGTCCTGCCGACGCCTGCGGCGGCCACCACGGCGGCGGCGCTTGCGCGGGGTATCGCCCTCGTCAGCGCCGGTCGCTTCGGCCGGAGCGCCACCTTCGTCCTCAGCTTCGTCGTCACCGTCTTCGGCGGAGGACTCATCGTCCTCGCCATCGCGCTCCTCGCCATCGCGGCGGTTGCGGCCGCGGCCGCCCCGGCGACGACGGCGGCGCTTCTTGCGCGGCTCGTCATCCTCTGCGGACTCGGATTCCTCGGCGGCTTCCGCTGCCTCGTCCTCTTCCTCCTCATAGTCGCTGTCATCATCCTCATCGATGATCGGAGCGAATTTCGGAGCTTCGGCCGGGCGGGGGCCGGAACTGGTGACGCGCATCTTCGCGCCTTCGTCCTCGCCTTCGGGCACCACTTCCACGGAGACGCCATAGCGCTGCTCGATCTCGGACAGATCGGCGCGCTTGGCGTTGAGCAGATAGATCGCCGCCTCGGTGGAGGCATAGAGGCTGATCGTCGTGCCCTTGCCCTTGGCCGCTTCGTCCTCGATCAGGCGCAGAGCCGAAAGGCCGGCGCTGGAGGCGGTGCGGACAAGGCCCGTGCCGTCGCAATGCGGGCAGGCGCGGGTGGTCGCTTCCAGCACACCGGTGCGCAGGCGCTGGCGGCTCATTTCCATCAGGCCGAAGCCGGAGATGCGACCCACCTGAATGCGCGCGCGGTCGTTCTTCAGCGCGTCCTTCATCGCGCGCTCGACCTTCCGCACGTTGGAGCCATGCTCCATGTCGATGAAGTCGATCACCACCAGCCCGGCCATGTCGCGCAGGCGCAGTTGGCGCGCGATCTCGCGCGCGGCTTCCAGATTGGTGTTGAGCGCGGTCTGCTCGATCCCGTGCTCCTTGGTGGAGCGGCCCGAGTTGATGTCGATGGACACCAGCGCCTCGGTGGGATTGATGACCAGATAGCCACCCGATTTGAGCTGCACCACGGGGTCGTACATGGCCGAGAGCTGGTCTTCCGCGCCGAAGCGCTGGAACAGCGGCACCGGATCGGAATAGGCCTTCACCCGCCGCACATGGCTGGGCATCAGCAGCTTCATGAAGGAGCGGGCGGACTTGTAGCCTTCCTCGCCCTCAACGATCACTTCTTCGATGTCGCGATTGTAGATGTCGCGGATCGCGCGCTTCACCAGGTCGGAATCCGAATGGATCATCGTCGGCGCGCTGGAGGCCAGCGTCTGCTCGCGGATCTCGTCCCACAGGCGGGCGAGATAGTCGAAGTCGCGCTTGATCTCGGTCTTGGTGCGCTGCAGGCCGGCGGTCCGGACGATCAGGCCCATGGAGCGCGGCAGGCTGAGCTCGCCCACGATCTGCTTCAGGCGCTTGCGGTCCCCGGCGGAGCTGATCTTGCGGCTGATGCCGCCGCCATGGCTGGAATTGGGCATCAGCACGCAATAGCGGCCGGCGAGGCTGAGATAGGTCGTCAGCGCGGCGCCCTTGTTGCCGCGCTCTTCCTTCACGACCTGGACCAGCAGCACCTGGCGCCGCTGGATCACATCCTGGATCTTGTAGCGGCGGCGCAGCGCCTGGCGCTTGGCGCGCAGCTCGTCCATTTCCTTGGCGCGGTTGCGGCTTCCGCCACGGCCCTGGCGGCGGCCGCGGCCGCGGCGGCCTCGGACCCGGCCGTTCTCGCCCTCATCACCGTCATCGGAGGATTCGTCGCCGTCTTCACCGGCTTCGTCATCCTCGACATGGCCATCCTCGATCGTGGCCACATCATCCTTCTCGCTGGTGTCGATTTCCTCGACGCCGCCGGAATGCTCGCGCTCTCCGTCGTAATCGTCGCCGTCGGAATCCAGCGTGTCGCCGTCGTCCTCGTCATCCTCGGCAGCGCGCAGCGCGGCTTCCTCGTCCGCATGGGCCTGCTCCTCAGCAAGCAGCGCCTCGCGGTCGGACTGCGGGATCTGGTAATAATCGGGATGGATTTCGCTGAAGGCGAGGAAGCCGTGCCGGTTCCCGCCGAAATCGACGAAGGCCGCCTGCAGCGAAGGTTCTACGCGGGTAACCTTGGCGAGGTAGATGTTACCCTTGATCTGCTTGTGATCGGCGGATTCGAAATCAAACTCTTCGATCCGGTTGCCCTTGAGCACCGCCACCCGCGTTTCTTCCGGGTGGCGCGCATCGATTAACATGCGCGTTGCCATTTAATATTCTCCGGGCGCGCGCGGTCCGCATGGCAGTGCCATGGTCCGTTGCGCGCCGATCTGTGTGAAAAATCCTGCCGCGGATCCGGCCGGTGCCGGAAGCGCGATCGAATGATGTGCGGTCGCCCGGCGCAAATGGCCCGGCGACGCGGCGAAATGTGTCTGCCGTAACGAAAAGGCGCAGCCTTGACGTATGTGCGCGAGCACTTGCCGCCCAAGCGCCGCCATACGGCTGCGTTTCGGCGGAATGGCTCTTGCTTCTCATTATGGCATCAACCTGTAGGCATGTCCGGGGCCGGCGGTGCGCCCGCCCGGGAATGTCGGGCCATGTAAGGGCCGGACGCGGATTTGCTAGCATCCGGGGAAAGCGTCGGCAACCATATTGCGCGCCGGCGTAAATTTCCCTTGGTTCGATGGCGGGGCAATCGCTAACCGGATCGCGGCATGTTCTACCGCCTGCAGATAGTGCTGGTGTTCCTTGCGCCCTTCCTGCTGCTGGGCGTGCTGGCGGCGTTCGGCCTTTCGCTGCCGGTGCCGCACCTGGGGCGCGGCTATGTCATCCGGATCGACTTGCCGGAGCCGGGGGCGCCCGTGGCGCTGCCGCAGATCTTCGGGCCGCGGGATCCCTCCCGCCCGCTGGTGGTGATCGACGCGGGCCATGGCGGGCACGATCCGGGCGCCAGCGGGGGCGGCTTCGTGGAAAAGGCGATCGTCCTCGGCCTCGCGCGCGCCTTGCGCGATGAACTGGTGCGCGAAGGCGGCATCCGCGTGGCGATGACCCGCGATGACGATCGCTTCCTGGTGCTGGACGAGCGGGCGGAGATCGCGCGGCAGCTGGGGGCGGACCTGTTCCTGTCGATCCACGCCGATTCCGCGGGGGATCGCGATACGGTGAGCGGCGCCAGCGTCTACACGCTGTCCGCCCGCGCATCGAGCGAGGCGGCGGCCCGCTATGCCGCGCGGGAGAACAGCGCCGACATGGTGAACGGCCAATCCCTGGCCGACCAGCCGGAGGATGTGAGCGCGATCTTGATCGAACTTTCCCAGCGGCGCACGCAACAAGAATCGAGCGAGTTCGCCTCGCTGATCCTGCGGGAAGGGGAAGGCACGCTGGTGTTCAATCCGCAGCCGCGGCGATCGGCGGCGCTGGTCGTGCTGCGGGCACCGGACGTGCCCTCGGTGCTGTTCGAATCCGGCTTCGTCACCAATCCCGATGATGCGGCGCGGATCGCATCGCCGCAGGGGCAGGCGCGCTTTGCCCGGGTGATGGCGCGCGCGATCCGCATCTATTTCGCCCGGAAGGCGGGCGCCTGACGGGGGCGGGCGGCGCCGCGGCCAGCCATTTCCGGCGCCGTGGGAAGCTGCGCCGTTGGTTCTGGCGCGAGTCAGAAATCGCATGCTAAGGGCAGCCGCGACATGGCCGATACCGATCAGACCGCCGGCGAGAGCTTCCGCTACCGCATTCGCCGCGATGCCTCCGGCGCCTTCACCTGGCTGCGGCAGAACTGGCGCGAGAAGCGGTGGTTCCGCTGGCTTGCGAGCGCCGTGCTGGTGGGTCTGCTCGCCTTCCTGGCGGGCTGGATCGTGCTGGCGCGCAACCTGCCCGATGCCGAGACGCTGCTGGATTACGAACCGCCGCTGCCCACCATGGTGCGCGGTATCGATGGCGAGATCGTGCATTCCTATGCGCGTGAACGCCGCGTGCAGTTGCAGTTCAAGGATCTGCCGACCCAGCTGATCAACGCCTATACCTCGGCCGAGGATAAGACCTTCTGGACCCATGGCGGCATCGACCTGGGCGGGTTTGCCGGCGCGGTGATCGACTATGTCAGCAAGATCGGCTCGGGCGAACGCGCCGTGGGCGGTTCCACCATTACCCAGCAGGTGGCGAAGAACATCCTGGTGGGCAATGAATATTCGGTCACCCGCAAGCTCAAGGAGATGATCCTGGCCCGCCGCATAGAAGGCGTGCTGAGCAAGCGGGAAATCATCACCCTCTATCTCAACCAGATACCCCTCGGGCGCCGCAGCTTCGGCGTGCAGGCCGCCGCGCGCGCCTATTTCGACAAGGATGTGGGTGATCTCACCCTGCCGGAAATGGCCTATCTGGCGATCCTGCCCAAGGCGCCGGAAACCTACAGCCGCCCGCAGCACTATGATGCGGCACTGGCGCGGCGGAACTTCGTGCTCGATCAGATGGCGGAGAACGGCCACATCACCCGGGCCGAGGCGGAAGCGGCCAAGGCAGCGCCGCTGGGCATCGTCCGCCAGCGCGAAGAACGCTCGGTGGATGCGGGCTATTTCCTCGAGGAAGTGCGCCGCGAGCTGATCTCGCGCTATGGCGAGAATGCCGAGGACGGGCCTGACAGCGTCTATGCCGGCGGCCTGTGGGTGCGCACCTCGCTCGACCCGGAGATGCAGACGGCGGCGCAGAATTCGCTGCGGGCAGGGCTGCTGCGCTATCAGGGCAATCGCGCGTGGAGCGGGCCGGTGGCGACGATCGACCCCGGCAAGGGCGACCTCATGAAGCAGCTCGCCAGCTCCTATCTCTCCATCAATTATCAGAACTGGCGCATCGGCGTGGTGACGCAGGTGTCAGGCGGCGGCGCGCGGATCGGCTTTGCAGACGGCAAGGAGGCGCCGCTTTCCAACGTGCCTGATGCGCTCAAGGTGGGCGATGTGATCGCCGCTTCGCCCAGCGGCAATGGCTGGCGCGTGCGCACCGTGCCCGAAGTGTCCGGCGGTTTCGTGGCCGAAGATCCGAACACCGGCCGCATCCTTGCCATGCAGGGCGGCTTCGATCCGCGGATCGACAGCTTCAACCGGGCGACGCAGGCGCTCCGCCAGCCGGGTTCGACGATCAAGCCCTTCGTCTATGCCACCGGCCTCGACCACGGGATGACTCCCGCCACCATGGTGCCGGACCAGACCTATTGCTATTACCAGGGCGCCAATCTGGGCGAAAAGTGTTTCCGCAATTTCAGCGGCGGCGGCGGCGGTGTTCACACCATGCGCTGGGGGCTCGAGCAGTCCCGTAACCTCATGACCGTGCACATCGCCATGGATGCCGGCATGAACAATGTGGTCAAGACGATCGACCGGGTGGGGATCGGCACATACGATCCCTATCCCGCCTTTGCGCTGGGCGCGGGCGAAACCACGGTGGAGCGGATGGTCGGCGCCTATTCCGCGCTGTTCAACCACGGGCTCAAGCACGAGCCGACCGTGATCGACTATGTGCAGGACCGGAACGGCAAGGTGATCTGGCGCGCCGACAAGCGTGAATGCACCGGCTGCAACATGGACAATTGGGACGGCAAGCCGATGCCGCGCCTCGCCCAGCGGGGCAAGCAGGTGCTCGATCCGCGGACCGCCTATCAGGTGGTGCACATGATGGAAGGCGTCGTCCAGCGGGGCACGGCCGTGGTGCTCAACGACCTCGGCCTGCCGCTGGCGGGGAAGACGGGCACCACCAACGGGCCGACGAATGTGTGGTTCGTGGGCGGATCGCCCGATCTGGTGGCCGGCGTCTACATGGGCTTCGACCGGCCGCGGAACATGGGCGGCTATGCCCAGGGCGGCACGCTCGCGGCGCCGATCGTGAAGCAGTTCATCAAGGAAACGCGTGACAAGTGGACGGGGCGGCCGTTCCTCGCACCCGAGGGCGTGCGGATGGTGCGGATCGATCGCCGCACCGGCCGCCGGGTGTTCGATGCCTGGCCGAGCGGAGAGGCGCGCGCGCCGGTTATCTGGGAGGCCTTCAAGCCCGATACGGAGCCCCGCCGCCTGCGCCGCCGCGATCAGGTGGACGAGTTGCGCGAGCTGATCCTGGCGCAACTGCGCCGGCGCGAAGCGCGTGCCGCCAACGCCGCCGCCAACCGGAACCAGGGCGAGCAGTCGGACTTCGTGGAGGAGCAGGGCGGGCTCTACTGATTTGGGGAAGGGCGCCTTGCGCACCCTTCCCTTGCCGGTGGACTTTGCCCGCGGCGCGGTTCATTATCCGCGCATGACCACGCGCCCGTTCCTCATCGCCGCGGCCGCCGCCGCCCTGCTGGCCCCAGTCCCCGGCTCCGCCGCGCTGAAGCAAGGCGCGAAGGCGCCGGAGATCGTCACCAGCGGCGCGCTTGCGGGGAAGACCTTCTCCTTCGATCTGCAGAAGGCGCTGAAGCAGGGACCGGTGGTGCTCTATTTCTTCCCCAAGGCGTTTACCCAGGGCTGTACGCTGGAAGCGCATGCCTTCGCGGAGGCCATGCCGCAGTTCAAGGCCGCTGGCGCGCAAGTGGTGGGCCTTTCCGCCGACGACCTGCCGACGCTGCAGAAGTTCTCGACCGAGGAATGCCGCGATGCCTTCCCGGTTGCCCAGGCGAGCGCACAGACGATCAAATCCTATGACGTGGCCTTCGCGCGCGACGGCAAGGACACGGGCCTCTCGGACCGCACCTCCTACGTCATCGCACCTTCGGGCAAGGTCGTGATGGTCCATTCCGACCTCGACTGGCGCAAGCATGTGGAGCTCACGCTTGCGGCGGTGAAGTCGCTCGGCAAGCCTTAGCTTCCGACGTCCCGCTCGCTTCGGCGGGCGCTCCCCACCACTTTCGCATTCCGGCGGCCTGCGCTAGGGGCCGCTCCCAAGGAGATTTGCCATGCGTGCCGAAGGGCAGGCTAATATTGACCGGATCGAAGCGGCGTTGGCGCTTGTGCGCAAGTCGCTCGACTGGGACCGCGCGCTGCGCCGGCTGGACGAACTCAATGCGCGGGTGGAAGACCCGACGCTGTGGGACAATCCCAAGCAGGCGCAGGCGATCATGCAGGAGCAGAAGCGCCTCAGCGCCGCTATCGGCACCGTGCGTTCGATCACGCAGGAGATGAACGACGCGGTGGAATTCGTCGAACTCGGCGAGGCCGAGGGGGACGACGAAACGATCGCGGAAGGCCTGGCCACCCTGCAGGCGCTGGCCGATCGCGCGGATAAGGACAAGGTGCAGGCGCTGCTGGCCGGCGAGGCCGATGGCTTCGACACCTATCTGGAAATCCACGCCGGCGCCGGCGGCACCGAAAGCCAGGACTGGGCGGAGATGCTCCAGCGGATGTACACCCGCTGGGCCGAGCGCAAGGGCTACAAGGTCGAGCTGGTCGATTATCACGCGGGCGACCAGGCCGGGATCAAATCGGCCACGCTGCTGCTGAAGGGCGAGAACGCCTATGGCTATGCCAAGACGGAAAGCGGCGTCCACCGGCTGGTGCGCATCAGCCCCTATGACAGTTCCGCCCGCCGCCACACCAGCTTCAGCTCGGTATGGGTGTATCCGGTGATCGACGACGATTTCGAGGTCGAAATCAATCCGGCCGACCTCAAGATCGATACCTATCGCGCCTCGGGCGCGGGCGGCCAGCATGTGAACACCACCGATTCCGCGGTGCGCATCACGCACCAGCCGAGCGGCATCGTGGTCGCCAGCCAGATCGACCGATCCCAGCACAAGAACCGCGAAATCGCGATGAACATGCTGAAGGCGCGCATCTTCGAGGAAGAGATGCGCCGGCGCGAGGAAGCCGCCAGCGCCGAGCACGCCTCCAAGAGCGATATCGGCTGGGGGCACCAGATTCGCAGCTATGTGCTGCAGCCCTATCAGCTGGTGAAGGACCTGCGGACCGGCACCACCTCCACCAGCCCGGACGACGTGCTGGATGGCAAGATCGACGATTTCATCGCCGCCGCGCTCGCGCAGCGCGTGACGGGCGAAGCCGTCGAAGTGGAGGATGTCGAATAGCGTCTTCCCGGCGGTGGTTTTGCCGACCGCGTGAAGAGACGCTAGATGTGCAGCCCATGCAGCGCCTGATCGCCCCCGTCCTGCTGGCCTCCTGCCTGGCGGCGTGCCAGCCGGCCGCCGACGACGGCAGGCCGCCCAGCGCGCGCGAGTTCCCGCGTGCCTATCGCGGTGTGTCGGCCCCGGCGGGCAGCAGCGTCAGTTCCGAAAAGGCGCGTGACGACCGGCGCGAGGCCGAGACGGTGATGGAGCTTGCCGACATCCGCCCCGGCATGACGCTGGCCGATCTGGGCGCGGGCGAGGGCTATTATACCGTGCGGCTTGCCGATCGCGTGGGGCCGCGCGGGCGCGTGCTGGCCGAGGATATCGATCCGGGCGTGCGCCGCCGGCTGGCCGACCGCGTGGAACGCGAACGGCTGGACAATGTTTCGGTACAACTGGGCACCGTGGACAATCCGAAGCTGCCGGAAAATAGCTTCGACCGGATTTTCATGGTGCATATGTATCATGAGGTCGCCGAACCCTATGCCTTCCTGTGGAACATGCGTTCCGCCCTGCGCGAAGGTGGCAAGGTGATCGTGGTGGAGGTGGATGGGCCGCCTTCGCAACATGGGCTGGAGCCCAAGCTGCTGTTTTGCGAATTCGACCATGTCGGCTTCCGGCTGGAGGAATTTGTTCGCAAGCCGGAACTTGCAGGCTATTATGCGCAATTCGTGGCTGAAGGCCTGCGGCCTGAGCCGCAGGACATCGAACCATGCAGCCAGCCGGGCGACCAGAATTGAAATGCACCGGGTAACCGGTGTGGTGCGGGGATTTAGATGGATTTCAAAGGGTTAAAGCCCATTCTCTATGGCGGGCGGGAAGTCTGGCCGCTGATCGAAGGCGGCAAGGGCGTATCGGCCACCAATCATGCGAGCTCTGGTGCCTGGGCGGCGGCCGGCGGCATCGGCACGGTGAGCGCGGTGAACGCCGACAGCTATGATGCGGAAGGCAAGATCATCCCGCAGGTCTATGACCAGCTGACGCGCAAGGAGCGGCACGAGCAGTTGGTGCGCTATGCGATCGACGGCGCAGTGGAACAGGTCCACCGCGCCTACGATATTGCCGGCGGCCGCGGTGCGATCAACATCAACGTGCTGTGGGAAATGGGCGGGGCGCAGGCCGTGCTCGAAGGCGTGCTCGAACGCACGCGCGGGCTGGTGGCCGGGGTGACCTGCGGCGCCGGCATGCCCTATCGCCTGGCGGAGATCGCCGCGCGCTTCAACGTCAACTATCTGCCGATCATCAGCTCCGCACGCGCCTTCCGCGCGCTGTGGAAACGGTCCTATCACAAGGTGGCCGATCTCATGGCGGCGGTGGTCTATGAAGATCCGTGGCTGGCTGGCGGCCACAACGGCCTGTCCAATGCGGAAGACCCCACCAAGCCGGAAGATCCCTATCCGCGGGTGAAGGCGCTGCGCGAAACGATGCGCAAGGAAGGCATTCCCGAATCGGTGCCGATCGTAATGGCGGGCGGGGTGTGGTTCCTGCGCGAATGGAACAACTGGATCGACAATCCCGAACTGGGCGCGATTGCCTTCCAGTTCGGCACCCGGCCGCTGCTCACGCATGAAAGCCCGATCCCGCAGGGTTGGAAGGATCGGCTGCGCACGCTGGAACCCGGTGACGTGCTGCTGCATCGTTTCAGCCCCACGGGCTTCTACAGCTCGGCCGTGCGCAATCCCTTCCTGCGCAATCTCGAAGGCCGCAGCGAGCGGCAGATTCCCTATTCGCGTGTCGAAGCGGGCGAGCACACGGTGCAGCTCGACGTTGGCGTGAAAGGCAAGAACTTCTGGGTCACGCCCAAGGACCGCGACCGCGCCCGTGCCTGGGTGGCGCAGGGCTATTCCGATGCGCTGAAGACGCCGGACGACACGGTGGTGTTCGTGACGCCGGAAGATCGCCAGACGATCCGCGAAGATCAGGCCGCCTGCATGGGCTGCCTGTCGCATTGCGGCTTCTCGTCGTGGAAGGACCACGATGATTACACCACCGGCCGCCTGGCCGATCCGCGCAGCTTCTGCATCCAGAAGACGCTGCAGGATATCGCCCATGGCGACGATGTGGAGCAGAACCTGATGTTCGCCGGCCATGCGGCCTATCGTTTCAAGCAAGATCCCTTCTATTCCAACAATTTCACCCCCACGGTGAAGCAGCTGGTCGATCGCATCCTGACCGGGGATTGAGGCGCTATCCGGTGCTGCGGCGTCGCTCCGTTCGGCGGCCCCGAGCAGTGCCGGATTGGGAAACTCGTGCGAGCAGGGCGGGGCGCGCTTGAAGCGAATCCACGCGCGGCGCTAAGGAGCGGAAATGCGCCGCTTTCTTGCCGCCCTTCTGCTGCTCGCCTGCCTGTCCGCCCCCGCCATGGGGCAGGAACGGGAGACGCCCTATTGGGCGACCTTGCGCGCGAGCGAGGTGAACATGCGCGTTGGGCCCAGCTCCGACTATCCCGTCTCCTGGGTCTATCGCCGGCAAGGGCTGCCGGTGAAGGTCATTCGCCTGAACCAGGGCTGGCGTCTCGTGCAGGACCCCGATGGTGCGGAAGGCTGGATCGTCGCCCGCCTGCTCAGCCCCGAACGCGGGGCCATCGTGATCGGCGAGGGCATGGCGGAAATCCACAAGGATGCCGCTGCCGGATCGCCCGTGCTGTGGCGGGCCGAACCGGGCGTGGTCGGCCGGCTCGGCGAGTGCGAGCAAGGCTGGTGCCGGCTCGATATGGACGGCCGCAAGGGATGGGTGCGCGAGGACCGCATCTGGGGCGGCGGGGAGCCGTAATCTCGCCCGCTGCCAGGGGTTTCAGGCGGTCTTTTCGGCGGTGAGCGTCTGGCCGTTTTCCGACGTGATCGTCAAAGTCCCGTCCGCTGCCGGCTTGGTGAGGGTGTAGCAGGTTTCGCCCTCGGCCGTGCCGGCGGACAGGCACAGGCGGTCGCCTTCCTCCTGCCAGCTGCCCTGGGCGATGATGTCTCCGCCGACGCTGTCGATATAGGTGCCGTCCGCGGCCAAAAAGCGGGACAGCGCGCGGCCATCCTCCAGCGTAATCTCATAGGATCCGGCCATGGCGCTGGGCGGCGCCTCCTCCACCAGCGGAGCATTATCGGTTTCCTGCTCGGCGGGCTCCTGTGCGGAACAGGCGGCGAGCAGGCTGAGCGATCCGGCCAGGGTTCCGGCAAGAGCGAGTGTCTTCATGGTTCCTCTCCGTGTTGAGGGGTAGGGTAACATGGCGACGCTGGCGCTGACACCGCCGGGCGGCGGCGCGAGGCTTTGCCCCGCGCCGCTTGGGCATCAGAGGATTTCCACCGCCACGGCGGTCGCTTCCCCGCCGCCGATGCACAGGCTGGCAATGCCCTTCTTTCCGCCGCGCGCCTTCAGCGCCGCCAGCAGGGTGACGATGATGCGCGTGCCGCTGGCACCGATGGGGTGCCCCAGCGCGGTGCCGCCGCCGTTCACATTGATCTTCTCATGCGGGATGCCGATGTCGCGCATGGCGAACATGGCCACGCAGGCGAAGGCCTCGTTCACTTCGAACAGGTCGATCTCGTCCACGCTCCAGCCGGTCTTCTTCAGCAGCTTCTCGATCGCGCCCACCGGCGCAATCGTGAATTCCTTCGGCTCCTGCGCATGGGCCGCCATGCCCACGATCCGAGCGACAGGCGCAAGGCCCTTGTCCTTCGCCACGCTTTCGCGCGTCACCACCAGCGCGGCCGCGCCGTCGGAGATGGAGGAGGACGTCGCCGCCGTGATCGTGCCGTCCTTGGCGAAGGCGGGCTTGAGCTGGGGAATCTTTTCCGGCCGGCCCTTCGAGGGCGCTTCGTCCGTATCGACGGTGACCTCACCCTTGCGGGTGGCAATCGTCACCGGCGCGATCTCCTCCGCGAAGGCACCGCCGGAAATGGCCGAGTTCGCCCGTGCGAGCGATTCGATGGCATATTCGTCCATGTCCTCGCGCGTGAGCTGGTACTGATTGGCCATGGTCTGGGCGAAGGAGCCCATCGCCGCGCCGGCCTCATAGGCATCTTCCAACCCGTCCAAGAACATGTGGTCATAGGCCGTGTCATGGCCGAGCCGTGCGCCCGAGCGGTGCTTTTTGAGCAGGTAGGGGGCGTTGGTCATGCTCTCCATGCCGCCCGCGATCACCATGTCCACCGCGCCGGCGGCCAGCGCTTCCGCGCCCATGATCACGGTCTGCATGCCGCTGCCGCAGACCTTGTTCACCGTCGTGGCCTCCACGGACTTCGGCAGGCCGGCCTTGATCGCCGCCTGTCGCGCCGGCGCCTGGCCGAGACCTGCCGGAAGCACGCAGCCCATATAGATGCGATCCACGTCCTCGCCGCTCACGCCCGCGCGCTCCACCGCCGCCTTCACCGCCGTGGCGCCGAGATCGGTTGCGGAGGCATCCGCCAGCGAGCCCTGCATGCTGCCCATGGGCGTGCGCGCATAGGAGAGGATGACGATGGGATCGGCGTCGCTGAAATTCGGCATGGACGGGCTCTCCTGAGCAGGGATGTGATGGGAAGTGCGATTTAGGAAGCGGATGTGACATTGGCAATTAATACCCCGCACACCCGCTGCGCCGCCGGGGTCGGGCGAAAAGCGCGCCATGCCCCTTGAATGCCGCAATGCAGGGGGATAGGGGCCTCACGTCCGGTATTCCTAGCGAGTCAGCCCTTTGGTCGATCTCACCCAATATCTTCCGATCCTGATCTTCCTCTTCATTGCGGTGGGTCTGTCGTCCCTGTTCGTGTTCCTGCCGATCGGCGTGTCGCGCCTCACCGGCAGCTACAAGCCGTCGGCGGAAAAGCTCAGCGAGTATGAATGCGGCTTCCCCGCCTTCGAAGATCCGCGCAGCCAGTTCGACGTGCGCTTCTATCTGGTGGCGATCCTGTTCATCATCTTCGACCTGGAAGCGGCATTCCTGTTTCCTTGGGCGGTGAGCCTCGATCTCACCGGATGGGCGGGCTGGCTGACCATGATGATCTTCCTGTTCGAACTGGCCATCGGCCTTGCCTATGCGTGGAAGAAGGGAGCGCTGGAATGGGAGTGAAGGACGATATTCCCGGCGCCCATCTGGCGGCCAGCTCGACGCGCGATCCCGCGCATAACGCGGCGCTGCACCACCAGCCCACCGCGCTCGGCGGCGAGACGCGGCATCCGGACGCCGACTATTTCAACGCGCTGCAGACCGAGGTGAACGACAAGGGTTTCCTCGTCACCAGTACGGAAGAGCTGTTCCAGTGGGCCCGCACGGGTTCGCTGTGGTGGATGACCTTCGGCCTCGCCTGCTGCGCGGTGGAGATGATCCATGTGAACATGCCGCGTTACGACATGGAGCGGTTCGGCGTCGCCCCGCGCGCGTCCCCGCGCCAGAGCGACGTGATGATCGTGGCCGGCACGCTGTGCAACAAGATGGCTCCGGCGCTCCGCAAGGTCTATGACCAGATGTCGGATCCGAAATACGTGATCTCCATGGGCAGCTGCGCCAATGGCGGCGGCTATTACCACTACAGCTACAGCGTTGTGCGCGGCTGCGACCGGATCGTGCCCGTGGATATCTACGTGCCGGGTTGCCCGCCGACTGCCGAAGCGCTGCTGTACGGCGTGATGCAGCTGCAGCGGAAGATCCGCCGCGAAGGGACGATTGAACGATAATGGCCGCCGTCCTCCATTCCGCCCCGAAGATCTCCGTGATCGAAGGGATCGCCGATACGCTCGCCGCCGCGCTGGGCGACATGCTGATCCACCAGAAGGAAGAGCATGGCGAGATCGTGCTCTCCGTGCAGCGGGAGCGCGTGGAAGACGCGCTGCGCCTGCTGCGTGACGAGCATGAATACCAGCAACTGATGGAGATCGCCGGCGCGGATTATCCGATCCGCGAAGAGCGGTTCGAAGTCGTCTACATGCTGCTGTCGGTCACCCGCAATCACCGCATCATGGTGAAGTGCCGCGCTGCCGAAAATACTCCCGTACCCACGGTCACCACGCTGTGGCCTAATGCCGGGTGGCTGGAGCGCGAGGTGTACGACATGTACGGCGTGCTGTTCGACGGCAACACCGACCTGCGGCGTATCCTCACGGACTACGGCTTCGAAGGGCATCCCTTCCGCAAGGATTTCCCGCTCACCGGCTATCAGGAACTGCGCTATTCCGAGGAGGAAAAGCGCGTGGTGTATGAACCCGTCGAGCTGGCGCAGGATTTCCGCACCTTCGATTTCATGAGCCCATGGGAAGGCGCGGATTACATCCTGCCGGGCGACGAGAAGTCGCAGGTTCCGCCGCCGGCCCCGATGCCGCAGGCGGTGAAGGAGCCGAATGGCACGGTCGACACCAAGGAACCGGTGACCCGGGGCGACCCGAAGGCCGATGTGCCGCAGACGACCGACAAGCCTTCCGATACCGGCGCGGGCGCGAAGACGGACGCCAAGGCTGCCGATCGTGTGGCGCCCGCATCGCGCGGCGGCACGGTTGCGGGGCAGGGTGACGGCGAGCCGGTGCCGGTCGAGACTGATGTGGCGGAGCCCGAGGCTCCCGAGCCGACCGAGAGCCGGTCTGACGAAGCCGCGCCCAAGCCGCGCGGCCGCCGCAAGAAGGGTTCCACCGCGCCCGGCAAGGACGGAGACGAGTAATGGCGGGCCTGATCCAGGAATCGTCGCCCACCACCGGCGATGACGTCATCAGCAATTACACGATCAACTTCGGGCCGCAGCACCCGGCGGCGCACGGCGTGTTGCGCATGGTCATGGAGCTGGACGGCGAGATCATCGAGCGGATCGATCCGCATGTGGGCCTGCTCCACCGCGGCACCGAGAAGCTGATCGAGCACAAGACCTATCTGCAGGCGCTGCCCTATTTCGACCGGCTCGATTACTGCAGCCCGCTGTGCATGGAGCACAGCTATGTGCTGGCAATCGAGAAGCTGCTGAATCTCGAAGTGCCGCTGCGCGCGCAATATCTGCGCGTGCTGTTTGCGGAGCTGACGCGCATCAGCAACCACCTGCTCAACATGGGCAGCCATGTGATGGACGTCGGCGCGATGACGCCGAACCTGTGGCTGTTCGAACTGCGCGAGGACTGCCTCAATTTCTTCGAACGCGCGTCGGGCGCGCGGATGCACAGCGCCTGGTTCCGTCCGGGCGGCGTGCATCAGGACGTGCCGCTGAAGCTGCTCGCCGATATCGGCGACTGGGTCGACACGCGCCTGCCCGAGCTGTTCGAGGATGCGCTGTCGCTGGTTGCGGACAACCGCATCTTCAAGCAGCGCAACGTCGATATCGCGCTGGTGAGCAAGGAAGATGCGCTGGCCTGGGGCTTTTCCGGGCCGATGATCCGGGCGGCGGGCATCCCGTGGGATATCCGCAAGAGCCAGCCCTATGATGTGTACGACCGGATGGATTTCGAAATCCCGGTGGGCACCAATTCGGACTGCTACGACCGGTTCATGGTCCGCGCGGAAGAGGTGCGCCAGTCCGCTCGCATCATGAAGCAGTGTCTGGCCGAGATTCCGGAAGGGCCGATCGCCAGCAGCGACCGCAAGATTGTGCCGCCCAAGCGCGGCGAGATGAAGCAGTCGATGGAAGCGCTGATCCACCACTTCAAGCTCTACACTGAAGGCTTCCATGTGCCGGCGGGGGAGGTCTATGTGGCGACCGAAAGCCCCAAGGGGGAATTCGGCGTCTATCTGGTGAGCGACGGCACCAACAAGCCCTATCGCTGCAAGATCCGCCCCACGGCCTTCAGCCATCTGCAGGCGATGGATTTCATGAGCAAGGGACACATGCTGCCGGATGCGACTGCCATTCTCGGCGCGATCGACGTGGTGTTCGGGGAGTGCGACCGGTGAGTAAGCTGGCCATCGCCGAACTGATGATCGCGCATTACAACGCGCAGGATGCCGACGCCTATGTCGCGCTGATGACGGAGGATGCCTGCGAGGCAGGCTATCGCGGCGCAGTGGTCCGCGAAGGGCGCGAGGGCACGCGCGAAGGTCTCAAGAAGATGTTCGCCGAGTTCCCGCAGAATCGCGCGGAAATCCTCAAGGGCTACGAACTCGGCGATTATGCCGTGTTGCACGAGCGTGTATCGCGCTCCAGCGACAGCGAGCCGTTCGAAGTCATGTCTGTCTATTCCTTCGAGGGCGACAAGTGCTCTCGCGTGGAGTTTATCCGCTAATGGCTGATCGTCATCTCGAGCCCGACAGCCCGGAAATCCGCGCGCGCTGGGGCAATTGGACCTTCAACGAGAAGTGGGCGGCCAAGGCGAAGGAAGCCGTGGCCCGCTATCCCGAGGGCCGGCAGAAGAGCGCCGTGATGGCGCTGCTCGATTACGCCCAGCGCCAGGTGGGCGAGGAAACGAACACGCAGGGCTGGCTGCCGATCCCGGTGATCGAATATGTCGCCGCGCAGCTGGACATGCCGGTGATCCGCGTGGTGGAGGTCGCGACCTTCTACACGATGTACAACCTCGTCCCGGTGGGCAAATTCCATGTGCAGGTCTGCGGCACCACGCCCTGCATGCTGCGCGGCTCGGACGATATTCTCGATGCCTGCTACAAGCGCGGGATGAAGAAGGGCCACACCACCGGTGATGGCCTGTGGACGCTCAGCGAAGTGGAATGCATGGGCAACTGCGCCAGCGCGCCCATGGTCCAGATCAATGACGACAATTACGAGGACCTCACGCCCGAACGGCTCGACGCCGTGCTCGACGCGCTGGCCGCCGGCCAGACGCCCAAGCCCGGGACCCAGGAGCCCGGCCGTCATACGGTTGAGCCTTCGGGCGGCCCGAGCACGCTGAAGGACATGGTGAGCGAAAATCACGATTACCGGGGTGAGTGGTGATGCCGAAATCGCTCAGGCTTGGCGCTCCGCTGGTCGGGATCGTTTTCCTCCTGCTCGCGGTGTTCAAGTTCCTCACCGGCCACAACTGGATCGTCTGGCTGATCCTGGCTTTCCTGTTCGGCGGCTTCCGCTTCTTCTTCGACAAGGCGGAGAAGGAGCCGGAGGCATGAGTATCGCCACCATCATCATTGCTCTGGTGCTTGCCCTCGTTGCATGGAAAGTGCTCGCCGGAGTTCTCAGGATCGGCGCGATCCTCGTAATCGTCGTGCTTGCCGCCTTCTTCCTTTCGCATGTCCTTTCGCAGGGAACGATCTGATGCTCGCTGACAAGGACCGCATCTTCACCAATCTCTACGGCTATCAGCCGTGGAACCTGCCCGCCGCCCAGGCGCGCGGGGACTGGGACGATACCAAGGCCATCCTCGCCAAGGGGCAGGATGCCATCATCGAGGAAGTGAAGGCGTCCGGCCTGCGCGGCCGCGGCGGCGCGGGCTTCCCCACCGGCATGAAGTGGAGCTTCATGCCCAAGGAATCCAAGGACGGGCGGCCCAGCTTCCTCGTCATTAATGCCGACGAATCCGAGCCAGGGTCGTGCAAGGATCGCGAGATCATTCGCCACGATCCGCATAAGCTGGTGGAAGGGGCGCTGATCGCTGGCTTCGCCATGCGTGCGCGGGCGGCCTATATCTACATCCGCGGCGAATATATCCGCGAGGCCGAAGTGCTCTTCGCTGCCGTGGCGGAAGCCTATGACGCGGGCCTGCTGGGCAAGAACGCCGCCGGCTCCGGCTATGATTTCGACGTCTTCGTCCATCGCGGCGCGGGCGCCTATATCTGCGGCGAAGAGACCGCGATGATCGAAAGCCTCGAAGGCAAGAAGGGCCAGCCCCGGCTCAAGCCGCCGTTCCCGGCGGGCGCCGGCCTCTATGGCTGCCCCACCACGGTCAACAATGTGGAATCGATCGCCGTGGTGCCCACCATCATGCGACGCGGCGGGGCGTGGTTCGCCAGCTTCGGGCGCGAGAACAACAAAGGCACCAAGCTGTTCCAGATCAGCGGGCATGTGGAAAAGCCCTGCGTGGTGGAAGAGGCGATGAGCATCCCCTTCCGCGAACTGATCGAAAAGCATTGCGGCGGCATTCGCGGCGGGTGGGACAATCTGCTCGCCGTGATCCCCGGCGGCTCCTCCGTCCCGCTCGTCCCCGGCGAGATGATGATGGACGTGCCGATGGATTTCGACGGCTGCAAGGAAGTCGGTTCCGGCCTCGGCACCGCGGCGCTGATCGTGATGGACAAGTCCACCGACATCGTGCGCGCGATCAGCCGCCTCAGCCACTTCTACAAGCACGAGAGCTGCGGCCAGTGCACGCCGTGCCGCGAAGGCACGGGCTGGATGTGGCGCGTGATGGAGCGGCTGCGCACGGGGGACGCGCGGGTCGAGGAGATCGACCTGCTGCAGCAGGTGACGAAGCAGGTGGAAGGCCACACGATCTGCGCCCTGGGCGACGCGGCCGCCTGGCCGATCCAGGGCCTCATCAAGCATTTCCGCCCCGAGCTGGAACGCCGCATCGCCGAGCGCGAGGGCGTGCTGCAGGAGGCGGCGGAGTAATGCCCCGCGTCTCGCCCATCCTGCGCGGGCTTGTGCTGTCGGCAGCGATAGTTGCGGGCTACGTGCCCGCCGTCGCCGGCGAGCAGCAGACAGAAGGTGAGAAGCGGCACAGTATCCTCAAACCCGAGCTTCAGACCGGCACTGCCTTCCGCGCAAAGCCGCGGGAAGTGGAAGATCCTGCGGTCGTGAACCGGATGAGCAAGGCAGTGGCCAATTGCGTCAATGGTCGCGAAGCGGGGATGGTCCGCTCTTTCCTGAGCGTGAGCGACCCGGTGGACACCGATCGCGAAGCAGCGGACTTCCGCTGGAGCCGCTTCATGGACGTGTTGGAAGGGTGCATGAAGACGCGCTGGAACGAAATGCCTAACGATCCGCGGCGAACGACGCTGGGTATGGCCTTCAGCGACAGTCGCCTGCGGGCACTTCTGGAAGAAGAAGTGTATCTGGCTCAGAACGACACTGCTCCCGAGGCGGTGGCCGGACAGCCGTTTCAGACCAAGCGCTTCTATGTTTCGTCCGATGAGAATCTGGCCAGAGCACAGGGGCTTGCCGATTTCGCGGACTGCCTCGCGCATCGTGATCCCAAGACGGCGGACGCCTTGCTTCGCACCGAACCTGGATCATCGGCAGAGCGGCAGGCGGCAAAGGCGCTGGCGCCTTCGCTCGGCGCGTGTCTGGCCAAGGATCAAACGATTGAGTTTACCGCCAGCTCGATAAGGGCTCTGGCAGCTGACGGGCTGTGGGCGTGGACCACGCTCGGTCCGGCGACAGCGGAATAGAGGGGCAAGATGCCTAAAGTCACCGTAGACGGCGTAGAGATCGAGGTTCCGAACGGGGCCACCGTGCTGCAGGCTTGCGAGCTTGCCGGTAAGGAAATCCCGCGCTTCTGCTATCATGAGCGGCTGTCGATCGCCGGCAATTGCCGCATGTGTCTGGTCGAGGTGAAGCCGGGGCCGCCCAAGCCGCAGGCGAGCTGCGCGCTGCCGGCGACCGAAGGGCAGGAAATCCGCACCGATAGCGAAATGGTCAAGAAGGCGCGGGAAGGGGTGATGGAGTTCCTCCTCATCAACCATCCGCTCGATTGCCCCATCTGCGACCAGGGCGGTGAGTGTGACCTGCAGGATCAGGCCGTCGCCTATGGCCGCGGCGGCTCGCGCTATTACGAGAACAAGCGCGCGGTGACCGAGAAATACATGGGCCCGCTGATCAAGACGATCATGACCCGCTGCATCCACTGCACCCGCTGCGTGCGCTTCTCGGAAGAGATCGCCGGCGTGGACGAAATCGGCGCGCTCTATCGCGGCGAGGACATGCAGATCACCACCTATCTCGAACGCGCGGCCAGCCACGAGCTGTCCGCCAATGTGATCGACCTGTGCCCGGTCGGCGCGCTGACCAGCCGCCCCTACGCCTATGAGGCGCGGCCGTGGGAGCTCCGCAAGACGCTGGGCATCGACGTGTCGGACGCAATGGGCACCAACATCCGCATCGACAGCCGCGGGCGCGAGGTGCTGCGCATCCTGCCCCGCGTCAATGACGATGTGAACGAGGAGTGGATCAGCGACAAGGCGCGCTTCCAGGTCGACGGGCTCGTCCGCCGCCGCCTCGACAAGGTGTGGATCCGCCGGCGCGGCAAGCTCGAGCAGGCGAGCTGGGACGAGGCGTTCAAGGCCATTGCGAAGGTGAAGCCCGGCGCCAGCACGGCGGCGATTGCCGGCGACATGCTGGACTGCGAGACGATGTTCGCGGCGAAGTCGCTGCTCGGCGCGCTGGGCTCGACCCTGATCGAGAGCCGCCAGACCGGGATGGACTATCCGGTCGGCAATCTCGCCGCGCTGAATTTCAACACGACCTTTGCGGGAATTGAAGAGGCTGACGCGGTCCTCATCGTCGGCAGCCATGTCCGCTGGGAGGCGCCGCTGCTCAATGTGCGGCTGCGCAAGGCGGCCAAGAAGGGCGCGAAGATCTTCCTCATCGGGCCGGAATGGGAGACCACCTATCCGGCCGAGTTCCTCGGCGATGACCCCACACTCTTGCACAACCTCCCCGAAGGCGTTGCAGAGGCGATGCAGAAGGCCGAAAAGCCGGCCATTATCGTCGGCGGGGCGGGGCTTGTGGCCGGCGCGCTCGATCCGGCGCTGACGCTGGCGGAGCAATGGAATCTGGTCCGCGAAGGCTGGAACGGCTTCAATGTGCTGCATTTCTCCGCCGCGCGCATGGGCGCACTGATGCTCGGTTTCGCGCAGAAGGGCGGCCTTGCTGACCTCGTGAGCGCAGAGCCGAAGCTGGTGCTGGCACTGGGCGCAGATGAGGTGGATTTCTCCAAGTTCCCCAATGCCTTGAAGGTCTATATCGGCCATCACGGGGACAAGGGTGCCCATGCCGCGGACATCATCTTGCCCGCCAGCGCCTACACCGAGAAATCAGGCACTTACGTGAACGCCGAAGGCCGCGTGCAGTTCGCCGACAAGGCGGTGTTCGCCCCCGGCGACGCGCGCGAGGACTGGACGATCCTGCGCGCTCTCGCCGATGCGCTGGGTGTCTCCGTCGGCTTCGACAGCTTCGACGAATTGCGCGCTGCGATGATCGCCGAAGTTCCGGCCCTTGGCAGGGAAGGCCTGGCGGATTACGGAGCGCTGCCGAAGGCGAATGCGTCGGCGCGCGCCACGGGTAGCATCGCCTATCCGATCAAGGACTTCTACATGACCAACCCGATCAGCCGGGCGAGCCCCACCATGCAGCGCTGCTCTGCCGAGCTGCTGCATGGCGCCGATCTGGCGGAGGCGGCGGAATGACCGCTTTCTTCGAATCGCTGGGCATGTCCTACGGTTGGGCCTGGGCGGTCGCGACCTTTGCCGGGATCCTGCTGATCGCGCTGCCGCTGATGCTGGCCGTGGCTATGGTGATCTATGCGGAGCGCCGCTTCTGGGGTGCCTTCGCGCTGCGCCGCGGGCCCAACGTCGTGGGCCCCTTCGGGCTGCTGCAGAGCTTCGCGGACGGCCTCAAGGTCTTCCTGCAGGAAACCATCATTCCCTCGGCGGCGAACAAGGGCCTGTTCCTGATCGCGCCGATCATCACCTTCTCCGTGGCGCTGATGGCCTGGGCGGTGATCCCGTTCAATTCGGGCGCCGTGCTTGCGGACATCAATGTCGGCCTGCTCTACGTGCTGGCGATCAGCTCGCTCGGCACCTACGGCGTGGTGATCGCGGGCTGGGCGTCCAACTCCAAGTACCCGTTCTTCTCCGCCATGCGCGCCGCCGCGCAGATGATTTCCTATGAAGTCTCGATCGGCTTCATCCTGATCTCGGTGGTGCTGTGGGCGGGCACGTTCAACATGAACGGCATCGTCGAGGCGCAGCGCGGGGCAATCCTCGGGATCAATGCCTTCGGCGTGAATCCGCTGCTGTTCCCGATGTGGGTGCTGTTCCTGATCTCGGCCATGGCCGAAACCGCGCGCGCGCCGTTCGACCTCACCGAGGCGGAGAGCGAGCTCGTCGCAGGCTACCAGACCGAATATTCCTCCATGGCCTTCGCGCTTTACTGGCTTGGCGAGTACGCGAACGTCCTGCTGATGTGCACGCTCAACGCGGTGCTGTTCTGGGGTGGCTGGCTGCCGCCGGTGGATTGGGCGCCGCTCTACGCCGTTCCGGGCGTGATCTGGCTGCTCGCAAAGACCTTCTTCTTCTTCTTCGTGTTCAGCTGGGTGAAGGCCACCGTGCCGCGCTATCGCTACGACCAGCTGATGCGGCTTGGGTGGAAGGTGTTCCTGCCGCTGAGCCTGCTGTTCGTGGTGCTCGTTTCCGGCTTCCTGATGCTTACGAGGTATGGCGCATGAAGTGGGTCGTCATCATTGCTGCGGGAATCGCTTCACAGGCGGCCGCAGCCGAAACCTCAGCATACGATTGTATGCTTGGGGAAATCTATTCGATCCGTGCCGATAGCGAAGGCAAGGACGTCGTCAATCCAATCCAGTTTCGTGGCGGTCTCGGTGATAAGGCGTGGGGCTTCTCGCTCATCCAGGACGAGGAAACCGTCGAGATTTCTTGGCCCGAAAGCCCAATGCAATTTTCCGGGAAATCTCCACTGATCCAGACGAGCGAAGATTCCTATGCAAGTTTTCGCGTTGGGCGAGGGCCGTGCCTTTTCACGGAAGGCCACTGCGGAACGCTGCTTCAGTTCGCCAAACAGTCTGACGGGCGCCTCAAAATTCAGCTTCAGCCGATAGCGCTTTTGAGTTTCGAGGATGGGCATCGTGAGCCATTCATTGCGTACATCAACGGAACTTGTGAAGCGAAGGACGGCGATCAATGACTCCCGCCCAGCTCGTCAAATCCTTCACCCTGTGGGAATTCCTCAAGGCGCATTCGCTGACCTTGAAATATTTCTTCAAGCCGAAGGCGACGATCAACTATCCCTTCGAGAAGAACCCGCTGTCCCCGCGTTTTCGCGGCGAGCATGCGCTGCGCCGCTATCCTAACGGGGAAGAGCGTTGCATCGCCTGCAAGCTGTGCGAGGCGGTGTGTCCGGCACAGGCGATCACGATCGAAAGCGAACCGCGCGAGGACGGCAGCCGCCGGACGACGCGCTATGACATCGACATGACGAAGTGCATCTACTGCGGCTTCTGCCAGGAAGCCTGCCCGGTGGATGCGATCGTCGAAGGGCCGAATTTCGAGTACTCCACCGAAACGCGCGAGGAGCTGCTCTATGACAAGGCAAAACTGCTGGCGAACGGGGACAAGTGGGAGCGGGCGATTGCCGCGAACCTTGAAGCCGATGCGCCCTATCGTTAACCGGCGCACGGGATCGTACGGGGCTTCATGATTCACATATTCGCCTTCTATCTGTTCGCCGTGCTGGTCATCGCCAGCGCCACGCTCACCGTGATGGCGCGCAATCCGGTGCATTCGGTGCTGTGGCTGATCCTCTCCTTCTTCAATGCGGCGGGGCTGATGATCCTGGTCGGCGCAGAGTTCATCGCGATGCTGCTGGTGATCGTCTATGTCGGCGCGGTCGCGGTGTTGTTCCTCTTCGTGGTGATGATGCTGGACATCGACTTTGCGGAGCTGCGGGCCGGCTTCGTGAAGAACTTCCCGCTCGGCATCGCCATTGCGCTGGTATTGCTGGCGGAGCTGGTCCTGGGCGTCGGTGCCTATCGCGTAGGCGCGCTGCAGCTCGGTACCCCGTCCGGTGACGCAGCGCCGATCCTGGGCGAAAGCAATATCGAGAACATCGGCGCGCTACTCTACGGCAAGTACCTGTTCCTGTTTGAAAGCGCGGGTGTGATCCTGCTCGTGGCAATGGTCGGCGCGATCGTGCTCACTCACCGCGAAGTGCGCGCCCCGCGCGGACAGCAGAAGATTTCCCGCCAGATCGCCCGCCGGCCGGAAGAGGCGACTGTCAACGCGCGACCCGAAGTGGGCAAGGGGGTGCAGCTGTGATCGGCATCGAACATTATGTCGTGGTGAGCTCGATCCTCTTCGTGCTCGGCGTGCTCGGCATCTTTCTCAACCGCAAGAACATCATCATCATCCTGATGGCGATCGAGCTGATCCTGCTCGCGGTGAACATCAATCTGGTCGCCTTCAGCGCCTTTCTCGGCGATCTGACAGGGCAGATCTTCGCCATGTTTGTGCTGACCGTGGCTGCCGGTGAGGCCGCCATCGGACTCGCCATTCTGGTGATCTATTTCCGCAGCCGCCACACGATCGCGGTGGACGACGTCAACCGGATGAAGGGGTAACGGTCAGGTGTCGTCCATACTGGTCATCGTATTCCTGCCGCTGCTGGCAGCACTCGTCGCAGGGCTGGGCAATCGCGCCATCGGCAATGTGCCCGCGAAGGTGGTCACCACCGGCGCACTGTTCCTTTCCTGCGCGCTATCCTGGCCGATCTTCCTCACCTATATCGGTGGCGACGTGCCGGCGCAGGTCGTGCCGGTCCTCAAGTGGGTGCAGTCCGGCGCGCTGACGTTCGACTGGGCGCTGCGCGTGGATACGCTCACCGCGATCATGCTGGTCGTGGTGACCAGCGTCTCCGCGCTCGTCCATCTCTATAGCTGGGGCTACATGTCGGAAGACCCCGACCAGCCCCGCTTCTTCGCCTATCTCAGCCTGTTCACCTTCGCCATGTTGATGCTGGTGACGGCGGACAATCTGGTGCAGATGTTCTTCGGTTGGGAAGGCGTGGGTCTCGCCAGCTACCTGCTGATCGGCTTCTGGTTCCGCAAGCCGAGCGCGAGTGCCGCCGCGATCAAGGCCTTCGTGGTCAACCGCGTGGGCGATCTCGGCTTCATGCTCGGCATTTTCGGCACCTTCCTGGTGTTCCAGACCGTCTCCATTCCCGAGATCCTCGCTGCCGCGCCGGCCATGAAGGGTGCGTCCACCATCGGTTTCCTTGGCATGCGGCTCGATACGATGACGGTGCTGTGCCTGCTGCTGTTCGTGGGCGCGATGGGTAAGTCGGCCCAACTGGGGCTGCACACCTGGCTTCCGGATGCGATGGAGGGCCCGACGCCGGTGTCCGCGCTGATCCACGCCGCCACGATGGTGACAGCGGGCGTGTTCATGGTGTGCCGCCTTTCGCCGATGTTCGAAGCGGCTCCGGCCGCGCTGACCTTCGTCACCTTCATCGGCGGCGCGACCTGCTTCTTCGCCGCGACGGTGGGTACCACGCAATGGGACATCAAGCGCGTGATCGCCTATTCCACCTGCTCGCAGCTGGGCTACATGTTCTTTGCGGCAGGCGTAGGCGCCTATGGCGCGGCCATGTTCCACCTGTTTACGCATGCCTTCTTCAAGGCGCTGCTGTTCCTGGGCGCCGGCTCGGTGATCCATGCGATGCATCACGAGCAGGACATGCGGTACTATGGCGCGCTGCGTAAGCAGATCCCGATCACTTTCTGGGCGATGATGGCCGGCACGCTGGCGATCACCGGTGTGGGTGTGGCGGGCGTGTTCGGCTTTGCCGGCTTCTATTCCAAGGATGCCATCATCGAAGCGGCCTATGCCAGCGGTACGGAAATGGGCCGCACGGCCTTCTGGCTCGGCGTCGTGGCTGCGCTGCTGACGAGCTTCTATTCCTGGCGCCTGATGTTCCTGACCTTCTGGGGCAAGCCGCGCTGGGCCGACAGCGAGCATATCCAGCACGCCGTCCACCACGGGCATGACGAGCCGGAAGATGCCAATCCTCCCTCGCAGGAAGATGCCGGGCATGATGCGACGCATCACGTGCCGAGCCCGCACGAGGACGATGGCACCGCCGGCTATCAGCCGCATGAAAGCCCGGTGGTGATGCTGGTGCCGCTGATCGTGTTGTCGCTGGGGGCGGTCTTTGCCGGCTTCCTGTTCTACGCGCCTTTCATCGAAGGCGAGGCGTTCTGGAACGGATCGATCGCCTACAACGAGCATCTGGTGCATGCGATGCACGGTGTGCCGCCGCTGGTGAAGCTGGCTGCCACAATCGTGATGCTGATCGGCCTCGTCAGCGCCTGGTATGCCTATATCCGCAACACGGCAGTTCCGGCCGCGGTGGCGGAGCAGCTCGGGCCGGTTTACCGCTTCCTCTACAACAAGTGGTATTTCGACGAGATCTATCATTTCCTGTTCGTGAAGCCCGCTTTCGTGATCGGCCGCCTGTTCTGGCTGCGCGGCGACGTGGGCCTGATCGATCGCTTCGGTCCCAATGGCGCGGCCTGGGTGGTGGAGAAGGGCTCTGTGCTCGCGCATCGCGTGCAGTCGGGCTATCTCACCAGCTATGCCCTGGTGATGCTGCTCGGCCTTGTCGCCGCTATCAGCTGGGTGCTTGTCTGATGGGAGGCTTCCCCATTCTTTCGCTGATGTTGCTCGTTCCGCTGGCGGGCGCGATCGCCTGCCTGTTCGCGGAGGCGAAGCTCGCCCGCATGATCGCGCTGGCTGCGACGCTGATCGATCTGGTGCTCGGCATCGCCTTGTGGGCCAGCTTCGATGTGGGCGGGGCACAATGGCAGTTCGTCGAACGGGCGCCGATCTTCGCAACCTTCCAATGGGCGCTGGGGATCGACGGCATCGCACTGATGCTGATCGTGCTCAGCGTGTTCCTGATGCCGATCTGCATCGGGGCGAGTTGGAACGCGATCACCCGCCGCGTGGGCGAATACATGGCGGCCTTCCTGCTGATGGAAGTGCTGATGATCGGCGTGTTCGCCGCGCAGGACCTGTTCCTGTTCTACATCTTCTTCGAAGCTGGCCTTATCCCGATGTATCTGATCATCGGCATCTGGGGTGGCGATAACCGCATCTACGCGAGCTATAAGTTCTTCCTCTACACGCTGCTCGGCTCGGTGCTGATGCTGATCGCGATGCTGTGGATGGTGAATGTCGCGGGCACTACGGACATCCCCACGCTGATGGCCTATGACTTCCCGGCAGGGGCGCAGACCTGGCTGTTCCTGGCATTCTTCGCCAGTTTCGCGGTGAAAATGCCGATGTGGCCGGTGCATACCTGGCTTCCCGATGCGCACGTTCAGGCGCCCACTGCGGGCTCCGTCATCCTTGCCGGCGTGCTGCTGAAGATGGGCGGCTATGGCTTCATCCGCTTCAGCCTGCCGATGTTCCCGGAAGCGAGCGCGCAATTCGCCTGGCTGATCTGGGGCCTCTCCATGGCGGCGGTGGTGATCACCAGCCTCATCGCGCTGGTCCAGCACGATATGAAGAAGCTGATCGCCTATAGTTCGGTAGCCCACATGGCCATCGTCACCATGGGCCTGTTCGCTTTCAACACGCAGGGCCTGGAAGGCGCGATGATCGTGATGCTCAGCCACGGCCTCGTGTCGGGCGCGCTGTTCCTCTGCGTCGGCGTCATCTACGATCGCCTGCATACGCGGGAAATCGATCGTTATGGCGGCCTGTCGATCAACATGCCGCGCTATGCGATGTTCTTCCTGCTGTTCACCATGGCGAGCATCGGCCTTCCGGGCACGAGCGGCTTTGTCGGCGAATTCCTGAGCCTCGCGGGCATCTATCAGGCGTCCAGCTGGGTCGCGCTGATCGGTACGACCGGGATCATTCTCGGTGCGGCCTATATGCTCTTCCTCTATCGCCGCGTGGCTTTTGGCGAGCAGAAGAACGCCGACGCAGCCGCCATGCCCGATCTCGATGGACGTGAGTGGCTGATGCTGGGTTCGCTCGCTGCCGCTGTGCTGTGGATGGGCGTCTATCCCGAGAGCTTCCTTGCCCCCATCCGGCAGGATATCCAGGCGCTTGATGCCCGGGTTGCGCGATCGGCGCCGCATGGCGATGCCAATTTGAAGATCGGCGCGCCCCTGCCCGCCGCAGAAACTGAAGCGCACGGGGAGGCGCACTGATGGAGTTTTCGACCTCCCTTGCGCTGATCGCGCCGGAGATTGTCCTGTCCGTCAGCGGCCTTGCGCTGCTGCTCGTTGCCGCCTGGGGCGGGGACAAGGCGTCGCGCCTGATCAGCATCCTTGCCTGCGTGGCCCTCGGTGGCGCCTTCTTCCTTGTGGCGCCAAGCGTCTGCGGCGCAGCTGCTGGCCCGGATACGATTGCCTTTGGGGGCCAGTTCGCGGCGGATGCCTTCGCCGGCTTCGCCAAGCTGATGATCTTCGCGGCTTCGGGCGCCGTGCTGGTGGTGGCTCCGGCCTTCCTCGAGCGTACGGGCTCCATGCGTGCCGAATTGCCGGTGCTTGTGCTGTTCGCCGCCCTGGGCATGAGCATCATGGTCTCGGCGACAGACCTGCTGACGCTCTACATCGGGCTCGAGCTCAACAGCCTTGCGTCCTACGTGCTTGCCGCGTTCCTGCGCACGGATGATCGCTCGGCGGAGGCGGGCCTCAAGTATTTCGTGCTTGGCGCGCTGGCCTCGGGCATCCTCCTCTTCGGCATCAGCCTGACCTACGGCTTTACCGGCAGCACCAGCTTCGCCGGGATCGGCGCTGCCTTTGCCGGTGCGCTGCCGATGGGTGCCCTGTTCGGACTGGTGTTCGTTCTCGCGGGCCTCGCCTTCAAGATCAGCGCCGTGCCGTTCCATATGTGGACGCCAGACGTTTATGAGGGCGCGCCCACACCGGTGACGGCCTTCTTCGCCACGGCGGCGAAGGCTGCGGCGGTGGTGCTGCTGGCCCGGGTTTCGCTCAGCGCATTCGGCGGCCACGCGGATGTCTGGCGCCAGATTGTGGTGTTCCTCTCGCTCGCGTCGATCGTCGTCGGCGCACTGGGCGCGATCGGGCAGAGGAGCCTGAAGCGGCTGCTCGCTTACTCATCGATCAACAATGTCGGCTTCCTGCTGATCGGCCTTGCCGCTGCAACGCCGCAGGGTGCCAGTGCGATGCTGGTCTATCTCGCCATCTATGTCGCGATGACGGTGGGCAGTTTCATCGTGCTGATGATGCTCAAGGATGCGCAGGGCGAACCGGTGGTGGCGATCGCTGATCTGGCCGGCCTGTCAACCACGCGCCCCGCGCTGGCATGGTGCATGATGGCGCTGATGTTCAGCACCGCTGGCATTCCGCCGCTGTTCGGCTTCTGGGCGAAGTTCGTCGTCTTCCAGGCCGCAGTGCAGGCCGATCTGATTGTGCTGGCAGCCCTGGGCATTGCCGCATCGGTGATCGGCGCCTTCTACTACATCATGATCGTCAAGGTGATGTTCTTCGACGAGCCGGTGGACCGGGTGAAGGGCGAGAGCGACTGGGCGCACTGGGCGCTGCTGGCGATCAGCACGCTGGTGATTTCTCCGCTGGGCTATCTTCTCACGGGCTGGCTCGGCAGGCTGGCGGACGGGGCCGCCGCGGCACTCTTCCTGCTGGCCTGACTTGCCTCCCCGCTTCGAGATCGTTCGCGAGACGGGCTCTACCAACGCGGATCTGCTTGCGCGGATTCGCTCGGGCAACGCCCCGCCGGAGGGCTTCTGGCTAATCGCTGACGCGCAAGTGGCCGGTCGCGGGCGGCAAGGGCGCAACTGGCTGGACGCGCCGGGCAATTTCATGGGCTCCACGGTGGTTCACCTTGGGCCGGATCAGCCGCCCCCCGCGAGCCTGTCATTCGCAGCGGCCCTGGCGCTGTACGAGACGATCATCGAAGTCCTGGGCCGTCCCGTGGGGGTCACCCTGAAATGGCCGAACGACGTCTTGATCGGCGGCGCGAAGTTCTCCGGCATATTGCTGGAGCGGGAAGGGGCCCATGCGGTGATCGGCATCGGCGTGAATCTCTCCGCTGCCCCGGACATCGCCGGCCGATCGACCCGCAGCCTTGCCCAGAGCGGGCCGGCGCCCGATCGCGATGCTTTCGCCCGCGTGCTCGCCCTGCAGATGGATCGCGAATTGGCTCGCTGGCGCGAGTTCGGCCTCGCACCGCTGCTGGAGCGGTGGCTTGCAGCTGCGCATCCGGCGGGCGCGCCGCTTTCGGTGCATGATTCGTCAGGCGTGCGCTTGTCCGGCCATTTTGCCGGGGTGACCGACGACGGCGCCCTGCGGCTGAGCTTGGCGAATGGTGAAGTGCGTGTCATCCACGCGGGCGACGTGGAGCTGGAAGGGAACTGAGCGATGCTGCTCGCCGTGGACGTCGGCAACACTAATGTGGTCTTCGCGCTGTTCGAGGGCCGCGAAATCCGTGCACGCTGGCGGATCGCCACCGACCCGCGACGGACTGCCGATGAATATGCTGTGTGGCTGCTCCAACTCCTCGCAATAGAGGGGAGGGGCCCCGGCGACGTCGACCGGATGATCATTTCCACCGTCGTCCCGCGCGCCCGGCACAATCTGGCAGTGCTAGGGCAGAAGTATTTCGGGCTGACGCCGCTGTTCGCCGGCGAGGGGGCTGCCGACTGGGATTTCCCGATTGAGGTCGAGGCCCCGCGCTCGCTGGGGGCCGATCGCGCGGTCAACGCCGTGGCTGCCCATGCGAAGTATTTCGGCGACCTGATCGTAATCGATTTTGGCACGGCCACGACCTTCGATGTCGTGGATTTCAAGGGCGCCTACAAGGGCGGGATCATTGCGCCCGGCATCAATCTTTCGCTGGATGCGCTGGTGAACAACACGGCCAAGCTGCCGCGGATCGCGATTGAGGCGCCGCGGGGCAATTCGCTGATTGGCCGGAATACGGAAGACCAGATGCTGATTGGTGTGTACTGGGGCTACGTGGCGATGATGGAAGGGCTGATTGCCCGCCTGCGCGCCGAAATCGGCAGACCGGCAAAGGTGGTCGCCACGGGCGGGCTGGCCTTGCTGTTTGACAAGCACACGGAGATTTTTGACGCGGTGGATGCAGATTTGACATTGGAAGGCCTGGCGATCCTGGCCGCAAAGGCGGATGCGGCGTGAAGAAGGATTTCACGCCGGAAAACGAATTGCTGTTCCTTGCGCTCGGTGGATCGGGCGAGATCGGAATGAACGTCAACCTCTACGGCTGCCAGGGCAAGTGGCTGATGGTCGATCTCGGCATGAGCTTCGGCGCCAATGAGTATCCGGGCACGGAGCTGCTGTTTGCGGATATCGAGTTCATCGAGGAGCGCGCCGACGACCTGCTGGGCATCGTGCTGACCCACGCGCATGAAGATCACATCGGCGCCGTGCCCTATTTCGCCGCGGAACTGGGCGTGCCGCTTTATGCCACGCCGTTCACGGCTGAACTGGTGATGCGCAAGCTCGAGGAAGCAGGCCTGGTCGGCGAGGTGGAGCTGAACATGGTGGGCGAGGATCACGGCAGCATCGCCCTGGGCCCGTTCGAGGTCACCTATATCCCGCTCGCGCATTCCATCGCGGAGGGGAATGCGCTGCTTATCGAAACACCCTTCGGCAGGATTTTCCATACCGGCGACTGGAAGCTCGACGAGGAGCCGCTGGTGGGTGAGCCCGCCACCGAAGAGGAACTGACCGAGATCGGTGACGAGGGCGTGCTCGCGCTCGTGTGCGATTCCACCAATGTCTTCAATCCGGCGCCGTCGGGCTCCGAAGGGGCGGTCTATCGCGGCCTGCTGGAGGAAGTGCGACGGCACCCGGGCAAGAGGGTGCTGGTGACGACCTTTGCATCCAATGTCGCCCGCCTGCAGACGCTGGGCCATGTGGCGGAAGAGACAGGGCGGCAGCTCTGCGTGGCTGGTCGATCGCTCGATCGCATCATCGAGGTGGCGCAGAACAACGGCTATCTGGAGCATCTGCCCCCGCTGATCGACTTCAACACCGCAATGGATTTGCCGCGGGGAGAGGTGCTGATCCTGGCGACCGGCGGTCAGGGGGAACCGCGCGCGGCGCTGGCGCGCATTGCGGAGGACAATCACCCGATCTCGCTGACCGAAGGCGATGTGGTGCTGTTTTCCAGTCGCCAGATCCCCGGCAACGAAATTGCCATCGGCCGCGTGCAGAATCGCCTGGCCGCGCGGGGGATCACCATGGTCACCGACCGGCAGAGTGAAATCCATGTCTCTGGCCATCCCGGCCGGCCCGAGCTGGAGGCGCTCTATGGCTGGCTCCGCCCTGAGATCCTCATCCCCGTGCATGGGGAGATGCGGCACATGCAGGAACAGGCGCGCGTCGGGCTTGAAAGCGGCATCCCTTCTGCCGTGGTGCAGAAGAACGGGGACATCGTCCGCATAGCGCCCGGCGCGCCCGGCAAGCTGGCCGAAGTGCGCTCCGGCAGGCTGGTGCTGGACGGCGACATCATCGTTCCCGCCGATGGGGAGGCGATCTCCATGCGCCGACGGCTTGCCCGTGATGGCCTGCTGATCGTAGTTCTCGATCGGCAGGCGAAAGCCCGGATCGAAGGGATCGGGCTTCCGCTGGATGAGGATTACGCCGCCTTCATTGAAGAGGCGGAAAGCGACGTGGCGAATGCGCTCCGCCGTCTCAAGGGGCGGGACCGCAACGATCCCGACGCCGTCACGGAAGCCGCACGGCTTGCGGCGCGCCGCGCGGCGCAGCGCTGGTCGGGCAAGAAGCCGCAGACCCGCGTGATCCTGCCGGCGGAGTAGGCCCATGGCCTGGACATCGATCCTCGCGATCTATTTCCTCTGTTGGGTGTTCAGCGCGCTGCTGGTGCTGCCCTTCGGCGTGCGCACCCATCAGGAGGCGGGGCTGGATCTGGTGCCGGGACAGGCCGACAGTGCCCCGGCGAATTTTCGCCCCGGCCGGGTGATCCTGCGCGCGACGGTGCTGGCGGCGGTGCTCTGCGGCCTGTTCGTGGCCAATTACATCTATGGCTGGATCAAGCTGGAAGACATCGATTTCTTCGACAGCGGCCCTCCCGGATGGGTCGATCCGGAAGCAACACCCGGAGCCGGCTGACCCTCCGCGCGATCACGAGCGCAGCCGGTCGATCGACTGCGCCAGGGCAACATAGAGCTTGCCCATGTCGGAGGAGAGCAGCGTCACCGCCAGCGTATTGCCTTCGCGCGTGGACAGCACCGACCGCAGCATCCCTTCGAAGTCGTGGATGTAGCGGTTGATCGTCTCGCGAAGCTCCGCATCGTCGCCATAGAGTTCGGCCACAGCCTTACTGTTCTGGTTATCGAGCAGCCGGACCGCACGGCGCGTGAAGATGCCCCGGTCGCCCCGCAGATAGCTGGCCCACGCCGTATCCGTCACTTCGCTGTCGAGCGCCTTGGCGATATCGATCGCAGCCGAATTGAGACCTTCGGTGATCAGTGTCATGCGACGCGTGAAATCGCCGTCGACTGTCTCCTCGGCCTGCTCGCGCGCATGCGCCACCCGCCGCTCAAGATTGCCCGCGAGTTCGTTCACCATCGCCAGCTGATCGCGCAGCTGGATGGCCGTTTCGCGGCCCGCATCGCCTGCATGCACAGCCGCTTCCTGCAGGTCCATGATCGCCTGCGTGACGTGCTGTTCCACTGCCTGGCCGATCGCTTCGCTGCTCTCGCTGCCGATGCGCTCGGCCATTTCCCGGATCCGCGCGGCCTGCTCGTCGCTCAGCCCATTGAGCGCCTGGCCCGCTGCTTCCTGCAGCGTGGCCACCGCTTCCTGCAGTTCCCCCCTGGCTTGGGCGGAGAGCGCCTCAGACTGCGCGGCCAAGGCTGCAAGCCGCTGCTCCAGCTCGGTCAGTTGCTCGGCCGTGGCTGTGCCGCTGCGCTGCGCCTGATCCACATTGCTCGCAAGCGCTGCGCCCTTGGCGCCCGCCTCGGCGATCAGATCCTTGAGCGAGCTTGCATGTGCTTCAAAGGCAAGCAGACGCTCCTCCGCTTCACCAATGGCCAGCGGCAGGTCTTCGCGGCTGTGCTGAGCGCCGGAACGAATGATCTCCAGCAGGCGGACGCTGGAATTGGTGAGCTCGGAAACCTTGTCGCCATTCTCATTGAGGATCGCCCTGCTTTCGGCCAGCTTCTCCGCCAGCCCGTGCGCGGCATGGGTGAGATTGTCCTGCGTGCGCCGGCCCTGGCTGGCGAGTCGCTCCATCTCGGCGCCGAGTTCGGCAAGCCGCTCCGCCATGGCCTCGCCCCGTTCGGCCAAGCCTGCCACATGCGCCAGCTGCTCCTCCTGCCGCTCGGCGATCTGTCGATCGAAGCGGGCGAGACGATGCTCCAGCTCCGCGAGCGAGGCAGCTTCGCGCTCGTTTGCCTGAACATTGCGCTGCTCCAGATGCGCTTCGAAAGCTTCGAACCGCTGGACGATCATGGCATCGACCCGTCCGGCCTCTTGGCTCAGGGCATCCAGCCGCTTGCGCGCGTTGGCCAGTGCCTGCTGGTCCACGTCCGAAACCTTGCGGATCGCTTCGAACATGCGCTCCTCCAGCGCTGAAACAGCAGCGGCCCAGGCTTCGGCGGCGTCGGTTTCGCCTTCGCGCAGGATGTCGGAGATGCGCTTTCCTTCCTCCACCAGCTGGGCGAGTCGGGCGCGCAGCACTTCCAGCGCCGCCTCCTCTGCCGCCTGCACCTCGTGCCGCTGCTGGTCGAGCTCTGCCCCGAGAGCGCGCGCGCGGTGACGCACGGCCGCCAGCGCAGCCTGCTCTGTGGTCTCCAGTTCGGCCCGGCGGGCGGCCAGCTCGGCGCGGAGGGTGTCGGCACGATCGCGCAGCTGTTCGAGCGCTGCATCTTCCGCGCTTTCGGCGTCGCGGCGGCGGTTCTCCAGTTCCTCTTCCAGAGCTGCCGCACGGCGCCGCAGCGCAGCAAAGCTGTCTACCTCACGCCCGTCGAGCTCGGCGCGGAAGGCCGCGCTGCGTTCGTTGAGCGCGGCGAAGCGCCGCTCAGCGATGTCGCCCAGATGGCTGGCCTGCTGAGCGAACGCCGCCACGGCCTCGTCCACCCGCTCGTGCAGCGCGTCCACCTGGCGTCCGCTGGCCTCGCCGAATTCGTTCAGCCGCTTCATCCCGGCGATCATCTCGCCAAGCTGTTCGCGGGCCACATGGCCAGCATTGCCGATCTGGTTGCTCACATCACGTGCGGAATTGGCGATCACAGGCAGCTCACCGCGCAGGCGATCCATGTTCTCCAGCGCCGTGCTGCTGACCTTGCCGATGACCTCCACCTGCGCGCCATTGTCGCGGATGAGACCCTGCAACCGATCAGCATGTTCGGAAAGCCGGTCGCTCGCCACACGGCCAAGGGATTCGAGATCGCGCGACTGGGCGGCGATGAACTCTCGTGCCAGGCTTAGCTCGCGATTGACCGTCGAAAGGCGCGTTTCCAGCTGTCGCGACTCCTCCGACAGAGAACGCGCTGTGGCAGCGAAGCGTCGTGCCTCTTGCCGGCTGTTACGGACTGCCAACAGCCACAGTGCCACGACCAGCAGGACGGGCACGGCCCAGTCCACAATCCAGCCCTGCCACTGCAGGGGTGTGGCGCCGCGGAACATCTCGGCTTGATGGACCCAGCCGAAGAAGCCGGTCCAGCCGATCACGGCCAGAGCGGCGACGACAGGCACCACCCAGCCGAAGCTGCGCGCTGCGCCTGCTTCCATATCGGCGGCCCAATCGCCGGCCTGCGCGGAGCTATCCACCCGTGTCTCCTCCGCCGCCGGCACCTGCTCCTCCACAGCCGCTGCGCCGCCTTCGGACGAAGCCACTTCCGTGCCATCCCTCTGCGATTCGGGGCCGATTGCCACCAGATTCTTTCTGCCTGCCATCGGCCGAGATTATCACACGGCCGGATGCGATAAACCCCGGCTTAACTGCTGATCCACTATCGCGTTTCCATGGTGGATGAGTCGGGAAATTTCGATTCGCATCTGGCGGCTGCGGCCGGCCAGGATTTGGGGCTGCTGGCGGAATTGCGCGCATGTTTCGTGGACAGCCTCACCCAGCATGTCGATCTTCTCGGCCGCGCGCGCTGCGATGCCAATTGGATCATGGCGGCGCTGCGGCTGAAGGGCCTTGGGGCGACCTTCCATTCCTCGGAACTGATCGATCTGGCCGGGGAGGCGGTGGACGGCGCCCCGGGTGACCCGGTGGTGCTGCGCAAGCTCGGCCGCTTTCGCGACCAGTTCACGACGAGCCATTGAGCGCCCGCGCGCATCGCTTGCGCTCGAGGGGGCTGAACGCCTAGTCACTCCCCCTTCGACAGATGGGAGCGATCCGGGTGCGTGCCGCCCTTATTTCGATAGCAGGACAGCCGCGTAATGCGGCAGGCGATGCGCCTCTCGCAGTAGCCGGTCGTTCGCTGGCTCTGCGCCAGCTGGACCTCGCCCGCGCGGCGGGGTGCGAGCGGATCATCGGCTTCGGCGGCGGAGCAGGCGGCGATGCGCTGGCCTTGCAGCACGCCGCCGAGGATGCGGGGCTGCGGTTTCAATCCATTGGCGGTGCACATGGCTTGCTCGGCGCTGTGCGTGCAGCTGACGAATTGCTCGTGCTGGCTCCCGGACTTTTCGCGGAGGATCGGCGCGGACTGGAGCAATTGAGGCGCGGTGGGGGTGTGCTGACGCTGCCTGCTGGGCCGGCCATTGCAGCAGGCTTCGAACGGATCGACCTCGAACGGGCCTGGGCCGGTGCCCTGCTGGTTCCGGGTGGACTGGTCGAACGGCTCGCCGACCTGCCGGATGACAGCAATCCCTTCGCGGCCCTGCTGCGGATCGGGCTCCAGGCCCGTCTCCCCGAGCGTGCGCTGTCGGAGGAGGTTCTGGTGGAGGGTAGCTGGTCCCTGCCGCGCAGCGACAAGGACGCGCGCGATCTGGAAGACAGCTGGCTGGATCGGCACCAGTCGCGTGGGCCCAGTTCCTCTCTCGCCGGAAGCGCCGCCCTCCTACTGCTGCGGCCGCTGGCGGGGCAATTGCTCGCCCGGCCGCGTGCGCTGCCGGGGGCGCTGGGACTGACGGGGCTGGCGATCGCTGCGGCGGCCGGTGCTGCGGCAGCCGGTTTTCCAGCCGTGGGCTTCCTCCTGCTCGCCATGGGCGCTGTCGGCATGCCCTTTTGCGCCGGGCTCGCGCAGCTGAACGCCGCGCCCTTCGGCCAAGCGCGCACTGCGCCCGTTCTGGTGCTGGAGCGGCTGTTAGACCTTAGCCTGGCCGTATGTGGCGCATCAGCCATAGAGGGTGGTGCCCTCCATGCGCTGTTCCCGCCGCTCGTACTGGTGGCCAGTCTGCACGCCGTGAATCCGGGAAGCGCCAAGCCGCCGGTGTCGTTGCTGGGGGACCGGGCGGTCCTCTCCCTGTTCCTCGCCAGCGCTGCAGCGTTCGGGCTGGCGGAAGCGGCACTGATGTTGCTGGCCCTTGCAGTGCTTGCCTTCGGCGTCGTAGCGCGATGGCGGAATAGCGGCTAACGCGCATTTAACCTTGGTCTGCTACGGCAGGCCGATGAGGCGAACCCCATGACGGAGCAGGCGTGAGCGAGGTTGAAGGCATCCTGCGCGAGAGGCTTGCACGCGATGGTGCGGTGCTTGCCGGCGTCGCCCCGGTGCTTCGCCACCTGCTGCGCGGCGACGCGGGCGAGTTGTTTGCCGACGAGGTGGTGGCCCGCGTCCGCGGCATGCTGGCGGACCTTGCCGAGCAATTGCTGCTTGCGCTCGCTGTGCATGCCGATGTTCCCGATCGCGATGCCTTCCTCGCGGCGCAGTCGGATCATTTGATCGACCGTATGGCTGCAGATGGCGGGCTGCTGGGGCATGTTCACGGGCTGGCTCTGGAGGGCCGGCTGACGGAGCAGCTGCAACAGCGCAGTGGTATCGACGGCGTGCTGACCCCGCTGGTGCAGGATCTCGCCGCATCTCCGGAGCCGGAAATTTCAGCGCGCGCGATGGCATTTCTCGCTTCGCAAGCTCGCTTCGTGCAGCAGCAAAGGCGCATGGACCTGCCCCTGGGGGAGTTGCCGGGGGATTATTTCCACCGGGCCCTGTGCGCGCTCGCTGCTCATGCCGAGGCGGCCGATTGCGGCGGCGCTGCCGAGCCCGCCTGCGCGGCCCTGCGCGAAACGTTCGAGGAGGCCCGTAGCCGACTAGGGCTCGCGGCCCGCATCCTCCTGGGGCTGGGAGAGGATATCGCGCCGGCGCTGCAGGTGGAGCAAGCCGGAGTTGCCCTTTTCACCACGGCGCTGGCGCTGGTGACCGAGCAGGAACGCACGATGGTGTTGCTGTCCTTCGGGCAGGCAGCGTCGGACCGGCTTGCCGTTGCGCTCCGGACCGCCGGGCTTGACCGCGACGGCCTCCATACGCAGCTTTTCTTCATCAAGCCGGATGCCGATGTCGTTCGCGGTCTCGATCTGATCGACGGCGACACCGCAAGCGCGCTACTGCGCGAAGAGAGCGGGGCCTGAGCGATGTCGGGAACGACGATCCACATCGCCCGCGCGCGCACGGATACGGGCGACCGGCTGATCGAAGCAGAAGAACCGCTGGCCAGTCTTCAGCGGCGATTGGGTGGCGAGCTTCCCGGCGTGGTGGCCGCGCCCGCTCTGCTCGAGCTAATTCGCAAGGCGCGCCTTTATGGACTGCGTTTTGCAAGACCGATCCGCGCGCAGGACGGGGCGGAGCGGATTACGGCCTGGGCGGAAGTGGTGCCCGATGCAGACGGCTGCGCCATCAGCATGTCCAACTGGCACGTCGCTCCCCTTTCGCCCGCCGAGCTGCAGAAGACGGCCGAACGCCGCTCGAGCATCCTCCGTCAGTCAGCGGAGCTCTCCGCAAGGTTGGGGCCGGAGCAGGAATTGCTCGCGGTGGAGAGCCGCTGTGTCGATTTGGCAGACTTGTCCAGCCGGATGGAGCTGGGGCGCGGCCGACGCTGGACCGAATTCGTCGGTCTCGCGGGCGCCGAAGGAGGCCAGAAGCAGAACCTTCATTGGCGCCTGTTGGACGGCGCACGGCTGACGATCGACGGATCATCGCGCAGCTGGACCGCGCATCTCATTCCGCTAGGGGCTGCCGCACCCGGCCGAGATGGCTTCGAACTGCATCTGGTTGCGGATGAGCCCCCGCTTGCGGAGCACGTCCCGCCAATGGTCGGCGCGACGAGGCAGGCCATGACCGCTGCCCTTGGCCGGGAACTCGCCCCCGTGCTGCGGCAGCCGGTGGCCCGGATCATCGCCAATGCGGAGACGATCCGGACGCAGCTCGCCGGTCCGCTGGCGGAGGAATACAGCAATTACGCCGCAGACATCGCGACAGCCGGCGAGCATCTGCTGGCCTTGATCGACGACCTTGTCGACCTTGAAGTGGTGGAGGACGAAGATTTCAGTACCGCCCCCGACCATATTGACCTGGCCGATGTCGCGCGGCGGGCGGCGGGCATTCTCGGCATGCGGGCGCGGGAGCGCGGGATAGGCATAGATGCCCCCAAGCCTGACGAGAGTGCGCCGGCAGTGGCCGAGTTCCGCCGCGTGCTGCAGATCCTGCTCAATCTCGTGGGGAATGCCATCCGCTACACGCCGGAAGGTTCGCAGGTTTGGCTTCGCGTCGAGAGCGAAGGCGCAATTGCCCGGCTTGTCGTGGCGGATCAGGGCGAAGGCCTCTCCGAGGACCAGCAGACGCGAATTTTCGAGAAGTTCGAGCGCCTAGGCCGGACAGGCGATGGCGGATCGGGTCTCGGGCTGTATATCTCGCGGCGCCTTGCCCGCGCGATGGGCGGTGAACTTCGGGTGGAAAGCGCGCCCGGGCAGGGCGCTCGTTTCATACTGGACCTGCCGGCCGATCCCGAGGGCTGAGCCTCAGCGGCGCGCGACGCGCCCGGCCAGCCAGATCAACACCAGGCCAATTGCAGCGGTGATCGCGCCGCGCACAGCCCAGCTGCGGTCGGCCAGCATGAAGCTTTCCTGAGGCCACATCACGATGCCGAGCCCCTGCAGAGTCCACAGGAGCCCGGCCGCGAATAGCAATATGCCCAGGACCCGGATGATCCATCCGAGCAAGCGCATGGCTCAGCGCTTCTCCACCGGCACGTAATCGCGCTGCGTCGGCCCTGTGTAGAGCTGGCGTGGGCGACCGATCACCTGGCCGGGATCGGAGATCATCTCGTTCCACTGCGCCACCCAGCCGACCGTGCGGGCAAGGGCGAAGAGGGCAGTGAACATAGTGGTCGGGAAGCCGATGGCGGAGAGGATGACGCCCGAGTAGAAGTCCACGTTGGGGAACAGCTTCTTCTCGACGAAATAGTCGTCCTTCAGCGCCAGTTCCTCGAGCCGCAGGGCGGTTTCGAACACCGGATCGGTCACGTTGAGCGCGTCGAACACCTCGCGCACGGTCTTCTGCATCACCGTGGCGCGCGGATCGTAGTTCTTGTACACGCGGTGGCCGAAGCCCATCAGGCGGAAGGGATCGTTCTTGTCCTTCGCCCGCTCGATGTAATGGGGAATGCGGTCGGGCGTGCCGATCTCGCGCAGCATGTTCAGCGCCGCTTCGTTGGCACCGCCATGCGCGGGGCCCCACAGGCAGGCAATGCCTGCCGCGATGCAGGCGAAGGGGTTCGCGCCGGAGGAACCGGCAAGTCGGACCGTAGAAGTCGAGGCGTTCTGCTCGTGATCGGCATGGAGGATGAAGATCCGGTCCATCGCCTTTTCCACCGCCGGAAGCACCTCATATTCCTCGGCCGGGACGCCGAAGGTCATGCGCAGGAAATTGCCGGTGTAGCTCAGCGAATTGGTCGGCTGCATGAAAGGCTGGCCGATCGAATATTTGAACGCCATGGCCGCGATCGTCGGCATCTTGGCGATCAGCCGGTGGCTGCTGATCCGGCGATGCTCCGGATCGGAAATATCCGTGCTGTCGTGATAGAAGGCCGAAAGCGCACCCACCACGCCGCACATGATCGCCATGGGATGCGCATCGCGGCGGAAGCCCTGGTAGAACTGCCGCAGCTGGTCGTGCAGCATGGTGTGGCGGGTGATCGTGTAGGTGAAAGTGTCCAGGTCATCCTGGCTCGGCAGTTCGCCGTTCAGCAGCAGATAGGCCACTTCCATGAAGCTGGAATGTTCGGCCAGCTGCCCGATCGGATAGCCGCGGTGAAGAAGGACACCTTCCTCGCCGTCGATATAGGTCAGCGCGCTCTCGCAGGACGCGGTGGACTTGTAGCCCGGGTCGAAGGTGAACATCCCGGTGGTGCCATAGAGCTTGCGGATATCGACCACATTGGGCCCGCAAGTGCCTTCCATGATCGGGAAGTCGAAATCCTGCCCCCCGGCCGACAGTTGTGCCTGCTTGTCCGACAAAATACGTCTCCTTGCGATCGATAATGTTAACCCGGCGCGCTGGCTTGCGCGTCGATCCGCGCCAGGCTCTCCTCTCGGCCAAGGAGGGCCAGCACATCGAAAATTCCCGGGGATGTGGTTTGCCCCGTCAGTGCCGCGCGAAGCGGCTGCGCGAGTTTCCCGAGGCCGAGCCCAAGCTCCTCTGCATAGGCTTTCAGATTGGCCTCCAGAGCCTCGATTGTCCAGTCCTGTTCGGCCTGCAAACGCGCGGAAATCTGCGACAGGAGCTGCCGTGCATCCTCCGTCAGCAGGCTCTCGGCCTTCTCGCTCATCGGCAGGGGCAGCTGCTGGAACAGGAACGCCGCGCCCTCGGCCAGTTCGTTCAGATCGCGCGCGCGGGTCTTGAGCACGGGCATGGCCCTTTCCAGCACCGCCGCGTCAGCCTGCGCGCCGATCCGCGGCGCCACCAGCGCCGCCAGCCGCGCGTCGTCCGCCCGGCGGATGTAATCGCCGTTCATGCTCTGCAGCTTCTTGAGATCGAAGCGCGAAGGGCTCCTGCCGACGCCTTCCAGCGTGAAGGCGGCGATTGCCTCCTCCCGGCTGAATTCCTCCTGGTCGCCGTGGCCCCAGCCGAGACGAAGCAAATAGTTGAACAGCGCTTCGGGAAGGATCCCGAGTTCGTCACGATAGGCATCGACGCCCATCGCCCCGTGCCGCTTGGATAGCTTGGCGCCGTCATTCCCGTGAATCAGCGGAATATGAGCGTAGATCGGGTCTTGCCAGCCGCCTTCGATCGCATCCATGGCGCGGATGATCGGCAGCTGGCGGAAGGCGTTGTTGAGGTGATCGTCGCCCCGGATGATATGCGTTACGCCCATGTCGTGATCGTCGACCACCACGGCGAGCATATAGGTGGGCGTGCCATCGGCGCGCAGAAGAATGTAATCGTCGATCTCGGCGTTCTTCACCGTCACGCGGCCCTGCACCGCATCCTCGATCACCGTCTCCCCTTCGTCCGGCGTCTTGAGCCGGACGACGAAAGGCGCGCCCAGCGGAGCATCGGCGGGATCACGATCGCGCCAGCGCCCGTCATAGCGCAGCGGCTGCCTGGCGGCGCGCTGCGCGGCGCGCATCTCCTCCAGCTCCTCGGGCGTGGCGTAGCATTTATAGGCATGGCCGGCGGCCAGCAGCTTTTCCGCCACTTCGACGTGCCGGGAGCCACGCTCCGATTGGTAGACCGTATCCCCGTCCCAATCGAAGCCCAGCCAGCCGAGTCCATCAAGAATGGCGTCGATCGCCTCCGTGGTGGACCGCTTCTGGTCGGTATCCTCGATTCGCAACAGCGCCTTGCCGCCGTGGTGGCGGGCGAACAGCCAGTTGAACAGCGCCGTGCGGGCGCCGCCGATATGCAGAAAGCCTGTCGGGGAGGGCGCAAAGCGGGTCACGACAGGCCGATCCGATGCCGCCGTCACGCTATCGCTTGCCATCTGCACTCGCTTCCTATCCAATAACCATCATGGCTACGCGCCATTCGCCACTCGTTCCGTTGGGGGAGGACACGGGGGATGCTGCGTTGCAGCAGCCGCCTTGGCGAATGCGCGGCCTCTTGTCCAGCTTTGCAAATGGCGCCGAAGGGTTCCTGGCCGGTGCTGCGCTTGATCGCGGGCCATGGCTCGCGGTGGCGCTGGCAGCGGGAATCGCGGCCTGGTTCGCGCTCCCTACGCAAGCGAGCTGGGTGGCTGCCCTGGCCGGTGGCCTGCTCCTGGCGCTTGGCGCGGGCGCAATGTGGCGTGGGCGCCACGAGCGATCCCACCTGCTGACCGCTTTCGCCGTCGTGGGCTTGCTTTTCGCCTTTGGCGTCACGCTCGCCTGGACCCGGTCCGAAGTGGCCGGGACCGAACCCATCGCGCGGCCGATGTCGGCCGTGGTGGAAGGACGCGTGCTTCAGCGGGAGGAGCAGCCGGCCGAGGAGCGTGTTCGTCTCGTCCTCGCTATCCGGGAGCCGGGCGCCGGTCGGGCGATCAAGGTACGGATCAACATTCCGTTGGCACAGGACGACCCGCGGTTCACCGAAGGGGCGCTGCTGCGGCTGCGGGCACGGCTGATGCCGCCAGCCGCCCCCATGCTGCCCGGCGGCTATGATTTCGCGCGCACGGCTTGGTTCGCGGGGCTTGCCGCAACCGGCTCCGTGCAGGGGCCCGTCGTCGTGCTGGAAGAGGGGCCGGGCGGTGCTGTGCTGCCGGATCTGCAGCGGCGCCTGTCTGCCCATGTGCGGGAGAGGCTGGGGGGCTCCCCCGGCGCAATCGCGGCGGCCTTCGCCAGTGGAGATCGCGGCGCTATTGCCGAGAGCGATGAGGCGGCGATGCGCGATGCTGGCCTGACGCACCTGCTTTCGATCAGCGGTCTCCATGTCAGCGCGGTGATCGCCGCCGCCTATATCCTCGCCCTGAAGCTGTTGGCCCTGTGGCCCTGGCTGGCGCTGCGCGTGCGCCTGCCGCTGCTTTCGGCCGCTGTCGCCGCGATGGCGGGGATTGGCTACACCCTGCTGACGGGGGCGCAGGTGCCCACGGTGCGCAGCTGCGTGGGCGCGCTGCTGGTGCTGGGGGCGCTTGCATTGGGGCGTGAGCCGCTGAGCCTGCGCATGGTGGCCATCGCCGCGGTGGTCGTCCTGCTCCTGTGGCCGGAGGCGCTGGTTAGCCCCAGCTTCCAGATGAGCTTCGCGGCGGTAATTGCGATCGTGGCGTTGCATGAGGCTAGGCCGATCCGCGCCTTTCTCGCTCCCCGTGAAGAGGGATGGCTGTCGCGGGCCGGGCGGCGCGTGGCGATGCTGCTGCTCACCGGCCTGGTGATCGAGCTGGCCCTGATGCCGATCGTGCTGTTCCATTTCCATCGCGCCGGGCTGTACGGCGCCTTTGCGAATGTAGTAGCCATTCCGCTCGTGACCTTTCTGTCCATGCCGCTGATTGCATTGGCGCTGGTGCTGGACCTCGCCGGGCTGGGCGCGCCGTTCTGGTGGATGGCCGGCAAGTCGCTCGATCTCCTGCTCTTCATCGCCTATCTCACCGCCGGGCAGGCGGGGGCCGTCAAGCTGATGCCGCAGATGGGCGGCCCGACCTTCGCCCTGTTCCTTGCGGGTGGGCTGTGGCTGGCGCTGTGGCGCGGACGGATGCGGCTGCTCGGTCTCGTTCCCACGGCGCTGGCGACCCTGCTGCTGCTGGCAACCCCGCGGCCGGACCTGCTGATCTCCGGCGACGGGCGTCATGTCGGAATCGTGGGCGAGGATGAGCGGCTGATCATGCTGCGCGACAGCCGCAGCGACTATGCGAAGGACAATCTCCTGCAGATGGCTGCCCTTGAAGGGGAGCCGGTGGCGATGGCGGACTGGCCGGGAGCGAGGTGCTCGCGTGACTTCTGCGTCGTCTCCCTGCGGCGGGGTGGGCGGGACTGGCACATCCTGATGAGCCGTAGCCGGGAGATCATCGCTGAGCGGGCACTGGCAGCGGCCTGCGAGCGGGCCGACATCGTCATCGCCGATCGCTGGCTGCCGGCCAGTTGTCGGCCGCGCTGGCTGCGGGCCGACCGGCGCATGCTGAGCGAAACCGGCGGCCTCGCAATCGTGCTTGCCAGCCGGCACATCGACACGGTGGCGGAGGGGCAGGGCGACCACGGTTGGTGGCGCGCCGGCGTGCAGCGGAGCCGCCGCTGACCCGCCCTCACCAAAGTGGGGCCTCAGCCCCTCAGTGGTAGCGGCGCAGCAGGCCCGCGAGCTTGCCCTGAACCTTCACCTCATCAGGGCGGAAGAATTGCGGATCGTAGGAGGCGTTGGCGGGATCGAGCCGGATCATGCCGTTTTCCCGCCGCAGATATTTGAGCGTAGCCTCTTCATCGCGCACCAGCGCGACCACGATTTCGCCGTCCCGCGCCGTATCGGTGCGGCGGACGAGCGCATAATCGCCGTCAAAAATACCCGCTTCCACCATGGAGTCGCCGGATACCTCTAGCGCGTAATGCTCCCCCGCGCCCAGCAGGGCGGCGGGAACCGGCAGCACGCGGCTGTCCTCCAGCGCTTCGATGGGTACGCCCGCGGCAATGCGCCCGTGGAGGGGGATTTCGATCACGTCATTGGCCGGGGAAGGGGCCGCGCGCGGTGCCGTGGCCACCTTGCCGACCACAGAGGCGGACGAGCCCGTATCATTGGCGGCCTGCCGCAGCGATGCCGTCCGGTCTTCAGGCTGGCGCAGCACTTCCAGCGCGCGGGCGCGATTGGGCAGGCGGCGGATGAAGCCGCGTTCCTCGAGAGCGGAAATCAGGCGATGGACCCCCGATTTGCTCTTCAGGTCGAGCGCCTCCTTCATTTCCTCGAAAGACGGGGAAATGCCTGATTCCTCCAGCCGCCGCTGGATGAAAAGCAGGAGCTCGTGCTGTTTGGCGGTCAACATGAAGCCACTCCTCGAGATGTTCCAATTCGGGAACGAACATGGAACAATTAGGCAACCCGCGCTTGCCCGTCAAGCAATTCCGCCATTCTCGAGCAGATAGGCCTGAACCATCTCTCCTGCCCGCGCTGCGGGGGCGCCGATCTCCCGCCGGATCAGCGCGTCTGCGCTGCCCAGCGCGGCAAGGGCGCTGCTGTCCTGCTGCGCGATCGGCGCGAGCCCGCCGGGATCGAGGCGCGCGCGGACGAATTCCAGCCGCCCGCCCACGCCGGGCAAATCGCCGGCCAGGGGGAAGCCGAGAAGGCGGGGAAGGGGCTCCGCCGCGCCGGCGATGCGGCGCAGCAGCGGCAGCAGGAAAAGGAACGCGGTGACATAGCTCGACACCGGATTACCCGGCAGACCGAGCACGATCTGCCGCCCGCGCCGGGCCACCAGCAGCGGCTTGCCCGGCTTCATCGCCACGCGCCAGAAATCGATCCGCGCACCCCAGGCCTCCAGCGCGGGGCGGACAAGATCGTGATCGCCCACCGACGCTCCGCCGCTGGTGACCACCACATCGGCCCCTTCGGTACGGGCGAGAGCGTCTGCAAGGGCGCCAAGATCGTCCCTGACCGGACCGATCCGCATGACCGATCCAGCCCAAGGCGCGGCCATGGCAGCGAGCATGGCCCCGTTACTGGCGGGAATGCGATGCGGCGGACAGTTCTCGGGCGTCTCGGCCAGTTCGTCCCCGCTGTCGATCACGACGAGCGCGGGGCGCTGGCCGACAGGCACCGAGGCATGGCCGGCGGAGATTGCGAGGGCGATCTGCGCCGGGCCGAGCCGGGTGCCGCCCGCGAGCAGGCCAGCCCCGCGGCGGAAATCAAAGCCCGCTCGGCGCACATGACGCGGCGCAGCCTCTCCTGCGGGGGCGAGCGTGAGCCGCTCACCCTCTCCCACCGCCTCTTCCTGCAGCAGAACGGCCCCACCTTCTGCCGGCATCAGCGCGCCGGTGGAGATGCGGATCGCTTCTCCCCGCCGGAGCGCGCCCGCAAACGGGTGCCCGGCCGCGCTTTCGCCCACCACCTTCCACGGACCGGAGAGATCATCCGCGCGCATGGCATAGCCATCCATGGCCGAGAGGTCCGCCGCCGGCTGATCGCGCTGCGCTGCCAGCTCGGCCGCAAGAAAGCGCCCCAATGCCGCCTCGACCGGCAGGGTTTCGCTGCCGCGCGGCTCTGCCATTGCGAGCAGCCGCGCCTGCGCCTCACCAAGCGGAATGGGTTCCGGCAGACTCATGCCGCGCGCCAGGTGCCGCTCTTGCCGCCGGTCTTTTCCAGCAGGCGGATGCTCTCGATTACCATGCCCTTGTCGATCGCCTTGGCCATGTCGTAAATCGTCAGCAGCGCGAGGGAGACGGCTGTCATCGCTTCCATCTCCACGCCGGTGCGGCCGGTGAGCGAGGCGCGCGCGGTCACCTCCACGCTGTCATCCGCGAAGGTGAAGTCCACCGTCACCGCGTCCAGCGCGAGGGGGTGGCACAGCGGAATCAGGTCACCCGTGCGCTTGGCCGCCATGATGCCGGCGATGCGCGCGGCGGCCAGCACGTCGCCCTTGGGCCCGCTGCCGTCCCGGATCGCATGAAGTGCTTCCGGGCTCATGCGAATGCGGCCCGTAGCGGTAGCGCTGCGTGCCGTTTCCGGCTTGCCGCCGACATCCACCATGCGCGCCGCGCCGCTCTCGTCGAGATGGGTAAGCCTGGTCATCGGATCTGCTTTTGCTCCCTGGTGGATGGGCTGGCTGGAACACGCTGGAACAGGGTTCGTGCCAAAAAATTATCCCGGTATATCATCTGTGTGCGAGTAGGATCGGCAGAGGGGGTGGAACATTTCGCATTCCCCGCCCATGCCGCGCCGGCCTGGCTGTAGGACAGGCGGGCATGGAGCCGCTCCGTCAGAACAAGCGCCCGCCATCGGGCACCTTCCTGTCGGGCGAGAACAGCACCACATGTCCTTCCTCATCGGGGAAGCCCAGGGTGAGCACCTCGCTCATCATCGGGCCGATCTGGCGCGGTGGGAAGTTGACCACCGCCGCCACCTGCCGCCCAATCAGATCATCCAGCAGGTAATGCTCCGTGATCTGCGCCGAGCTCCTCCTGAGGCCGATCGCGGGGCCGAAATCGATCAGCAGGCGATAGGCCGGCTTGCGCGCTTCGGGGAAGGGTTCCGCCTCCACGATGGTACCGACGCGAATGTCCACCTTGAGGAAATCCGCGAAGGCGATTTCGGGAGCGGCGGGAGCGGCGGGGTCGTGGTGCATATGCATCGTGCCGCTCTAGCCTTCATGGTCGGCGAGGACTAGACCGGCGCAAAGGCGGAAGACCGCCATGGGTTCGCGCGACCCGGCAGCAACCTGTCCTGCAAAGCCCGCCAGCGGGCGCTGCGGAGGAAACCCTGCCGGGGCGCAAGTGTATTGAAGGCGCAATGGCACGGAAAACCGATCGCGCGCAAAGGCGGCTTATCGCCCTGAAGGCGCAAATGCGTGTGGGGGAGCACTGCGCCGAAATCACCATTGCCAATGTCTCCGCCACCGGGCTGCTGGCGAGGGCGGACTCACCCCCGACGGTGGGCACGCAGGTGGAAATCCTGCGGCGCGGAACGCGGATAGCGGGCGAGGTGGTATGGACTGCGGGGCGGCGCTTCGGCGTGCGCGCGCATGAGGAGATCGATCTGGCGGCGCTGCTGGGGGAATCGGGGATCGGGGCGAACCTTTCCCAGGCCGAATCGCGCCCGAGCGCCCAAACGGGCTGGTGGCACTGGCGGCGGAAATAGCCGCGCGGGTGCCGCTCAGCCGGCCAGCAACGCGCGGGTCGCCTGCTCCACATCCGTTTCGCGCATCAGGCTTTCGCCAACCAGGAAGCAGCGCACGCCCGCGCGCGCCAGCCGCGCGCAATCGGCGTGGCTGTTGATACCGCTTTCACCCACCAGCAGCGTGCCTTCGGGGGCCAGCGGCGCCAGCCGTTCGGTGGTGCCGAGATCGGTAACGAAGCGCTTGAGATCGCGATTGTTCACTCCGATCAGGCGCGACTGGAGCCGGGCGGCCCGTTCCATCTCGCCTTCGTTGTGCACTTCCACCAGCACATCCATGCCCCGTTCGATCGCGGCAGCTTCGATCTCCGCCATCTTCGCATCGTCCAGCGCGGCCACGATGATGAGGATTGCGTCCGCCCCGATCGCCCGGGCTTCGGCCACCTGCCAGGGATCGACCATGAAATCCTTGCGCAGCACGGGCAGCGAACAGGCGGCCCGCGCATCCACCAGAAAATCCTCATGCCCCTGGAAATAGGGGGCATCGGTGAGCACGGAGAGGCAGGCGGCGCCGCCCCGCTCATAGGCCACCGCATGTTCGGCCGGGCGGAAATCGGCGCGGATCAGGCCCTTGGAAGGCGATGCGCGCTTGATCTCCGCGATCAGCCCGAAGCCCGTGCCGGCCGATTTCGCTTCCAGCGCCCGGCGGAAGCCACGTGGGGCAGATTGGGCGGCGGCCAGCCGGTCAAGATCGGCCACGGTCGCCAGTGCCTTGCGCGCGGTGACCTCTTCGCGCTTCGTCGCGCAGATCTCGGTGAGTTTATCCATCGCGCGTTCCATGGCGGCGGCCGGCGGCGAAGTCGAGAGCGAAGGCGGTCAGCGCCGGGTGACGGCAACCCAGCAATCGAGCAGCGCCTTGGCCAGCCCCTTGTCGATGGCTTCGGCTGCTTCTTCCACGCCTTCGGCCCAGCTTTCCACTTCCTCCGCCACCAGCAGCGCGCCGGCGGCATTGAACAGCACGGCCTCGCGATAGGGGCCGGGGGCGCCCATCAGCAGATCGCGCAGGGCCGCCGCATTATGCGCCGGGTCGCCGCCGCGAATGGCCTCCACCGGGTGGCGCGGCAGGCCGGCATCGGCGGGATCGACGCGCGACATCCGTACCTCAGCGCCGGTGATCTGGGCCACTTCATTGCCGCCCGCCAAGCTCAGCTCGTCCAGCCCCTCGTCGCCGGAGACGACGAAGCTGCGCTCCGTGCCGAGCCGGGCCAGCGCCTCGGCATAGATGGGCACATAGGCGGGGCGGGCGATGCCGATCAGCTGCCGTTCCACGCGCGCGGGATTGGCGAGGGGGCCCATCAGGTTGAAGATGGTGCGGCGGCCGATCTGGCGGCGGATCGGCATGATGCGCGCCATGGCGGGATGGTGCTTGGCGGCGAACAGGAAGCCGATGCCGAGATCAGCCAGCGTTTCCTCCGCAGTTTCCGCCGCGCGATCCAAATCGAGGCCGAGCGCCTCCAGCGTGTCCGCCGCGCCGGCCTTGGAGGAGGCGGCGCGGTTGCCGTGCTTGGCCACCGGCACACCGCAGGCCGCGACCACCAGGCTGACGGCGGTGGAGACGTTGAGGGTGTGGTGCCCGTCGCCCCCCGTGCCGCAGACGTCGATGGCGCCGGCAGGGGCCGTCACCGGGATCAGGCGGCTGCGCATCGCCCGCGCGGCGCCGGCGATTTCCGCTGCCACCTCGCCGCGTTCAGCCAGTTCGAGCAGGAAGCGGGCGACATCCTCGTCCGCATGGCGCCCGTCGAGCATGGCGCCGAAGGCATCTTCTGCCTCATCCTCCGCGAGCGGGCGCTCGACCGAAGGCAGGCCGGTCACGCCCGCGCCTTCGCTTCGAGCCCGCAGATCCGGAGGAAGTTGGCGAGGAGTTCGTGGCCGTGTTCGGTGGCGATGCTTTCCGGGTGGAACTGCACGCCGTGGATCGGCAATTCGGCATGGCGGAAACCCATCACCGCAGTGCCGTCGATTCCCGGGGTCTCGCTCTCCGCATTGATGACGAGGCTGTCGGGAATGCCTTCCACGATCAGCGAGTGATAGCGGGTGGCGGTGAAGGGGGAGGGCAGGCCGGCGAAGAGGCCGGTGCCGTCATGCGTCACCGGGCTGGTCTTGCCGTGCATCAGCCCGCCGCGGACGACGCGCCCACCGAAATGCTGGCCGATCGCCTGATGGCCCAGGCACACGCCCAGCAGCGGCCGCCGCTCCGCCGCGCAGGCGGCGACAAGATCGAGGCTGACGCCGGCTTCGTTCGGCGTGCAAGGGCCGGGCGAGATCAGGAAGCCGCTGGCACCCGATGCCAGCGCCTCGCGCGCGGTCAGCGCATCATTGCGCACCACCTCCACCTTCGCGCCCAGTTCCATCAGGTAATGGACGAGGTTGAAGGTGAAGCTGTCGTAATTGTCGATGACGAGGATCATGCGCGGCCTACTGCCCGAAACCGGGTTCGGCGGCAATCCGCGCCGCCTCGCGCGCGGCGGCAATCAGCGCGCCGGCCTTGTGGCGGCATTCGGCCGCTTCATAGGCCGGCTCGCTATCGGCCACGATGCCCGCCCCGGCCTGTACATGCATCACCCCGTCCTTCACCACGGCGGTGCGCAGGACGATGCAGCTGTCGACTGAGCCATCGGGCGCGAAATAGCCGACGCCGCCGGCATAGGGGCCGCGCGTCTCCGGCTCCAGCTCGGCGATGACCTGACACGCGCGGATCTTGGGCGCGCCCGACACGGTACCCGCGGGGAAGCCGGCGAACAGCGCATCCAGCGCATCGCGATCCGCCGCCAGCCGGCCGACCACATTGCTGACGATGTGCATCACATGGCTGTAGCGCTCGATCGTGAAGCTGGCGGTGACAGCGACGCTGTCCGCCGCGGCCACGCGCCCGACATCGTTGCGCCCGAGGTCGAGCAGCATCAGATGTTCGGCGCATTCCTTCGGATCGGCCAGCAGGCTGCGCTCGTTCTCGCGATCCTCCGCCGCATTGGCACCGCGTGGGCGCGTGCCGGCGATCGGCCGGATCGTCACCTCGCCATCGCGCACGCGCACGAGGATTTCGGGGCTCGATCCCACCACGGCGAAGCCCGGCAGATCGAGGAAATAGAGGAAGGGCGAGGGGTTCACCCGCCGCAGGGCCCGATAGAGCGCCAGCGGGGGCAGGGGGAAGGGGCAGGTGAAACGCTGCGCCAGCACCACCTGGAAGATGTCGCCCGCAGTGATATACTCCTTCGCGCGGCGGACCATCTCGGCATAATCCGCCTCGTCCATCACCGGCTGCAGATCCATCGGCGGCAGCTGTTCCGCCTGTGGCAGCGGTGCGGGCCCGGCGGCGAGGCGGCGCAGCGCCTCGTCGATACGCTCGCCGGCGCGCTCCACTGCCAGCACCGGATCGCTTCCGCCCGCCCATACGGGGGCGATGCAGAACAGATCGTCGGTCAGGCCGTCGAACACCAGGATCAGCGTGGGGCGCGCGAACAGCATGTCCGGCAGGTCGAGCTCGCTTTGCGGCGCGCGGGGCAGCTTCTCGACCAGGCCGATCGTCTCGTAGCCGAAATAGCCGACGAGGCAGGTAAGCGCGCTCGGCAGTTCCGGCGGCACGTCGATCCGGCAGGACTGGGCGAGGGCGCGCAGTTCCGTGAGGCTGTCGCGCTCCAGCGGTTCGAAGGCTTCGCGATCCTGCTGCCAGCGGCGGTTGACCTCGCAGGCGGCACCGCTCGCACGGAACAGCAGATCGGGATCGAGGCCGAGGAAGGAATAGCGCCCGCGCACCGCGCCGCCTTCGACGGATTCGAGCAGGAAATCGCCGCGCCCCGGCTCGATCAGCTTGAGCGCCGCGCCGACCGGCGTCTCCGTGTCGGCCACGACCTTACGCCATACGAGCGCCGGCGCGCCCGATTGCAGGCGCTCGACTGCCGCCGCTGCGCGATCACCATCCGTAACGGGCCGGGACACGGACAGGGCAGGCCTCAGTTCGCGTTGCCGACGAGCTGCGCGCGCACCGCGTCAATCGCGGCCTGGTTCCGCTCGCTGCCGATCTGTGCCTGAACCGCTGCCATGAACTGTTCAGCGTATTCGTCGCCCGTCACATTACCCAGCTGGCTCGCGGTGGTGGCGATGATCGGATCGTCTTGCTTGACCGTGCCCGGCTCGACCTTGTCGAGCTTCACGAGATACCAGCCGCCTTCGGCGCGTCCCTCGAGCTTCTTCACCGTGCCGGATGCCATGCTGAAGAACAGTGCCAGCGGTGCGGGGACCTGGCCCTGCTGCGTCAATTCGCGGCGGGTCATGCTGATGCGTTCGGGCGGCGGAGTGCGCTTCTTTTCCTCGCTCATCGCCTGGGCGAGGCTCGCGCCTGCGGCGACGCGCTTCATCACGCGGTCGGCCGCCTGCTTCGCCGCGATGTTGCCCTGGCTGCGGCGCCAGGCGAGGGTCACGTCATCCTTGATCTCGGCCAGCGGTGCGACGGCCGAGGGGGTGATGTCCGAAGCTTCGAAGATAATGAAGGAGTCGTTGCCCAGCGTCGCCAGCTGCGGCTCGCCCTCGTCCATTTCGAACGCGGTGTTGAGCACCGGGCCGAGCTGTTCCGGCGCCGGCTCCCCGCTGCCGTACACGCGGCCGTCGGCGGTCAGCGGCTTGCTCACCACCGGATTGAGCTTCAGCTCCTTCGCCACATCGGCAAGGCTCCGCCCGTCCTCCAGCTCGCTTTCGATGCGCACCGTCAGGTCGTCCACGGCCTGGCGGCGCTGCTCGGCCGCCAGCGTATCGCGAATCTCGCCCCGCACATCGGCCAGCGCGCGGGCCGGCTGCTTGTTCACGGCGTCCACCCGCAGCACATACCAGCCGAGCCCGCCCCGCGCAGGAGCGGCGATCGCGCCCTTCGCGGCGGAGAAGGCCGCCTGGGCGACGGCGGTGGAGGCCGAAGTGGTCAGTTCCGCCTGCGAAACGGGGCCGAGAGTGGTCGTGGCAAGACCCTTCTCCTTCGCCGCGGCTTCCAGCGACTTGCCGCCCTGCGCCTGCGCCGCAATGGCGCGCGCATCGGCTTCGTTCGGCACCACGAGCTGGGTGAAGGTGCGCGTTTCCTTCGCGGCATATTGTGCCTTGTCGCGATTGAAGCGCGCCGCGACCTGCGCCTCGGTCGGTTCCACCGGGCGGGCAAGCGCTTCCTCGCCAAAGGTGACATAGCGGATCACGCGCCGTTCGGGGCGGATGAAGTCGCTTTCGTGCGACTGGTAGAAGGCCTTAAGCTGCGCGTCGGTTGGCGCGCCTTCCGGGGCATAGAGCGCGGTCGGCAGCAGCGCGATTTCGCCGCTGCGTTCTTCCAGCAGCAGGGCGGCGTAACGCTGCGCGAGCTTTTGCGGCAACTGCGCATTGGCGGCCACCGGTGTCACCGCCTGCCGCGCGAGCAGACCCATGGCGAGATCATCCCGCACCGCGGCTTCGGTCAAACCCCGCTGGCGGATGGCCGCGAGGAAAGCGTTCTGGTCGAATGCGCCGTCAGGGCCGCGGAAGGCGGGAATCTGCAGGATTTCGCTGTCGATCAGCCGGTCCCCGGCGCGCAGTCCGGACTGGCGCGCGAATTCCGCGATCGCGGCGCGGCGCAGCATCTGATCCAGCACCTCGTCGATGCCGCCACGAGCGATGAAGGACTGCACGGTTACCCGAGGATCGCGCTGCCGCACCTGCTCCACCGCGTTGCTGACATTCATCGAAAGCTCGGAGGTGCTGATCTTGGAATCGCCCACCACGGCCACGCGGTCACCGCCCGAAACACCGCCGAAGGTTCCGGTATTGGCCACGTCCGAGCTGGCGAAGGCGAGGGCGATCAGCGCGAGGAACACCAGGGTGATGACGACGCCGAGCTTCGATTTGAAGAAGTTGCGAAAGAACTGGAGCATGGAAGGTGGTCTGCAATCTCTGACGTGTCGCGCGCTGGCGCCTTTGGTGGGCGCTTTATCCGGCCTGCGTCCCCGCCGCAACAGTGGACAGGCGGCTTGCCTCCCATGTGGAAAAGCTCTTTTGACAACGGCTGCCGCGCGGACTAGCGGGCTCGATGCTTGGCCCCCGGAGGGGCTATTCAACCAACCTGTATTTTTCGAGGACTATAGATGGCCCTGCGCCCCTATATCGTTGGCAACTGGAAGATGCATGGCACCCGCGCCATGCTTTCGGAAGCTCGTGCGATTGACCGTGCAGCCGAACGGCTGCTCAAGGCCGAAGTGGCCCTCGCGCCGCCCTACACGCTGATCCACGCGACCCGCAAGGAAGCGACGCTGATCGGTGTGGGCGCGCAGGATTGCCATGCCGCGGAAGGCGGCGCCCACACCGGCGATATTTCCGCCGCCATGCTGAAGGACGCCGGAGCCGGCTTCGTGATCGTGGGCCATAGCGAACGGCGCGCCGATCACGGCGAAACCGACGCCGTGGTGAAGGCCAAGGCGGAAGCCGCGCTGGGTGCGGGCCTTTCCGCAATCGTATGCGTGGGCGAAACGGAAGCCGAACGCGATGCCGGAAAGGCGGAGGCGGTCGTTTCTGCCCAGCTCGAAGGCTCGTTGCCGACCGGCGATGGGGCGGCAGAAAAAGTCACCGTAGCTTATGAACCCGTCTGGGCGATCGGCACCGGCCGCACCCCGACAGTGGAAGATGTGGGTGCGATGCACCGTTCGATCCGGCAGACGCTGGAACGGATCTATGGCGAAGCCGGGGCCCAGGTGCGCATTCTGTATGGCGGTTCGGTGAAGCCGGACAATGCCGCAGAACTGCTGGCGGCCGATGAGGTGGGCGGCGCCCTGGTGGGCGGAGCCAGCCTGACGGCGGAGCAGTTCCTTGGCATCATCGTCGCCGCGGCGGAGCTGGGCGAACATTGATCGCGCGTGGTCGCGCCGGACCGCCCGGTGCGATCCTTGCCCCGCCGGGCTACTGCGCCTACATGGCGGGCGAATTGCCGAAAGCAGAGAACAGTTCATGTCGCTTTTCATTTTCCTGACTGTCGTTCAGGCGCTCGTCGCCGCCGCACTCGTCGGCGTCATCCTGATGCAGCGCTCCGAAGGTGGCGGCCTGGGAATGGGCGGCGGCGGCAGCCCCGGTGGCCTTATTTCGGCGCGCGGCGCGGCCGATTTCCTTACCCGCATGACCAAGTGGCTCGCGGTGGCCTTCGTGGGCCTTTCGATCCTGATGGCGGCCGTGGCGGTCGATACCACCGGCGGTCGCGAGATCGACGATTCGCTTCAGCGGAGCGTGGGCGGTACTGCCCCGGTCGACCAGCTGGTGCCGCCGGCGCAGGGGCAGCCTGGCACGGCGGCTTCGCCGGCAGCGGAGGCCACCCCGTCACCCGCTCCGGCCAGCGACGATCCGCTCGCGGGCGTCGCGAACTAAACGTTTAAATCGGAATTGGATGACCGGCCGGCCTGTTGCCGGCCGGCTGCATGTGCGTGGAGAAGAGACAGGTGACGAAGGCAATCGATCAGGGCTGTGCAAATAGATGCTTCGGCCGCTTGCCTCGAATCCGGTTTCACCCCTAAGGCCCGACTCCCATGGCGCGGTACATTTTTATCACCGGCGGCGTGGTTTCCTCGCTCGGCAAGGGACTGATGGCGGCGAGCCTCGGGGCACTGCTCCAGGCGCGCGGCTACAAGATACGCATCCGCAAGTTCGACCCCTATCTCAATGTCGATCCCGGCACGATGAGCCCTTACCAGCATGGTGAGGTCTATGTGACGGATGACGGGGCGGAGACCGATCTCGATCTCGGCCATTACGAGCGCTTCACGGGGGTTTCGGCGCGGCAGAGCGACAATGTCACCTCGGGCCGCATCTACCAGCAGATCATCGCGCGCGAGCGGCGGGGGGACTATCTCGGCGCGACGGTGCAGGTGATCCCGCATGTGACGGACGCGATCAAGGAATTCGCCCTTGCCGATACCGAGGGGCTGGATTTCGTGCTGTGCGAAATCGGCGGGACGGTGGGCGACATCGAAAGTCTGCCGTTCATCGAAGCGATCCGCCAGCTGCGTAACGAACTGGGGGTGGAGAACACGGCCGTCGTCCACGTGACGCTGGTGCCCTATATTTCCGCTGCGGGCGAGCTGAAGACCAAGCCGACGCAGCATTCGGTGCGGGAACTCACGAGCCTGGGCGTGCAGCCCGATCTGCTGCTGTGCCGCTGCGAACACCCCCTACCGGAAAGCGAACGGGCCAAGATCGCCCTGTTCTGCAATGTGCGGCGCGAAGCGGTGATCCAGGCGCTGGACGCCTCCAGCATCTACGCCGTGCCGCTGCAATATCATGCCGAGGGGCTCGACAACGAAGTGCTGCGCCACTTCCGTCTCGAAGCGCCGCAGCCCGATCTTTCGGGTTGGGTCGATATCGTCGATCGCTTCCAGAACCCGGAAGGGGAAGTGACGATCGGCGTTGTGGGCAAATATGTCGGCCTGCCCGACGCCTACAAGTCGCTGAACGAAGCACTCGTGCATGCCGGCATGGCCAACCGCGTGAAGGTCAACATCCGCTGGCTGGACGCCGAATTGTTCGAACAGGACGATGCCGAAATCGCCGCCCGGCTCGAACCGATGCACGGCATTCTGGTGCCCGGGGGCTTTGGCGAACGCGGTTCCGAAGGCAAGATCGCCAGCGTCCGCTTTGCGCGCGAACGTGGCGTGCCGTTCTTCGGCATTTGCCTGGGCATGCAGATGGCGTGCATCGAAGGGGCGCGGAACACGGCGGGCATTGCTGCCGCTTCGTCCACCGAGTTCGGCCATACGGATGAACCGGTGGTGGGTATCATCACCGAGTGGATGAGCAAGGAAGGCTTGCAGCAGCGCAGCGCGGAGGGCGATTTGGGCGGCACCATGCGGCTCGGCGCCTATGCCGCGCGGCTATCGGGCAACAGCCATGTCTCGCGCATCTATGGCGGCGCGACGGAGATTTCGGAGCGGCATCGCCATCGCTACGAGGTGAACTCGGCCTATCGCGATCCGCTGGAGAAGGGCGGGCTGGTGTTTTCCGGCATGTCGCCCGATGGCCTGCTGCCCGAGATCGTGGAGCGGCCCGATCACCCGTGGTTCGTGGGTGTGCAGTTCCACCCCGAGCTCAAGAGCCGGCCGTTCGATCCGCATCCGCTGTTCGCAGGCTTCGTGGCGGCGGCGTTGCAGCAGGCCCGATTGGTCTGACACCAGCCTGTCGTTTTTTGGGAACCGTTCGCAGAAAGCGCTTGCGCACAAAGGCACACAGACCCTAGCCGTGGGGCGACATTCTGCTGCCCTGCCTTGGGGGGACGGCTTCGCCCGGCGCATCGGGTGAAGTATAACGGGCGGCCTGGCGAGAGCTTGTCGACATGCTTCGGCCGTCTTTTGCGACCCGGACGGCCATTGCGTGGAGACAGGTCGGCGCTTCCAAAGCGTCGAGGGGGCGAAGCCTTGCGGCTTCGCCCCCGTATCATTTGCGCGAGTGAGGAGGGATCAGGCCGCGTCGGCGGTGCCGTGATCCTCGCCCGCTTCGCCGTCCTTCACGACTTCCAGCTTCCGCTGGCCGCCGATCTGTACCTTCTTGGGCTTCATCGCCTCGGGCACTTCCCGCACCAGGTCGATCACCAAGAGGCCATCGGCGAGATCCGCCTTGTCCACGCGGACGAAGTCGGCCAGCTCGAACCGGCGTTCGAAGCCGCGATTGGCGATGCCGACATGGAGCAGGTCGCCCTCGGGCTCGTCCTCGCGCCTGCGGCCCTGGATCACCAGCAGGTTCTGCTGCGCGGTGATGTCGATATCCTCGGCGCGGAAGCCGGCCACGGCCACGGTGATGCGATATTCATCCTGCCCGCGGCGCTCGATATTGAAGGGCGGATAATTGTCCCCGCCGCCATTGTTGCGCACCTGCTTCTCCAGCAGGTCGAACAGCCGGTCGAAACCGACGGTGGAGCGGCGATAGGGGGTGAAATCCATACGGTTCATCGAAACAAATCCTCCATTGAGCAATTTGACCTATGCCGAGCCCGCACGTGCGGCGCTCGTGCCCCGCAGCCCTTACGGCGCCGCGCGGCAATGCCTAGATATGGCAGCAAGCGGCTCTTTCAAGGAGCCCAGCAAGCTGTTCGGAAAGGAAGTTACGTGGCCACTCCAAAGGTTGAAATCTATACCAAGTTCTATTGCGGCTATTGTCAGCGCGCCAAGAGCCTGCTGAATTCTAAGGGCGTCGAATTCACGGAATACGACGTCACCATGGGCGGCCCGGACAAGGACAAGATGATGGAGCGCAAGCCCGGAGCGAGCACCGTTCCGCAGATCTTCATCGACGACAAGCCGATCGGTGGCAGCGACGAACTCGCCGCGCTCGACCGCGAGGGCAAGCTGGACGCGCTGCTCGGCCTGTGACGTGGGCCGCGCCCACCCGCATCGCCGTCTTGCAGATGACGAGCGGGATCGATCCGCAGGAGAATGCCCGCACGCTGGTGGCCGCCGTCGAGCAGGCTGCGGCGGGCGGCGCGGCCATGCTCTTCACGCCGGAAATGTCGGGCCTGCTCGATCGCGACCGAGCCCGCGCCGCCGCACATATTGTGCCGGAGGAAAGCAATCCGGTGCTTGCGGCGGTGTGCCGGGCGGCAGCGGAGCACGGGGTCTGGGTGGCGCTGGGTTCGCTTGCCGTCCAGCGCGGGGACGGTCGCTGGGCCAACCGTTCGCTGCTGGTCGACGCCAGGGGCCAAATCGCCGCACGCTATGACAAGATCCACATGTTCGACGTACAGCTTGCGAATGGCGAGAGCTGGCGCGAATCCGCTACCTATCAGCCGGGCGAGGAGGTGGTGATCGCCGATAGCCCCGCAGGCCGCTTGGGGCTCGCGGTGTGCTACGACATCCGCTTCCCAGCGTTCTTTTCAGCGCTCGGCGCAGGCGGTTGCGACCTCATTGCCATCCCGGCTGCCTTCACGGTGCCCACCGGCACCGCTCACTGGCACCTGCTGCAGCGCGCCCGCGCCGTGGAAGCGAGCGCCTATGTCGTGGCCGCCGCCCAGGTGGGGCATCACGCCGACGGGCGCGACACCTACGGCCATTCGCTCGTTGTCGATCCCTGGGGCGAGGTGCTGCTCGATCTGGGTGGAGAAAAGCCGGGGCTGGGCTTTGCCGAAATCGACCCGGCGCGCATTGCAGACATTCGCGCCCAGCTGCCGAGCCTTGCCAATCGCCGCGACATTACTACAGCCGCGTGACGATGATCGTTTACGACCTTGTATGCGCAGCGGGCCACCGCTTCGAAGGCTGGTTCGGCTCCTCTGCCGATTACGCCGCGCAGCATGATGGCGGCCTGCTTAGCTGTCCGCATTGCGGATCGGCTGAGGTGGGCAAGGCTCCCATGGCCGCGGCGGTGCCGAAAAAGGGCAACCAGCTGCCGGCTCCGCATCGTGCACGGACGGGAAACCATCCGGCCGAAGGAGAAAGCCAGGCGCTCTCCGCCGGGCCGCTGCCGCCCGCAGTCGCCAAGGCGCTGCAGCAACTGGCCGAAGCGCAGTGCAAGGCGCTGGAGAGCTCCACCTGGGTGGGCGATCGTTTTGCGGAGCAGTCCCGGGCGATGCATTACGGTGAGCGCGACGCGGAGGCGATCCATGGCCGCGCCACGGTCGCCGACGCCAAGGCGCTGCTGGAAGAGGGCATCCAGATCGCGCCCTTGCCGTTTCCGGTGCTGCCGCCAGACGAACTCAACTGATTGCCTTGCCCCGCCGCCTCCCCTAAATGCACACCCTGTGTGCGCCCGTAGCTCAGCAGGATAGAGCATCGGATTCCTAATCCGGGGGCCACAGGTTCGAATCCTGTCGGGCGCACCAAATTCCGCCGATTCCCCCATTTCGGAGTGCCCCGTGAACAATGCCTTCAGGCGTCGAAACGACGGCATTTGACGGCAACAAAGTTCAAATGGTTTTCGGTCGAAAAGGCGCGCGCTTCTCCGACGATTCTCACCAGGGAACGTTGCGCCCCTCGCGGTCGAGATACTGAAGGCCGGGCTTTCCCTGCTGCGCGAGAAGCGTGGTGACGATCTGCGGCACGGTCTCCTCCATCCCGAAAGGCGCATCGGGACCGCCGAGTCCGGTGCGAATCCAGCCGGGAGCCATGAGCACTAGTGCGCGGGGATCGTCGGCATGGCGAGCCGCATAGCTGCGCATATACTGGTTCAGCGCAGCTTTGGACCCACGATAAACCTCATGACCGCCGTTCGTGTTGTTGGAAATGCTGCCTTGTCCCGATGACATGACACCGATCAGACCGGCCGGCGCAACGCGATCCTGCATGCCTTCGACCACCCGCATGGGGCTGAGCGCATTCGTGACCATCACGCGGATGAACTCTTCCGTCAAAACCTCTGCGATGGTCTCGTCCTGATTGTCGTTCGCCGTGCCGGCGTTGACGAACAGGATGTCGATGCCCGGCCCCTCCAGCCGATCGCGTAACGCCGCGATCTGCTCCGGCTCGGTCACATCGAGCTGCTCGATTTTGACGTAATCCGGATGCGCGTCGGCAAGCTCGTGCAGCGAGGTGCGATCGGGGCCGCGCACCGTCCCGATGACATGCCAGCCGCGCTTGAAGAATTCCGCCGCCATCGCGTGTCCGAGGCCGCGCGAGGCGCCGACGATGAGGATGGTGCCAGTGGTTTCGTTGTCATGTTTTGAGGTCATGGTTCCGCCTTTTCTTTTGATGTCGGCAACAATCATCCTCGCCGCTCATCGGATGCACCAGACGCACAGGATACAAACTATTGCTGCATAAGACGCTATGCAGCACTGCAGGGTCGACTAGAATGTGCCGATGGATACCATCGACCTCAATCTCTTGCCGGCACTGGACGCGCTTCTGGCTGAAGGCAGCGTCACGGCAGCGGCGCGGCGCCTTGGGCTCAGCGCGTCCGCCATGAGCCGGACTCTGGCCCGGCTGCGTGCAGCAACCGGCGATCCCCTGCTCGTGAGGGCAGGCCGTGGGCTGGTGCCAACGCCGCGTGCCCTGGCGCTGCGCGAGCGCGTTCATACGCTGGCGCGGGACGTGCGGGACGTTCTTAGCCCGCAGGAGGGCGCTCTCGATCTTGCCACGCTGGAGCGGACCTTCACGATCCGCGCCAATGAAGGCTTCATCGCCTTGTTTTCTGCTCCCCTGGTCGCCGCCGTGAGCGCGGCCGCCCCAAGCGCGCGCCTGCGCTTCGTAGCAAAGCCCGTCAAAGAGGCCGGTCCGCTCCGGGACGGAGCGATCGACCTTGAGATCGGCGTGCTCGGCGACTTCGCTCCGGAGGTGCGAACGCATCTTCTGTTCCGCGACCGGTTCGTCGGCGTTGTCCGCGACGGGCATCCGCTCCTGTCAGCACCGATGACGGAGGAGCGCTATGCTGTCGCCCGGCACGTCGTCGTATCTCGCAACGGGCGATTCAGGGGGCCGGTTGACGCCGCGCTGGAAGCACGGGGCCTGACCCGCGCGATCGTCGCCGTGGTGCCGGGCTTCCCGGATGCCTTGCGGATTGCGCGCCATTCCGATCTCGTCGCCCTGGTGACGCAATCAAGTTTGTCTGACCCACGGTTCGCGGATGGCCTCACCAGCTTCGCACTGCCGGTCGCAACACCGGAAATCGGGGTCAGCGCACTATGGCATCCACGCATGGAGGTGGATCCCACCCATCGCTGGCTGCGCGATATCGTTATAACAGCGTGCCGTCCGCATCGCGACTGAGTCAAAGGAGGGCTATGGCGTAGACATAGCTCTCATCCTCACCCGGTGCGGTGCACCATTCTTTCAAGCACTTGGCGAAGACGCAGCGAAGCGGTTCGCAGCCGCTTGGAAACTTCGCGAATCTTCCCGGCCCCCGGCAACCGGCTGAGGGCGTGTGCCTCTCCTGGATCGGATGCGCTGACCGGATATACGCTCATCGGGTTCCGGCATCAGAATGTCGTGCAATTACCAGCGAGACGACGTTGTTTTCGCGTGTTCTGGATGTGTTGGCGTTGGTTGAACGTTTACGTTTTTGACCCACTATCCGACTGTCATGCTTCAGTTTTCATCCTTGAAGAGTGCAGGACCGAGGCAACGGTTCATAGCTTTCGTAGCATTGCCCGGGATCGGCTTCGCGGTCGCGCTCGTGCTGTTCGGCCTCTGGAGCCTGTGGATCACTGCAGAACGAAGCGATCTGGCCACACGCGATCGACAGGTGCGCGACGTCCATCTCGCCATCGGCGCGACGCTGGATGAACTGACGCAAAGTCAGGCGGGCGTGGCGATTTGGGATCCAGCCGTAGCGGAGCTCGAGAAGCCGAAGCCAGATCTCGATTGGCTCGATCAAAATGTCGGCGCGTGGCTGAACTATGTCTTCAACCATGAGCTGGATCTGATCCTAGATGGCACGGGCCGCCCGGTCTATGCCATGGAAAAGGGAGTGCGGGTGCGACCGGACACCTTCGACCGCATCGAGCCTGAATTGCGCCCGTTGCTGGACGGGGTCCGCGGCCTCAGCCGCATGCCCGCCAACCCGCATGAACGCCTGCCCAACCAGCCGCTTCATCCCGATAGCAGCGTCCGGACGTCTCCTGCGGCGCTTCACGCGACCGACCTTGTCATGCTCGACGGCGAGGCCGCCGCCGTGAGCGTCATGCGCATGGTGCCCGATTCCCGGGCATCCACGACCGCGCCCGGATCGGAGCCGCTGCTCATCAGCGTTCGCTATCTCAATTCCAGCCTCATGCGCGAATTGCAGCGCGTGCGCGGGATCGTGGGCGCGCGCGTCACCCGATCACCGGCGGTTGGCGGTTCCGGCGAATACAGCGTGCCGCTTTCCTCATTTCGGGGCCAGCGCATCGGCTATTTCACCTGGCGCCCGGAGATGCCCGGCAAGGCAATCCTGGGATCGGTGCTGCTCCAAGGCGGCGGCGCGCTCGCCGCGCTGCTGGTGCTGCTGGCGGGCCTGATCTTTCGCATTGGCAAGCTGATGTCGAGGGACGCGAGATCGATCGCGGTGCTGGAGGAAGCGCGTCTGGAACTGCAGGCGAAGGAGGCACAGGCACAGTATCTCGCAAACCATGATCCGCTTACCGGGCTGCCGAACCGCGCATTGTTCGGCAGGTTCGTGGAAGAAGCGATTGCAGGCATGGGCGAGCAATGGCTGGTCGGAGTGATGCTGATCGACCTGGATCGCTTCAAGAACGTCAACGATACGCTGGGCCATCTTGCAGGCGACAGGCTGATTCAGAGCGCTGCCGTCAGGCTCGCCGATTGCGTCGGAGACCGTGGCATCGTGGCACGTCTGGGCGGTGACGAATTTGCGATGTGCCTCGCGGACTGCAGCACTACCAGCCAAATCATCCAGGTGGCCAAACGGGTTCTGGGGGAACTGCAGGCCCAACATTACATCGCGGGATCCTCTTTGCGGGTGAGCGGCAGCATAGGGATCTCAGTATGCGAGGGGCGGGGGACCGACAGGGCGGAGCTGCTTCGCAAGGCCGACATTGCCATGTATCGGGCCAAGGAGACCGGGGGCAATACATATCGCTTCTTCAGCCCTGAAATGGATGAAAGCATCGCGAGCCGACAGGTTATCGAACGCGATTTGAGGCTGGCGCTTCAAACCGGCGATCAGTTGTTCGTGGCCTATCAGCCCAAACTCGAAGCGTCCTCCGGACGTATCATCGGACTTGAGGCATTGGTACGCTGGCGGCATCCGGCCCGCGGCGAGCTGGCGCCGGACGTGTTTATCCCGGTGGCGGAGGAATGCGGCCTTATCGCTGCGGTCGGTGAGTGGGTACTGGGCGAAGCCTGCAGGGTTGCGAAGCGCTGGCCAAGCTTGTCGGTCGCCGTGAACGTCTCGCCTGCCCAGTTCCGGTCGCCGGGACTGGCGGCATCGATCCGTTCGATCGTGCGCGGCGCCCGCGTGAGGCCGCAGCAGATCGAGCTGGAGGTCACGGAAAGCATCTTGCTCGAGGATGACACCGTGCTCCAGGCGGCCTTGAAGGAGCTACGGTCGGCGAAGTTCCGCATCGCGTTGGACGACTTCGGCACCGGCTATTCCAGCCTGAGCTATCTGAAAAAGTTCAATGTCGATAGCATCAAGATCGACAAGGGCTTTGTGAAACGCCTGGGCCAGGATCCCGAGGCGATCGCCATCGTACAGGCGGTCATCGCCCTGGGGCATGCGATGTCGCTTTCGGTAACCGCCGAAGGCGTGGAAACCGAGGAACAACGGTGCCTGCTCCGAGCTGCAGGGTGCAACGAGCTTCAAGGCTTTCTTTTTTCAAAGCCAGTGGTCGAAAGCGAACTGGCAACGCTGATCAACGATGCGCGTAATCCCACATGGCCGAGTGATTCTGCAGAGCCTGTGTCGGCCTAGCATGTCGCCCGCAGCACCGGGGTCACGCCAAACGCTATCCGAGCGGTCTTATCCTATCGGGGCAGAAGCCTTCATGGTGATGCGAGGGTCGGCGGACACTTACCCTTCCTTCGGCATCCGGCAGGAATAGCTCGCCGCCGCAGCCGGATCGCCGCCGTCGAAATGCGCATAGGCAGGATGGGGGCACATTGGCCGCTCTTCTGAATGGTCTTTTCGCCACGCGGTTACCCGTTCGGCGGGCTGATTCCGCTCCACCCAGTCCACCAGCGGTGTGAGCAGGTCGAAGGTCTCGAAGGAATTGCCCCCTTGGCAGTGCATCATGCCGGGGACCATGTAGAAGCGGCTGGCGTCGGCGAAGGCCGTCCCGTTCGCGGCGACAGCGCGCTGCCAGTAATCCCAGGTGTCGAAGGCCGAGAACCACGGGTCGCTGACGCCGTGGAAGAACAGCGCCTTCCCGCCGTGGCCCAAGAAGGTGGAGAGGTTGGTCCAGACATTCGTGTCGGTCAGCCGGGCGTTCGCGTCCGCGCGCAGCGCCTGCAGGCGCGCGTCCACATCAATGTCCAGAGCACGGGAGGGCGGGCCGAACACGCCCGGCGCTCCAGTGGGGAGATAGCCGGGCAGCTGGCCGGGCTTCATGTCTACGATGCCCGTATCCCAGGGGATCGGCACATACACCGGATACCCCGCGGCGTCCTTTGGCCCGGCGAAGGCGCGCTTCAGGCCATCCACCTGGGCAGCGGACAGGCATCCGTCCTTCTTCTCGCCCGTACATTGCAGGCGTTCCGGCGCGAAATGGCATTGGGCCACATTCATGATCATGCCATCGGCGCGACCGTCCCGCGCGTCACACTGATCGAGCAGGCCGGTGAGGATCGTCTTCCGGTCCGCGGCGGAGAAAATCTGTGAAATGATCGGGAGCCCTTCAGCATCGCGCGGCGCCGCGCGGTTCAGCTGCACGGTCGCGTATTCGATGCCGAAATTGGAGTAGCCGGGCCGCATCGCCGGCGCCCCGATCACGATACCGTCGAACAGTTCGGGATAGCGCTGCATGGCAAGCATGCCTTCGCGGCCTCCGGTGGAGCAGCCCGTCATATAGCTATGGCCGATCGGCCTGCCGTAATAAGTCTCGGTCAGCGCCTTCCCGCGCTGCGCGGCCTTCAGCACGGCCGTTTCGGCGAAGTCGAGCGCCGCGCGCTGATCCGCCATGAAGCTCTGGTCGAAAACCGCGCCTTCGTGCCCGCCATCATGGCTGATCACGGCGAATCCGCGGGCGAGGGCGGGGCGGTCTCCTGAGGCGACCGGGCCGATCGGTGCCCGCACCACGCCATTCATGCCGCCGCCGCCCTGCAGCAGGAAGCGGCCGTTCCAGGCATCGGGCAAGGCCAGCGCGAAGCCGATCCCATATTGCGTCCCATCGTTGCCGCGGTGCGGGTCTATCGTGCCTTCCACCAGGCAGTGCGCCGGCAGGGGCGGAGTTGGCGGAGCTCCCGCTTCGGCGGGCGCGCTTGCCGGGGACGCTGCGATATGGCGCGCGGAGGATATGATCGTGCCGGGCCATATCTCCTGCCCGCGCATCGCTGCGCAGCGGTCAGCGAGATCGGCCGGCTGATCGGCGGCGCCATTCGGAACGGTGGCCCCTGCCAAAAGCGGCGCGGCAAGCGCGATCCAGAATATGCGCATGAGATTCTCCCCCTGATGGCCGGTCAGATGGTGACGACGACCTTGCCGACCTGCTGATTGGATTCGAGGAACCGGTTGGCCTCCGCCAGCTGATCGAGCCCGCGGAACTCGCGCGCGATCACGGGCCGCAGATGCCCGCCCGCAAGGCCGGCGAGGATCTTCTCCTGCGCGGCCTTGTAGCGATGCGGGTGGTTCCAGATCTCGCTCGCCACCCAGCCGCGCATGGACAGGCCCTTGAAGGCGCATTGCCAGTGCGGATAGGGCGTCTCCTGGCCGCTCAGCCCGCCATAGATGAACAGGATTCCACGTGGGGCGAGGGCGCTCGCCAGCGTTTCGACATAGGGGCCGCCCACGGGATCGAAGGCGGTGCGCGCGCCCTTGCCGCCGGTGATCTCCATTACCCGCGCGACCAGGTCCTCTTCCTCCGTGGCGATCACATGCGCCGCGCCTTGCGCCAGCAGGGCCTCGGTCTTGTCATGCTTGCGCGTGCAGGCGATCGAGATTGCGCCGGCCCAATTGGCGAGTTGGATCGCCGCTATCCCGACGCTGGAGGAAGCGGCGCGAACGATCACGCCGTCGCCGATGCCGATGTCGGCGACCTCGATGAGAGCGAAGGCCGTCATATACTGCATCCAGATAGATGCGGCTTCGGCTGGTGTGAGGCCGGGCGGGGCGGGGAGCAGGATGCGCGCGGGCACGATCGCGGCCTCCGCCCAGATGCCATACTGGCCCTGCTGGATCATCGGCAGCACGCAGACGCGCTGGCCGATTTCGAATCCTTCCACGCCGTCGCCCAGCGCCTCGATCACGCCCACGCCCTCATAGCCGATCAGGCTCGGCAACTGCGGCGTCACCGGATAGCGCCCGGCGCGATACATCGCCTCGGCGCGATTGAGCCCGACAGCCTCCACCCTGATGCGCACTTCGCCCGCGGCGGGATCGCCGATGTCGATATCCTCAATGCGGAGCACCTCCGGCCCGCCGAGTTCGTGAATGCGAACGGCCCTGGTCATCCCAATTCCCCTGTTAATTTTCTGCGAGGATGGCGGCGGAACGGGGTGCTTGTCCAGCCCGAAGGACGCAGCCCAGAAGGAAAGTGCCGCCCAAAGAAAAAGGCCCTCCCGCAAGGGGAGGGCCTTAGGCTTGGCTATCGCTTCAAGGCTTAGAACTTGATGTTCGCGCCCAGATAGAAGCGGCGGCCGTTATCGTCATAGAACCCGGTTCCGAGGCTGCCGCCGGCCTGGTTCCCTGTACCGAGCGGATTGGTGTTACCCGGGTTGTACGTGACCCGCGGCGGAGCCTTGTTGAACAAATTGTCGATACCGAAGCGAATGGTCACGTCTTCGGTAAGCCCATAGCTGCCGTTCAGATAGAAGATGTTGTAAGCTGGTGCGCCCACCGTCGTGGTCGGGAACTGGGCTTCCGTCGCATCTTCGATCGAAGGCAGGTGCTGCCACTGCAGACCCAGCATAAAGCTGTCGATCCGATAGTTGAGCGTCGTGAACACGCGATAATCGTAATTATTTCCGTTCAAGCCGCTTGACGTCGGGCCCTGAGTGCCCGCGAACTCCAGCAGAGGATCCGTGGGAAGCTCCGCAGCCTTGAACGAAAGCAGATAGGTGAACTGCACGTTCAGGCCGAGAGTGCCCGGTCCCACATCGGCGCCCCAGTCAAGCTGAGCGTCAATACCCTGCACGCGGAACCGACCGTTGTTGACGTAGGTGAGGTTCACGTTCTCCAGACCGCCCGTTGTGGCATTGCGCGCAATAGCACGACAAGCAGCTGTCTGTGCGGCTGCTGCCGGATCCGAGGTTACCAGCGGATTGAGGCTGGGATCGAAACAGGTGCGCTGTGCTATCGCCACGGTCTGCTGCCCGATCGCATCCTTCACCGAGATGTTGTAATAATCAACGGTCAAGCGCGCGCGGGACAGCAACGAGCTGTTGAACGGCGAATTCAACACCATGCCGGCCGTCCACGTATCCGCCTTCTCCGGGCGGAGATTGGGGTTGCCGATTGCGCTCGGCCAGGCAAAGCCGAAGGTCGAGTTGTCGGTTACGCCCGGGCCGCCGTTATAATAGGCGTCCGATGCCTGTTGGTTGGGCATCATCGCGAGGCAGGTCTGATAAACCGCATCGCCATTGGCATTTGCCGGGTTGGCCGAGTAGGGCCCAGGATTGGCGCGCGAGCATAGATCGCCCACGGTGTTGGTGCCGAAGGTCTGCTGGCGTGCCAGGTAGAGTTCGGCCAGGTTCGGAGCACGCTCCGCGCGGTTGTAGCCGCCGCGGAAGCGCAGCCAATCGGTCACTTCCCAGTCACCGAGTGCTTTGTAAGTGTAGCTGGTACCCGTGGTGCTGTAGTCGGAGATACGGCCGCCGAGTTCAAGGTTGAACTGCTGGATGCCGGGAATGTCGGCGAGGACCGGCACGAGCAACTCGCCGTAGATTTCCTTCACGTCGAAGAAACCTTCGGAGTTGCCGCTCGGATAGATGCCCAGCGCCTGATCGTTGAACGAGCGCCCCTGAGTGGTCAGCGTGTCATTGGTGAACTCGAAATCGAGTTCACGATAGGTCGCGCCGATCGCAGCCCGCAGATCGCCGGCCGGCAGCTTCGCCAAGGCGCCCTGCATGTTGGCTTCAACGATGGTCTGGCGCGTGTAGGTGCGGTTCTTCAGGTCCGCGCGGATGGCTTCAAGGCAATCCTCCGAGAAGCCGCCCTCGGGCGGAACGAAGAAGTTGAGGCCGCTGGTGCAGGTTGCAGTGGAAGCGCCGAAGCCGCCACCGGCCGCATTACCGGTGAAGGTGGCCCCTCGGCCGAAGTTCGGCGCCTGGACAACTGCCCGCAAACGCTCAAGCGAGTAGATACCCGTCTGAATCGCGTTGACCGACGAAACGCCGTGGTTGACCGACGCGTCCCAGGTCCAATCTGTCCCCGGTATGCTGCCTTCCAGGCCCGCGACCAGGTTGTAGGTCATGACGTCGGTGGATGTCTCACGGTTATCAGGTAGCAACGTCGTGATAGCGAACGGTGCGCTGGGGTCGGCCCGGCTGTTGAGGAGATCCCACATCGCGGCGGGAAGCTGATCCTGATCCAGCCCCGTCGGATCGACGCTCACGCCCCAGCCACCCGTGATCGGACCCGGCTCGTTGCGGGTGAACGTCTCGACATGGCTGAACATGGCTTGGCCAAATACGCCGATCCAGTCGTTGATCTCGTAATTGCCGCGCGCAAGGAAGTTGTAGCGTGTCAGCGGCAGGACAAGGAACAGTTCCGTGTTGTTCTGGACCAGCGTGCCGGTGTCGGTGATTTTCGTATTATAGCCGTCAACCGGATCGGTGTTCCCGTAATAGTTCACGTAACGCGTGAAGGGAGCGCCGTAGATACCCGAAGTATCAAAGAAGGAGCCATTCACGAACGGGTTGCCGTTGCTGTCCAGGTAGACAGTGGTTCCCTGCACGTTCGGGCTGAAGCGCCCTTGCGGGAATAAGGTTGTGAGACCGGAGGCGTAGTTCCCTCTCGTGCCGTCAAGCAGGATGCCGGGATTGTCGATGAAGAACTGTGCGCCGCCGCTGGCATTCAGACCAGTGCTGGGATCGGCGTAGAGGTCACGATACCACTTACGATCGCTGCGGATATTCGCTTCGCGAGTGTTCATCGACATGGCGAGGCTGATGTTGCCGCGACCATCGTCGAAATCGGTGCCCATGATACCGGACAGCTGATATTCGAAGCCGTCACCTTCCTGGGTGATGCCGACCTGACCGTCGAGCTCGAGGCCCTGGAAGTTCTTCTTCAGGATGAAGTTGGTGACGCCGGCCACAGCGTCCGCGCCGTAGGTGGACGAAGCGCCGCCGGAGATGATCTCCACGCGCTCGATCGCCGCGCTAGGGATCGACGTGATGTCGATCACGCCCTGAGCATTCGCGGGCGTGCCCCGACGACCGTCGATCAGCACGAGATTGCGGTTGGAGCCGATGCCACGCAGCGACACTGTGGCCGCGCCCGGCGTATTGGTCGCCGTCGGCTGAATGTCGGCGCCCGCCTGCGGGGTCTGCGCCGGCGTGAACTGCGGCAGCTTGTTCAGGTTGACTTCGATGGCCGCGGTCGACGATTGCTCCAGAAGAGCTTCGTCAACAGTCACCGTCGGGCTGTTGTTCTCGAAATCGGCCCGCTGGATGCGCGAGCCGGTGACGACGATGGTGTTCTGCTGAGCGCCTTCGCCAGCGCTATCCTGCGCGACTGCTGGCGCCGAAAAGGCGAACGTGCCGGCGCAACCCGCCAGCAGGAGGGCCTTATGAAGCCCCATGTTATGCAATCTCTTCACTTTGTGCTCCCTTCACAAAAGAATAATAGAGCGGCCGCGGGGCCGCTTAGGCGTTCAGCCAGTCACCGTCCGCGCACGCGCATGAGCCGGGCTCTCACACACGAGAACCCGGGCGAGCCGGATGGATTGCGGCGGAATTGCAGAGGGTGAGATTGCGTGCGCTGTTCGGCTCTGCCGAAGACGCAAGCGCGTTTACACGCGGATATCCCATAGTCACCCCTCCCTACGGCCAGCCTTGATTGAATCGGCAGTTACCGCTCTCCGGTGATCTCATATTGCGCTTGTCCGACACTGTCCAGCGGCGAGGGAGCGATGGAGGCCGAAAGGTGCAATTTTGCATGCCCGGCGGACGATTTGCCGGGCCAACTATCGCTTGCGCCGGTTCGAGGCAGCGCGTGGTTTCGAATACAATACACGGAAAACAAAGCATAATAATTTCTTTCTCTACATGCAATGGCCCCGAGTGTTGCAAGTCTGCATCGCTTTGACCGTCCTTTTTTCGGACGGCGGCGAGGCTGCCCTTATGGCGCATTTGGGCCGCGGATTTGGCCCGGTGGAGTGGGTATTCGTTTCAAGAGTCCTGTTCCGACGTCGAGAAATGCCCTAGGCGGCTGCACCCTGTTCAACCGTTGCAATAGGGGCTAGTGACGGGTTCGAGGGATGACCGCTTGGGGACGGGCAAAGCGCACCGATGAACAGGCAGAAGGCAGGCGAGCGCACGGACGATGCACCGGCGCCCCAGGAGAATCCGGAGGCTGCCGCCCGGTGGCGAGACGCCCTGCGTGATCACGCTCGCGAAATTATCCAGGGCGCGCGGGGCTCCCGCGAAGGCGAGGACACGCATGGCGTCATTTCACCCGATCTCGGTCCACTTGCGCGTGATGCACTGGAGATCGTGGAAGCCTTCGCTCTCGGTTCCCGTGAACTGGCGCAATCCCGGCCTATTGATTTGAATGAGTTCTCCGCCCGGCTGCAAATCGTCCTTGCAGGGATCGAGGGCGAACTGGCGAGACGGCAAGCGGCGGTTATTCCGGAGCGGGAGCAGCCGCATGTGATCCAGGGCGAGTTGTGGCAGGTGCTGAGGAAGACGCGCGAAAGCGCCGACCTTGCCTATGCCCGCGAGTTCGATCTGGCGGAACTGGACCGCAGGATCCTGTTCCTGCTGGCAAGCCAGGGGCCGCTGGTGCCTGCCGATGTTTCGGCCGGAGTGGGGGTAGACAAGGCGCAGGTGAGCCGTGCGGTGAAGCGCCTGCTGGAAATGGGGGCGATAGAGCGCGAGCAGATCCGCGCGCCCTTGCGCCTGACCGACGAGGGGAAAAGGCTCAGCCAACGCCTGATCCGGCTCGCCGAACTGCGGCATCGCGAACTCACCTTCGACATCGGGGAGGAAGAGCTCGAGGATTTCGTCGACATGATCGAAATCCTGCTGGAGCGCGCGGTCACGCTGTACGAGCAGGAGCGCGATCTGGCGCAGACTGCCGGCAAGAATGGCAAGACCGCTGAACCCGTGGATCACCGGCGCGTTGACCGCGTGGTGATCGAGCGGGGGCGGATCATCTCGGTGTTGATGACCCTCAGCGCTTATTCAAGCCGCAGTGGCGCACTGGCATTCCGCCGTCTCACCGGCCTTTCCAACTTCGAGGCTTTCGTCCTCTATGAGGTGGGCAAGCATCCGCCGATCGGATGGACGCCGCTGGTGCAGGCGCTGGAGCGGGATCACAGCCAGGCCGGGCGCACGATCACCAATCTGGTCGAGCGCGGTCTGGTGGAGCGAGAGGGCCGCCCCGGCCGTCGCCACGGCCGTTTCTTCCCGAGCCAGGAAGGCTCGCGTCTATGGCATATGATTGACGAGGCGGGGCGGGAGCGCAGCGCTTTCCTGCTTGCTCCGCTGGATGCGGAGCAGCGTAGTCGCTTCATGCGGACGTTCGACAAAATTCGCCGCAACGCTGCCGCCCAGCTGGAGCGGGAGCGCGCCTTTGCGGAACTGGAGAACTGAGCTCGCGCTGGGGCGGGCGCCTACTTGACCCGTTCGACCCGCACCGCCGCCTGCTTGCCGATCTGCATTAGATAGCTGCCCAGCGCCGCCCGGCGGATTTCCACCGTGTCGCCCTTGCGCGGCGGCTGATAGAAACGATCCACGCTTTCGCTGAACAGCCACTGCGCGCCATCTTCCATGCCGACGAGGTAAACGCCGGGCTCCCGCTCGCGGACGGAGGTGACGCGCGCGCTGATCCGCTCTGCCTCGCCTTCCGGTCGAGCGAAGCGCTCGGGACTGCTGGCCCGTACATCCTCGCTGCCGAAGCCGGAGGTACCGCTGCCCACCGGAGCGGTGGCAGAGCCGGCCGGGGCTGGCGCAGCGCCAGGAACGGTGCGGCGCGGAGCGGCGCCGGCCGACCTTATATTGTTGTCGTAACAGGCGAGGCGCGCGCCGGGATCGTCGATCTTGGCGCATTCGCGCAGGATGTTGATCACGATGTCGTCGCTCACCTGCGCAGAAGCGGGAGCGGAAGCCAGCGTAAGGGCGGCGGTAGCCCCCACCAGCAGCGCGGTAGCGCGATGCGCTGTCATGGAACGATAAACTCCTCTCGACCAGCCCGCTTAGTGGCGCGTGGCCTGCCCGCGTGCAAGTGCCTTGCACGCAGGAGCGCGAAAACTCAGCCTTCGCTGCCGGCTTCGGAATCCTTCCGTTGCAGCACTCCGCGCCGAAGCTGATCTTCCTCCATGGATTTGAACAGCGCCGAGATATTGCCTTCGCCGAAGCCCTCGTCGCCCTTGCGCTGGATGAATTCGAAGAACACCGGGCCGACCATCAGCTGGCTGAAAATCTGCATCAGCAGGCGCGGCTCGCCGCCCTCAGTGGTGCCATCGACCAGGATGGACCGCTTCTTCAGCTCCTCCACCGGCTCCCCATGGCTGGGTAGCCGATCATCCAGCATCTCGTAATAAGTATCGGGTGGGGGCGGGGCGAACGCCAGGCCCTTCTGGGCGAGGCTGTCGAGCGAGGCATAAAGGTTGCCGCTGCCCAGCGCGATGTGCTGGATGCCTTCGCCATTATAGGCGCGCAGATATTCTGCGATCTGGCCTTTGCCGTCTGCGCCACCTTCTTCGTTGAGCGGAATGCGAATCTGGCCATCGGGCGCCATCATCACCTTGGTGTTGAGCCCGGAATATTCGCCGGTGACATCGAACTGGCGGAACTCGCGGAAGCCGAAGATGCGCGAGTAGAAGGATTCCCAATGCGCCGTGCGCCCGGCATAGACATTGTGGGTGAGGTGATCGATCGTCTGGAACCCGGCACCCGGCGGGAAGCGTTCCACGCCTTCCTCGTAAACGAAGTCGATGTCGTAGATGCTGAGATCGTCGCCATAGCGGTCGATCAGATAGATCAGTGAATGCCCGATGCCGCGGATCGCGGGGATGTTGAGTTCCATGACCCCGGTCGGCACATCGACGGGTTCGGCTCCGCGTTCGATCGCCAGCCGGAAGGCCTTGGCGGCGTCACGCACCCGAAAGCCCATGCCGCAGGCGGAAGGCCCGTGTTCGGCCGCGAAATAGGCGGCGGGGCTCTTCGGCTCGTAATTGGCGATCAGGTTGATATGCCCCTGCCGCCAAAGCTGAACATCCTTGCTCCGATGGCGAGCGACCAATGAGAAGCCCATGCGCTCGAAGGCCGGCTCCAGTATGCCCTTCTCAGGCGCGGAAAACTCGAGGAATTCGAAGCCGTCCAGCCCCAGCGGATTGTCGAACAGATCTGCCATGGTTTCAATCGTAACCAATCTCCGTCGCGGCTGCAACCGGCCTGCCGGGCGACCTCGCGGCAATCCGCCGCAATCCCGCAAGATTGCTTGATAAACCAGCGCGGTTATGCTCATTTCAGCAGACCATGAATCTGGTCACCTCCAAGCGCGAAAGTCTTCGTGAACGGCTCAGCCAGTTCGGCGCGCTGGGCTATCTGCTGCTGCTTGGCGGGCTGGCACTTGCTGGGCCCTATGGCGTGCTCTCCTGGGGGGAGAACATCTCGCTTCTGGAAAAGCGGCAGGTGCGGATCGAGAGGCTGAAGCAGCAGCGGGCGGAGCTATCAAACCGGGTCGCGCTGCTGGATCCACATAATGTGGATCCCGACCTCGCGACGGAGCTGACCCGGCGCAATCTCAACGTCGCTCACCCTGACGAATATATCATCGAACTCAAGCCGCAGAACTGAGCCCGCGCGGGCGATGATGCTGCATCGCAACAAGAAAAGGCTTCATCGCGGGCGTTGCATGGCGCGCTCTCATCCGCTTATAGGCGGGCCGAAACCTGCGCCCGCGTGGCGCCATTAGGGGAAGACGCCTTGGCACGAGCCGCCACTCCCGATTCCGGCAAACCCAAGCGGTCGCCGGCCGTCAAGAAACCTGCCGCCGCAGCCGATGCTGGCGACAATTTCGAGCTTCGCAGCCTGCAGGAATCCTTCGCGAAGGATAAGCGCTATGGTGCGAGCAAGGATGAGATGCTCGACTTCTACAAGACGATGCTGCTCATCCGCCGCTTCGAAGAGAAGGCGGGCCAGCTCTATGGCCTCGGTTATATCGGCGGCTTCTGCCATCTCTACATCGGTCAGGAAGCGGTCGCCGTGGGGCTGCAGTCCGCGCTGGAAGGCGGCAAGGACAGCGTGATCACCGGCTATCGCGATCACGGGCACATGCTGGCCTATGGTATCGATCCGAAAGTGATCATGGCGGAACTGACTGGGCGCGAAGCAGGCATCAGCCACGGCAAGGGTGGTTCGATGCATATGTTCAGCACCGAACATGCATTTTACGGTGGCCATGGCATCGTGGGCGCGCAGGTGCCGCTCGGCGCGGGGCTGGCTTTTGCGCACAAGTATAATGAGGATGGCGGCGTGTGCCTGGCCTATTTCGGCGATGGCGCGGCGAACCAGGGCCAGGTCTACGAGACGTTCAACATGGCGTCTTTGTGGAACCTGCCGATCGTGTTCGTGGTGGAAAACAATCAGTATGCCATGGGCACCTCGGTCAAGCGCAGCTCTGCCGAGACGGAGTTCTACCGTCGGGGCACGGCGTTCCGCATCCCGGGCATCGCGGTCAACGGCATGGACGTGCTGGAAGTGCGCCAGGCGGCGAACATCGCCATCGAGCATGTGCGCGAGGGCGGCGGCCCGGTGCTGCTCGAACTGAACACCTATCGCTATCGCGGTCATTCCATGTCCGATCCGGCGAAATACCGGACGCGCGAGGAAGTGCAGGGGGTGCGCGAGAAGCGCGATCCGATTGAAGGGCTCAAGGCCGACCTGGCCAAGGCCGGCGTGGATGAGGACACTTTGAAGGACATCGACAAGACGATCCGCGCGACCGTCAACGAGGCGGCCGAGTTCGCCGAAAATTCGCCGGAGCCGGAGCCGTCCGAGCTCTACACCGATGTGCTGGTGGAGAGCTACTGATGGCGATCGAGCTGAAGATGCCCGCCCTTTCCCCGACCATGGAGGAGGGCACGCTGGCCAAGTGGCTGGTGAAGGAAGGCGATACCGTCACCGCTGGCGACGTGTTGGCCGAAATCGAGACCGACAAGGCGACGATGGAATTCGAATCCATCGACGAAGGCACGGTGGGCAAGATCCTCGTTCCCGAAGGCACCGAGAATGTTGCCGTCGGAACGGTGATTGCCGTGCTTGCGGCCGAGGGTGAGGATGTGTCTTCCGTGGAAGCGCCCGCCGAAGCCTCGCCCGCACCGACCGAGAGTGCGGAGCCTAAGGGCGCGACCGCGGAAGCCAGCACGGCGGAATTGATGAAGCCGAAGCCCGGCCCCAAGAAGGCCGATCCGGAGATTCCTGCCGGAACCAATATGGTGAAGCTGACGGTGCGTGAAGCGCTGCGCGATGCCATGGCGGAGGAGATGCGCCGGGATGAGCGCGTGTTCGTGATGGGCGAGGAAGTCGCCGAATATCAGGGCGCGTACAAGGTTACCCAGGGACTGCTCGAGGAATTCGGCGAGAAGCGCGTGATCGACACACCGATCACCGAATATGGCTTCGCCGGTATCGGCACGGGTGCCGCCATGGGCGGTCTGCGGCCGATCGTGGAGTTCATGACGTTCAACTTCGCCATGCAGGCGATAGATCACATCGTGAACTCGGCGGCGAAGACGAACTACATGTCCGGCGGGCAGATGCGCTGCCCGGTGGTGTTCCGCGGACCCAATGGCGCCGCCAGTCGCGTGGCGGCCCAGCACAGCCAGAACTACGGGCCGTGGTACGCCAGTGTGCCGGGCCTGGTGGTGATTGCACCCTACGACGCGTCCGATGCCAAGGGTTTGCTCAAGGCCGCCATCCGCAGCGAGGATCCGGTGGTGTTCCTCGAGAACGAGCTGGTCTACGGCCGCAGCTTCGAAGTCGCCCAGTTGGACGATCACGTGCTGCCGATCGGCAAGGCGCGGATCGTGCGCGAGGGCAGCGACGTGACCATCGTCTCCTACTCCATCGGTGTCGGGCTTGCGCTGGAAGCCGCAGAGAAGCTGGCCGATGAGGGGATCGATGCCGAGGTGATCGACCTTCGCACGCTCCGTCCGCTCGATCGTGAGACGGTGCTGGAAAGCCTTGCCAAGACCAATCGCCTGATCGTGGCGGAAGAAGGCTGGCCCACCTGCTCGATCGCGTCGGAGATCATCTCCATCTGCATGGAGGATGGCTTCGATCTGCTGGATGCGCCAGTGCTGCGCGTCTGCAACGAGGACGTGCCGCTGCCTTATGCGGCCAATCTCGAGGCGATGGCTCTGATCGATACGCCGAAGGTCGTCGCTGCGGCCAAGCGGGTCTGCTACCGCGACTGATCGCGGGGACGAACAAAGTTGAAGGGGCGCTGTCGGCAGGCGGCGCCCTTTTCGTTAGTCGCAGGTCGCCGGGGTGACGCCAGGAGAGGCGTAGATTTTCGACAGGTCGCGGTCGTCGCGCACATACATGGCGGCGATCTTGTGGATCGGGCCGGACGGCAACAGTTCGCCAAAGGCGATCGGCTGATAGTCGTAGAAGACTTCCACGAACATGATCGCATAATCCTGCTCGGCGGCCACTCGCCGATCGGGCGGCCCCATGCCGGTCATGCCGGTGCCGTATTTTCCGTCATCCTCCTCGCCATAGGTGGAGGAATAGGGCGCTTCGCCCGCGCAGCGCTGCCAGTGGATCCACTGCCCTCCGGAGCTGTTCCTCTCCAGGCTGGAAAGGATCATTCGGCCATGCTCGGCGAAATCCAGGCCACTGGCCTGCTTCTCCGCCCCCATGAAGGCTTGCTCCACGTCATATTCGCGGATGATCGGGTTGCTGCCCACGAGCTCTTCCTTGAAGCGGGAGCTGTTGTCGGCGAGCGAGATCGCAAGCTGGCTCACCCGCATATGCGTGATGGCATAATTGGCCAGTTCGATGCCGCCGAGGCCCAGCACCATAAGGATGGGCAGGCTGTAGGCGAATTCGATCAGCGCCAACCCGCTCTCGTCGCGCCGCAGGCGGTGGAGGGCATTGCGCAGCGGGGCGATCAACCCGGTCATGGGCACATATACTCCACCTTGCGGCCCGGCTGCGATCCGAAGGGCTGGTTGCGCAGCGTGGTGGATGCCGTGATGCTGGTGTCCTGTGTGCCGCCCAGAAAGCGCCAGAGCGGGAACAGATGATCGTAATTCACCGTCGCGGTGTAGAGCACGACATCCTTTGCGGAGCCCTGGCCCGCCTTGCCGCGATCGTCCCACAGGTCGTTATCGTTGGCGTCGTAGAAGCACTCGTCATCGTCATAGACGCCGTTGTCATTGGCATCGATGAAGTCTTCTGCTTCGCCCACATCGCCGAACTCCCAGTAGTTCTTGCGGTCGAACTCCATCTCTCCGCCCGGCACCAAGGCCAGCACCTGATCGCTGACATATTGGTCGATCTTGGCGAGGTTCTCGGGCCCGCTTTCGAGGCCCGAATTGCGCCCGGCCTGCTGCAAGGCGCCGTCCAGCACCGCGCGGATATAGATCCCGTGGCCGAGGTCGAAGATGCCCATCAGCATCAGCAGGAACACCGGCGCCACGAAGGCGAACTCCACCAGCGTGGTGCCCTGCTGGTCAGCGCGCAGATGGCGCAGACGGCGGATCATTTGCCCAGCCTCAGGTCGGCCACCTGCGAAGCGATGTATTTGAACGTGTTGCGCAGATCGGTGGTGTTCTTGGACGTGTAATAGCGGCCGTTGCTGGCGCAGTATTTCATGTCGCTCGTCACGCTCGTGCCGAAGGCGATCATGTAGACGGTGTAGCCTTCGGCCTTCACCTCGTCGCAAACGGCGCGGAAGCGCTTGCTGTGAAGGGTCGCCAGCGCGCTGTTGCTCGCGTTTACAGGCCCCACGCGGTTGTCGCTCTGCTCGACGCCATAGGCAGTGAACGTGGTGCGATTCGGCTCAAGCGCGCCGTCGGTCATGAAGATCAGGTGGCGGCTGACATTTTCCTCGTCACCCTCGTTCACATTGGCTTCCATGATCCCGCGCGGGCTGGCGAGGCGTCCACCCCAGATCATGCCGATGTCGTGGTACGTATTGCCGGTGGCGACCAGATTGTTGAGATAGCTGTCCAGCCAGGTCGGGACGTTGGTGGTGCCGTCCAGCTCGATGTCGGTGAACTTCTTCATCGGGGCGGGGCAATAATCACCGGAATGGCTACCGGACGTTGATTCGTTCACCCCGGCGGTGCGGTAATAGGATATTCCGTTCCAAATCGGCCGCCAGCGGGTTTCGTCGCTGTCGGGGATGTAGTTGAGATCGAGATCATAGGCGCCGTCCGGGACCGGATCGAAATCGTCCGTCCGCACGGTGTCACGTTCGACGATGCAGCCGTTCCACGTCGCATTGCTGGTGCCCATGCTCGGGATGGACATGTTCGGCAGCTGCTCGAGCGTGTATTCGCCGGGGCTATCTAAATAGGATTTGCTCGGGTCGAAGCTGGTCGCATAAGGCGTGCTGGAGAAGGTCTTGAAGGCGGACACATCGATGTTCGCCTGCTTGTACTTCCAGCCGCTGTAGTAATAGACGTCGCGGTAGTGGGTCACCGTCGTCTTTTCGGTGCGTTTGCAATAGGCATTGCTGCCGCTCGTCCACGCCCAGCTCTTGGCAACGGTAGTCACATCGTCCGGCGCAGTCCCAGTCGTGGTCGTCTGGGAGGATTTATCATTGCACGACGTGCTGTTGGGGTAATTGTTGTCGCGATACGTGTTCGTTGTCGTCTCACTGCCCGTCTTCAGCGGGCGCTTGTCGTCGAACACTGCAAGGCGCGTCTGATAGGGGGCGGAGCTACGGAAATGCGACATGGGAATGTCGCCATCCGCCACGAGTTCGTGGGCGTTGACGGTGGTCGAATAGGGCACGAAGCCGTAGCGGACGCGCGTGTCGTCATCGATCACCGCTTCGGCGATCGTTGCGTGGAAGTCGCGCACGGCATCGCGGAGCCCCTGGATTCGCGTCCCGGACATCGAGCCGGTGGTGTCCAGAACGAACATCACGTCGACATTCGCCAGTTGCAGTTCCGCCATGCATTCGGCTGAAAGCGGGATGCTTTCGACGCCGAAGAAATACATCACCGCGGTGGGCATGGTGAGGCTGGCTGTGCCGGTCACCTGCCCTTCGTCATTGTCGTCCGTGTCGAAGGTGGGATCCTGCGCCTCGATCGTCGCGGCATCGAGGTTGAAATCGAACATCGCCTGCGCCTTGTTGCGCTCCGCCGTGGTATAGACGCCCGTCTTGGCCATGGCGCGGCGGCCGGCGAGCACGCCCGCGTCACAAGCGGCCTGCAACTGAGTCTTGGCCATATAGGCCCGGCTGATGTCCACGCCGCCGCCGATCAGCGCCAGCATCGGCAATACGGAAGCGGCGACGATCGCCAGCACATTGCCGGAACGATCATCGCGCAACTTCCTGAGCACGCCTGCTTGCAAGCCCTGCAAGTTCGCCATCGAAACGATCCTTGGTTCTATTCTCGGATCGTCCTGTTAAGCGGTCGCAGTTAATTGATGGCTAACTCGCGCAATTTCCCGGAGTCGCGCTGTAAGGAGTGCTTATGACGGCCGAGCTGACTGAAGCTCTGCCCCCGCCGCAACGGCTTGCCCTGTCCTATGCCTCGTCGCGATCGCGGCCGGCACATCTCGCACTTCTTTCGCTCGACGCGCGGATGGGCGGCATTATCCGCAACCGGGGCGAGCCGCTGCTGGTGCAGATGCGCCTCGCATGGTGGCGCGACATGCTGCGCAGGCCGGCGCGGGAATGGCCCGGCGGGGATCCGGTGCTCGATCGCCTGGCCGGATGGCGCGAACCAGCCGGGCTGGCCGCGCTTGCCGATGGATGGGAGGCATTGCTGGCGGACGATCTCGGCGCTTCGGCAATCGCCGAGTTTGTCGGTGGCCGGGGAGAAGCCTTTGTGTGCCTCGCTCGCCAGCTTGGGGTGGAGGCAGAGGCGGATGTGCGCGAGGCGGCGGAGAACTGGGCGCTGGCGGATCTTGCGGCCAACCTCACCGATGGCGAGGAGCGGGCTCTGGTGGTGGACTATGGCCGCAGCCGGCCCGCCGCGCCGCGCCTGTCCGCGAGCCTTCGGCCGCTGGCGGTGCTGGCCGGGCTCGGTACGCTGGCGCTGCAACGGAGCGGCGCGCCATTGTTGCATGGTCCGCGTAGCTTGGCGATTGCACTGCGGATAGGATTTACCGGGCGCTAGCGGGAGAGGGGATCGCGTGAATCGGATCGTACTGGGCGGATTTATCGCGTTGGTGCTGGTGGGCGTGGGGCTGTTCTGGCTGCAAGGCCGCGCAGCCGTGGAGCGGGGCGCTCCGCCGCCCGATCCGGGCCTGGACATCGCTGCTCCCACAGGTCTGCCCAGCGCCGACATTGCCGGCCTCACCGGGCCCGAGCCCCCGGAAGCGGACGAGCTCACCCGCGAACAGCGCCGCTTCTTCCGCTATGACCGCAATCGCGATCTCAGGATCACGCGGGACGAGATGCTCGCCACCCGCACGGCCGCCTTTCGGAAGCTGGATCGGGATGGCAACAATTTGCTGACCTTCGAGGAATGGGCCGTGGCCACGGCCGACCGGTTCGAGCAAGCCGACAGCAATGGGGACCGGGAACTGAGCGCGGCCGAGTTCGCAACGACGAAGCCGAAGTCCACCAACGGAACGGCCAGTTGTAGCTGCTAGCTCCGGCGGTTTTCTACGCCGGAACAGCTTCCATTTCGCTGAGCCAGGCGCCGAAATCGGCTTTGCCCCGTTCGGTATAGGCTTCCTTGCGCTGCTTTTTCTTCACATCGTGCAGCGGGGGGAAGAGGCCGAAATTGATGTTCATCGGCTGATAGCTCTCCGCCTCGGCATCCCCGGTGATATGGCTCAGCAGCGCGCCCATGGCCGAAGTGCGGGGAGGGGAGGACCAGCTTCGCCCGCCCAGTTCCGCCGCCGCCATCAGACCGGCGAGCAGCCCCACCGAGCTGCTTTCCACATAGCCTTCGCATCCAGTGATCTGCCCGGCAAAGCGGATATGCTCCGCCCCCTTCAGCCGCAGTTGCCGGTCCAGCAGGACCGGTGAATTGAGGAAGGTGTTGCGGTGCAGCCCGCCAAGCCGCGCGAACTCCGCCTTCTCAAGGCCCGGGATCGTGCGGAAGAGACGCACCTGCTCGGCATATTTCAGCTTCGTTTGGAAGCCGACCATGTTCCACAGCGTACCCAGCTTGTTGTCCTGCCGCAGTTGCACCACGGCGTAGGGCCAGCGGCCGGTGCGCGGATCATCCAGGCCCACCGGCTTCATCGGCCCGTAGCGCAAGGTGTCCACGCCGCGGGCCGCCATCACCTCAATCGGCATGCAGCCTTCGAAATAGGGCGTGTCGGCTTCCCACTGCTTGAACTCGGTCTTCTCGCCCTCGATCAGGCCTTGATGGAAGGCGAGGTACTGCTCCTTGTCCATCGGGCAGTTGATGTAGTCCTTGCCGTCTCCCTTGTTCCACCGGCTCTGCATCCAGCATGTGTCCATATCGATGCTCTCGTGGTGCACGATGGGCGCGATGGCATCGAAGAAGGCGAGACTCTCGGCGCCGGTGGCGCGGCCGATGCTCTCCGCAAGCGCGGGCGCGGTCAGCGGCCCGGTGGCGACGATCGTCAGCCCGTGATCCGGAAGAGACTCCACACGTTCCCGCACGATCTCGATGTTGGGATGGTCCTCCAGCGCCTTCTGCACTTCGGCGGAAAACAGGTCCCGGTCCACGGCCATTGCAGAACCGGCGGGCACACGCGCCACTTCTCCGGCACGCATAATCAGCGAATCCAGCCGGCGCATTTCGTGATGCAGCAGGCCCACCGCGTTGCGCTCGTCATCGTCGGAGCGGAAGCTATTGGAGCAGACGAGCTCCGCCAGCCCATCGGTCTGGTGGGCCGGGGTATTGCCGCCGCCGCCGCGCATTTCCGAAAGCCGCACCTTCGCGCCGCGCCGCGCCAGCTGCCAGGCGGCTTCGCTGCCTGCGAGACCGCCGCCGATGATATGCACGTCATAAGCCATGCAGCAGGCGCTTGCTCCCGCGCCCGTGTCAGGTCAAGGGATGGGCGATGCCCAAACGCGCACTTGCACAGAAGCGGCCTTTCCTTCTCGCCAGCATCGCCGCGGCGCTGGCCTTCTATTACCTGCGGGCTGGCCCTTGGCCGGAACTCTATCTCATCCCGCTCAAGGGCACGGCGGTGGGGTTGCTCGCGCTTTACGCGCTGCTGCGGCACGACAGCCAGGATGCGAAGCTGCTCGCCGTGATGATGGCGATCGCTGCGATCGGCGACATGGTGATGGAAATCTATGTGGAAGCCGGGGCAATTGTGTTTTTCGGCTATCACCTCGTCGCCCTGATGCTCTATCTGCGCCACAAGCGCGAGGTGCTGGGAACGCGCGAGAAATTGACCGTGGTGGCATTGCTCGTGCTGCCCTCCCTGATCGCCTATTTCCTGACGGTGGAGGACGCGGCGCGCAGCGAGGCGGCGCTTTACGCTCTGGCGATGGGCGGGATGGCCTCGGCCGCCTGGGCCAGCAGTTTTCCGCGCTACCGCGTCGGCGCCGGGGCGATCCTATTCGTGATTGCGGACCTGCTGATCCTCGCCGGCTACGGTCCGCTGCAGGGCAGTTCCGTGCCGCAGATCCTGTCCTGGCCGATCTACTACCTAGGCCAGCTACTGATCGTGATCGGCGTGGCGCAGACGCTGCACAAGCGCAACCCGCGCCTGAAGCTGGTCAGCCGCCGGGACTGACCGGGGGGGAGGCAGACGCCCACTCCGCACCCGGTCAGCCTGTCGCTCAATCCTCGTCGAGCGTGTCGTCGCGGGTCGGCGGGTTCTCGGGCGCGGTCTCTTCCGTTCCGCGAGCGATCATCTCTTCGACCACGGCTTCTTCCGCCGCATCTTCCGGCGCTTCCTTCTCGTCGATGCGAACCGCGCTCACCACATGTTCGTCCTTGCCGACGTTGAAGAGGCGCACGCCGGCGCTGCTGCGGCCGATCACCCGCAGCGTGTCGAGCCCGATGCGAATCAGCTTGGCCTGGTTGGTCACCAGCATCAGCTGGTCCAGCTGGGTGGCCGTGAAGCTGGCCACCACCGGGCCGTTGCGGGCGATGTTGTCGATATTGGTAATGCCCTGGCCGCCGCGCCCGATCCGCCGATATTCATAGGCGGAGCTCAGCTTGCCATAGCCATTGGCGCAGACGGTGAGGATGAACTGCTCCTTCTCCGCCAGCTCGGCGAAGCGTTCGGGCGAGAGTTCGGGGTCGCCTTCCTTTTCGGCCTTCCACGGGGCGAAGCGCAGATATTGCTCTCGCTCTTCCGCCTGCGTGCCCACGCGGTGCAGGATGGACAGCGAAACCACCTCGTCATCACCTTTCAGCGTCATGCCGCGCACGCCGGTGGAGGTGCGACTGGTGAATTCGCGGATGTCATCCGCGGCGAAGCGGATGGCCTTGCCCTCGCGGCTCGCGAGCAGCACGTCGTCACCCGGATCGAGCAGGGCAACGCCGATCAGCTTGTCGTCGCTGCCCTCTTCGAAGCGCATCGCGAGCTTGCCGTTGCTGGGGATGTTGGCGAAGGCATCCATGCTGTTGCGGCGGACGCCCCCGCGGGCGGTGGCGAAGACGACGCTGAGCGCGCCCCAGCTGTCCTCGTCTTCCGGCAAGGGCAGCACGGCCGCGATGGTTTCCCCAGGGTCGAGCGCCGGCAGCAGGTTGACGATCGGCCGGCCGCGCGTGGCAGGCCCGCCTTCGGGCAGCTTCCACACCTTGAGGCGATAGGCCTTGCCGGCGGTGGAGAAGAACAGCACCGGATTATGCGTGCTGGTGACGAACATCGCCATCACCGCATCTTCCTGCTTCGTCGCCATGCCCGAGCGACCCTTGCCGCCACGGTTCTGGGCGCGGAAGGTGGAGAGCGGCGTCCGCTTGATATAGCCGTCCAGCGTCACGGTCACGACCATCTCGTCGCGCTCGATCAGATCCTCGTCATCCAGCCCGTCCCAGGCAGGGGCGATCTCGGACACGCGGGGCGTCGCGAAATTGTCGCGGATCTCCACGAGTTCTTCGCGCATCACTTCGTACAGCCGCCGCCGATCGCCGAGGATGGCGAGATATTCGGCGATCTTGATCGCGAGCTCCTTGAGCTCGTCGCCGATTTCGTCGCGGCCGAGGGCGGTGAGGCGGTGCAGCCGCAGTTCGAGAATGGCGCGGACCTGGGTTTCGGAGAGGCGATAGGTGCCGTCCGGCCCCGTCTGCTCGTCCTCCACTGCTTCGACGAGGCTGAGATAGGGCGCGATCTCGGCTGTCGGCCAATCCTTCGCCATCAGCTTCGCACGGGCATCGGCCGGGTTGGCGGATCCGCGGATCATCGCCACCACCTCATCAAGGTTCGACACGGCCACGACGAGGCCGAGCAGGATGTGCGCCCGGTCGCGGGCCTTCAACAGCTCATACTTGGTCCGCCGGGTGATGACCTCTTCGCGGAACTGGATGAAGCTCTGCACGATGTCGCGCAGCGCCAGCGTTTCCGGCCGGCCACCGCGGATCGCCAGCATGTTGGCGGGGAAGCTCGATTGCGCCGGCGTGTGCCGCCAGATCTGGTTCAGCACGACTTCTGCCGTCGCATCGCGCTTGAGGTCGATCACCACGCGGACGCCCTGGCGATTGGACTCGTCGCGGATGTCGGAGATGCCCTCGATCCGCTTTTCCTTCGCCGCTTCGGCGATCTTCTCCACCAGCCCGGCCTTGCCGACCTGATAAGGGATGGAGGTGAGCACGATCGACTGGCGATCCCCGCGCTTCTCCTCGATCTCGTGGCGGGAGCGGGTTAGGATCGACCCGCGCCCTGTGGTATAGGCCGCGCGGCTGCCGGCATTGCCGAGGATGATCGGGGCCGTGGGGAAATCCGGCCCCGGAATATATTCCATCAGCTCTTCGGAAGTGATGCCGGGGTTTTCGATGAAGGCGAGGCAGCCGTCGATCACTTCGCCCAGATTGTGCGGCGGAATATTCGTCGCCATGCCCACGGCGATGCCGCCTGCGCCGTTGACCAGCAAATTGGGGAAGCGCGCAGGGAGGACGGCGGGCTCCTGCCGCGAACCGTCATAGTTGTCGACGAAGTCGACCGTGTCCTTGTCGATATCCTCCAGCAGCGCCATCGCGGGCTTCGCCAGCCGTGCCTCGGTATAGCGTTCCGCTGCGGGCGGATCGGGGTCCATGGAGCCGAAATTGCCCTGGCCGTCGATCAGCGGCACCCGCATCGACCACGGCTGCGCCATGCGCGCCAGCGCGTCATAGATCGCCTGGTTGCCGTGCGGGTGATAGTTGCCCATCGTGTCGCCGGTGATCTTGGCGGATTTGCGATAGGGGCGACCGGGCACGAAGCCGCCTTCCTGGCAGGCCCACATGATCCGGCGATGCACCGGCTTCAGCCCGTCGCGCACATCGGGCAGCGCGCGGGAGACGATCACGCTCATCGCGTAATCGAGATAGCTCGTCTTCATCTCATCGACGATGTCGATGCGGCCGTAGTCGCCGGGCCCGTGGGTGGGTTCAACTGTGTCTGTGGTATCGTTCACGAGAGCGTTTTGCCCGTTCTTGTTGTTGGTGCTTATCCCCGGCAGGCCTAGGCGATAGGAGCCACGGAGGCCAGCGGAACGGCCGGTGGGCCGGGGATGCGGGGCGCTTTATCCACATTTGGGGGCGCCTGCGCGGCCTGCCACGGTTAAATAGCCATTCAGCCCGAGCTTTCTAGGACCGGTTTGCAATTTGGCGCATTTCGCGACAGTAGCGCCAACGACACGAAACGGTCCTATCGCTACGGATAGGTCTTCAGTCCCGACAGGAGAGACGATTGATGCTTCCGATGTCCACCCCTGCCAAGCGCCTTCGCCGGCGCGGTGTTTCCTCCACCTTCGCGATGGCGCTGTGCCTCGCCGCTGCGGGCCTGATCGGCACCGTCGCGCTGGATGCCCCCGCACAGGCGCAGAACAAGAAGAGCAAGGATGACGGCAAGCCGAAGAACTCCAAGAAGTTCTCCGAAGCCTATCAGCCGGTGGCCAAGATCGTGAATGAGGAAGGCGGCGACTATGCCTCCGCCAAGTCGATGCTGCCCGGTGTGATTGCAGCGGTGGAGAACGACGCGGATCGCTTCTTCGCCGGCAATCTCTCGCTCATGCTCGGCAACAAGCTCAACGACAAGGCGCTGCAGCGCCAGGGCCTGCAAATGATGGTCGACAGCGGGCAGACCACGCCGGAGCAGGTTGGCCAGTTCAACTTCTTCATCGGCAATCTCGCCTATGACGCGAAGGATTACGATGCCGCTCGCACGGCGCTGATGGCCGCGAAGCAGGCGGGCTATGTCGACCCCAACGACAACCTCGATCCGCTGTTGGCGGAAACCTATTTCGCGTCGGGCCAGGCGGCACAGGGCGTGACCTTTATCGAGGGACTTGCGAAGGAGCGGAAGGCGGCGGGGCAGGCCGTGCCCGATCAGTGGCTGCTGCGCGCGCTGCAGATGGCCTACAATGGCAAGATGAACCAGGAAGCTAACGATCTTTCGGTCCTGCTGGTGTCATCCAACCCCACGCAAAAGAACTGGGTTGCCGCACTGCAGGTGGTCAATGCGATCAACTCGCTCGATCCGCAGGCTCAGCTCGACCTGTTCCGCCTGATGCGCGAAACCAATTCGCTCACCGAGCGGCAGGAATTCGTCGGCTATATCGAAGCCGCCGATCCGCGAATCATGTCGAACGAGGTGCAGAAGGTGCTCGACGCCGGCGTGGCAGCCGGTGCGCTGAGCGCTTCGGATGAATATTACGCCGACGTGAAGCGCGTGGTGGACACGCGCAAGGCGCAGGACCGCGCCGAAGCGCCCGGCCTCGTCAAGGAAGCCCAGGGGGCCGCCACGGGTTCGAAGGCGCTCAGTGCGGGCGACGTCCTGCTCTCGCTCGATGAGAACCAGCAGGCGGCCGACATGTATCAGATGGCGATCGATAAGGGCGGGGTGGATCAGCAGGTCGCCCTCACGCGTCTCGGCATTGCCAAGGCCAAGGCGGGTGACTATGCCGGTGCGCGCGAGGCGCTGGCCAAGGTCACCGGCCCCCGCCAGATCGTGGCGCGCGCATGGATGGCCTACGTCGACGGTAAGGCCTGATCACCTGCACGACAGGTCAAGAAAAGGCGCGCGGGGATCGCTCCCCGCGCGCCTTTTTCTTTGTCCATCGTGCGGCGCGTTATTTGCGCGTCAGACGTTGAACTTGAACAGCATCACGTCGCCATCGCGGACGACATACTCCTTGCCTTCCTGCCGCAGCTTGCCCGCCTCGCGAGCGCCGCTTTCCCCGCCGAGCGCAACGTAGTCCTCGAATGCGGTCGTTTCAGCCCGGATGAAGCCCTTCTGGAAATCCGTGTGGATCTCGCCCGCCGCTTCAGGCGCCTTGGCGCCATCGCGGAAGGTCCACGCTCGCGCTTCCTTGGGCCCGACGGTGAAGAAGGTCTTGAGGCCAAGCAGGTCATAACCGGCACGGATCACGCGGGTGAGGCCGGTTTCTTCCAGCCCCAGGGAAGCGAGATATTCGCCGCGCTCTTCCGGCTCCATCCCGACCAGCTCGGCTTCGATCGCGGCGGAAACCACCACGGCCTGCGCCCCTTCGGCCGCTGCCTTTTCGAAAACCTTGCGGCTCAGCTCGTTACCGCTCGCCGCATCCTCTTCCGCCACGTTGCAGACGTAGAGCACGGGCTTGGCCGTCAGCAGCTGTGCCTGCTCGAACAGCTGCGCTTCCTCGTCATCCTGCGGCTCCGTCAGCCGGGCGGGCTTGCCGTCGCGCAGCAGCTCCAGCGCCTGGCCCAGCACACTGACCAGCGCCTTGGCTTCCTTGTCGCCGCTCGTGGCGCGCCGGCGGGCGTTCTCCACCCGCTTTTCCAGGCTTTCGAGGTCGGCCAGCATCAGCTCCGTCTCGACAACTTCGGCATCCGCGATCGGGTCAACCTTGTTGGCCACGTGCTGGATATCGTCATCCTCGAAGCAACGCAGCACATGCACGATGGCATCCACCTCGCGGATGTTACCGAGGAACTGGTTGCCGAGGCCTTCGCCCTTGCTGGCGCCCTTCACCAGCCCGGCAATGTCCACGAAGGACAGCTGGGTGTTGATTACCTTCGCGCTGCCGGCAATCTTCGCGAGCTGTTCCAGCCGCGGATCGGGCACGGCGACCTGGCCGACATTCGGCTCGATCGTGCAGAAGGGATAATTGGCCGCCTGGGCGGCCTGCGTTTCGGTGAGTGCGTTGAACAGCGTGGATTTGCCGACATTGGGCAAACCCACGATCCCGCAGCGGAATCCCATGAATTTCGGTCCTACCAGCCTTTTGCTGCGCCGCCCTTAGCGGCGGCGGCAGCGAAAGGCCAGTGGAGCGGAACTGCGTCGTGCAGTGCCTCAGCTTTTGCGGCGGCGGCGCGCCCGGGCGATGCCCACGCCCAGGATGCCGGCGCCGAACATGCCCAGCATGCCGGGCTCGGGCACCGCAGTGCCGCCGGAGGTGCTCGAACCGCCCGAGCTGGAGGAGCCGGGATGGCCACCCGAAGACCCGCCACCACAGAAGCGGCAGCCACCGGAGCTGGAGGTGGAACCACCCCAGTGATATCCGCCGGCCGACGCGGGAGCGGCGATTGCCAGGGCGGCTATCGCGACGGCGGATAAAACGAGCTTGCGAGTCATGCTGATCCCCTGATTTGTAACGATCCAGCGTCCCCTTGGGGTGGGATCGGGGCGGCTTACAACGCAGTGAGCGAGCGGTGTGCCATTCAGGGAAAGACGCGCGAGGGGGATTAACGGATCGCGGGAGGGACGGGTCAGTCTTGCTGGCGCAGCGCCACGTCACTCATGAAACGGGCATCCTCACCCTTTGCCAGCCAATCGGCCTCCGACCCGATCGCACCCAGCATGCCGACGAGATCGTCCTGTTCCGCCTTGGCGAAATTGCCAAGGACATAGCCGGTCACGCGGTCACGATGGCCGGGGTGGCCGATGCCGAGGCGCACCCGCCGGAAGTCGGCGCCGAGATGCTGGTCGATCGAGCGCAGGCCGTTGTGCCCCGCGGTGCCGCCGCCGAGCTTCACCTTGACCTTGAACGGCGCGAGATCGAGCTCGTCATGAAAAACGGTGAGGGCATCGAGGCCGAGCTTGTAGAAGCGCAGGGCCTCCGCAACCGAGCGGCCGCTTTCGTTCATGAAAGTGGCGGGCTTCAGCAGCAGGACCTTATCTCCGCCCACGCGCCCTTCCTGGACCCACCCCTGGAACTTCTTCTGCACCGGGCCGAAGCCGTGCATATCGGCGATGACGTCCAGCGCCATGAAGCCGACATTGTGCCGGTGGAACGCATATTGCGGACCGGGATTACCAAGACCTGCCCATATCTGCATGGCGGTTCCCTATGCGTGGAGGCCGGAAAAGCAAAGCGCCGGCCGCGCTGAAAGCGGGCCGGCGCCTGAATGCCAAGCTGGCGAGGGGATCAGCCCTCGGCTTCGCCTTCGCCTTCTTCAGCGGCTTCCGCATCGGCGGCTTCGGCGTCGGAACGCTTCAGCGCAGAGGGGGCAACCACCGTGGCGATGGTGAAATCGCGATCGGTGATTGCGCTTTCGGAGCCGCTCGGCAGGGTCACATGGCTGATATGGATCGAATCGCCGACTTCGAGGCCGGTGACATCGATCTGGATCTCACCCGGAATCTTGTCCGCTTCGCAGACCAGTTCCAGCTCATGCCGCACGATGTTGAGCACGCCGCCACGCTTGAGGCCGGGGCTCGCTTCCTCGTTGACGAAGACCACGGGCACTGCGACTTCGATCTTCGCATCCTTGGAAAGGCGCAGGAAGTCGACATGGAGCGGGCGATCGCTCACCGGGTGGAGCGCCACGTCCTTGGGGAGCGTGCGCAGCGTCTTGCCGCCGACCTCGATCATCACGATCGAGTTCATGAAATGGCCAGTGCCAAGCTGCTTGACGAGGAGCTTTTCCTCGACGTGGATCGTGGTGGGTTCTTCCTTGCCGCCATAGATAACGGCGGGAACACGACCTTCGCGGCGCAACGTGCGGGAGGCTCCCTTGCCAGCCCGTTCGCGCAGCTCGGCCGGCAGGGTAAGAGCGTCGCTCATCTTCGTGCCTTTCGAATGCGTTGATGTACTAGTTCCGCCACGCCTCCAGGGATGACCATGGCCGGAAGAGGGCGCCCTTAGGGCGAAGGCGCCGAGAAAACAAGCCTTACTGGATACGCTGCACCCGATAGCCGGCTGCTTCCAGCAGGGCGGGCAGGCCGTCTGCACCCAGCAGATGCGCTGCGCCCACTGCCACGAAGGGACGCCGGCCGCCATCGATCAGCGCGGCGATGCGCGGCGCCCAGTTCCGGTTGCGGTCCACCAGTAACGCGCGCCGAAGCTCGGGAAAGGACAGGATGCCCTGTTCCGCCTGCTTCTCCAGCGTCGGCAGGTCGCCGGTGAGCCAGGCGACAATCGCGCCGTCCTCGTCCTCCGTTTCCGCCTCGCGGGACACGGCGACGAGGAAATCCGTCTGCGCGGTGGGGGGCAGGCGATCGAAGCGGTCGAACTGGTCGGCGAAGCTTTCGAGCCCCAGCACCGGCTTTCCGGTGGCGAGCAGCGCCCGATCCACGCCGTTGCCCGGCTCTGCCGCGCGCGCGGCATTGGCGAGGACCAGGGCGGCGGCCCAGCTTTCCATCCCCGCCACGTCGTCCTCCGACAGGCCGGCTCGCTCCATCAGCGCGCGCAGGGCAGGGCGATCCGCCGCCGGCACACGCTGTGTCAGCGGCGGCAGCCCGGCGCTAGGGGACCGCGCGGAAAAGGCCGCGTTGGCGGCACCGGTATCAACGAGGTCGGCGATTTCTACCACCAGCGTGCGGGCCTCGGCGAGCTGCGCATCCAGCGCCGGGGTTCGCCATTCGACGCCAGCGGGCAGGGCGTGGACGGTGCCGAACAGCCAGCCGCGCTCCCCTGCAGGCGAGGTCACCTCCCAGAGGGCCGGGTGTGGGGGTGGCCAGTCGCGCGCCTTTTCGCCGCCTGTGCCGCAGCCGGAGAGCCACAGCGCGGCCAGCCCAGCGAAGAGGAGGCGGATCACTCCCAGACGCGCTTCGCCTTGAGCCCGTGGCGTCGCAGCTGATCCTGCACGCTGCCCTTGCCGGCCAGATGGCCCGCACCCACGGCGACGAACACGGTGCCGGGCTCTGCCAACCGATTTTCGATCCAGCCCGCCCAATTGGCATTCCGCTGGGTGAGCAGGCGCGCATAGAGCGCCGGATCGGTGAGTTCCGAATTGAGCAGCTTCGCCAGTTCCTGCGCATCGCCCTTCGCCCACTCGGCGACCATGGCGTCGAGCGACTTGCTGGCATTCGGCACGGCTTCCACCGTCTGGTCGAGAAATGTCAGCTGTGCATCCATGGGGAGGCCGTCGAACAGATCGATCTGCTGCTGGATCGTCTCCAGCGCGCCGCGTTCCTTGCCGGCCGCCTTCTTGCCCAGCGCCAGTTCCACGCCGCTGTCAGTCTGATAGCCGTCCTGTACCAGCGGCAGCAGGGTGAGCGTCATCGCGGCGAACCACGGCTCGAAGCGGTCGAGCGCTTCCACCGGAAGGCCGAGCGAGACGAGCGCCTCTTCGAACTGCACGCGGTTTTCCTCGCTCATCAACTCGCGCAGGTTCTGCCCGGGCGGAAGCATGCCGGCCGCGGCCAGCGCCTGCGAAGAGGCGGCAGCCTGATCGAGGTCGATTTCGGTCACCAGTTCCTGCGAACCGTGAAAGGCCCGCTCGATCCGACCGTCGAACCAGTTCACATCCTTGGGGAGGGCATGCACCGTACCGAAGAGATAGATCGTCGTATCCTCGTCCGCCACCTTCCACAGCGCAGGGCCGGGCACCGCCCCCTCGGGCGGCGTTTCCGCGGCGAAGCTCGCCCCATTCACGCAGCCGCTGGTGGCGACCAGGGCGATTGCGGCGAGCGAAGAGAGGAACAGCCGTTTCGGCTTCATGCGCGATCCTTCAGATAATTGGGCAGGGGTTTAATGGCTTGCGGCGAAACGCACCACACCCGCGACAAATTTATCGGGAGCGTTGCGCCATTGACGCTCCCTGGCCCTTCGGCCATTGCCCCGGCGCGATGAACAGCGCGACGCAGAGAGAGCCGCAGAAGAGCTTCCAGGACATGATCCTGGCGCTCCATGATTATTGGAGCGCGCAGGGCTGCCTGATCCTGCAGCCTTACGACATGCGCATGGGCGCGGGCACCTTCCACACCGCCACCACGCTGCGCGCGCTGGGGCCGGAGCCGTGGAACGCCGCCTTCGTGCAACCCTGCCGCCGCCCCACGGACGGCCGCTATGGCGAGAATCCCAACCGCCTGCAGCATTATTACCAATATCAGGTCATCCTGAAGCCCAGCCCGCCGGACCTGCAGGAACTCTACCTGCGCAGCCTGGAAGTGATCGGCATCGATTCGCTGAAGCACGATATCCGCTTCGTGGAGGATGACTGGGAAAGCCCCACGCTGGGGGCCTGGGGCCTGGGCTGGGAAGTCTGGTGCGACGGCATGGAAGTGACGCAGTTCACCTATTTCCAGCAAATGGGTGGCTTTGACTGCAAGCCGGTCGCCGGCGAACTCACCTACGGGCTCGAACGGCTCGCCATGTACATCCAGAACGTCGACAATGTGTACGATCTCGATTTCAACGGCCGCGGCGTGACCTATGGCGACGTGTTCCTGGAAAACGAGCGCCAGATGTCGAAATGGAACTTCGAAGTGGCGGACACGGACGCGCTGTTCGATCTCTTCGCCAAGGCGGAGGCCGAATGCCGCAACTGCCTGGAAAACGGCGTGCCGATCGCCGCCTATGAGCAGGCGATCGAGGCGAGCCATGTGTTCAACCTGCTGCAGGCGCGCGGCGTGATCAGCGTGCAGGAACGCGCCAGCTACATGGGCCGGGTCCGCGATCTCGCGCGCGGTTCGTGCGAGGCCTACATGGCCAAGGAGAAAGACCGCTGGGCCGCTGAGTACGAAGGGTGGGCGGCATGAGCGACTTCCTGCTCGAATTGCGCTGCGAGGAAATTCCCGCACGCATGCAGAAGGGCGCCCGCGCCGATCTGGAAAAGCTGTTCCGCGCGGAACTGCAAGCCGCTGGCCTCGCTCCCGGTGCCATCACTGTCTGGTCCACCCCCCGCCGCCTCGCCCTTATTGCCCGTGACCTGCCGGATCAGACCGAGGCCGTGCGCGAGGAGACGAAGGGCCCCGCCATCGGCGCGCCGGCGCAGGCCCTGGAAGGCTTCCTGCGCAAGACCGGCCTGAGGCAGGACCAGCTCGAAATCCGCGATCTCAAGGGCAAGGACACCTATTTCGCTGTGGTGGAAAAGCCCGGCCGCGCGGTGAAGGATGTGCTGGCCGAAGCGATTCCGGCGATCATCCGCGCCTTCCCTTGGCCGAAGAGTATGCGCTGGGGCGCCGCCTCGCTCTCGACGGAGAGCCTGCGCTGGGTGCGCCCGCTGTCCGGCATCGTCGCCATTCTGGGTGAGGAACTGGTGGAGTGCGAAGTGGGCGGCGTGCCGTCCGGCTATGCCACCGTGGGCCATCGCTTCCACCATCCCGGCGCGATCACCATCGGCGGCGCCGACGATTATGCCCAGAAGCTGCGCGCCTGCCATGTGATCGTCGATCAGGCCGAGCGCGAGGCAATCATCCGCGAAGGCGCCACCCGCGCTGCGGCCGAAGCCGGCCTGACGCTGGTGGAGGATGAAGGTCTGGTGGTGGAGAATGCCGGCCTCACCGAATGGCCCGTGCCGCTGCTCGGTCGGTTTGACGAGGCGTTCCTGCAAGTTCCGCCCGAAGTGATCCAGCTGACCGCGCGGGTGAACCAGAAGTATTTCGTTTGCGAGGACGCTGCGGGCACGCTCGCCAACGCCTTCGTCTGCACCGCCAATATCGAAGCGCGGGACGGCGGCACCGCCATCGTTGATGGCAACCGCAAGGTGCTCGCCGCCCGCCTCTCCGACGCGCGCTTCTTCTGGGACGTGGACCGCAAGGTGCCGCTGGAAGAGCAGGCGAAGAAGCTGGAACGGATCACCTTCCACGAAAAGCTCGGCACCGTGGCCGACAAGGTGGAGCGCGTGGCAAGGCTGGCGCGCTGGCTGGTGGAAGAGGGTGTCGTCACCCCGGCGCAGGCGGGGGCCCAGAACGGAGACGAGCAGCCCGGCCATCTGGATTCCCGCCTTCGCGGGAATGACGAGGGGGTGGTCGAACTCGCGGACATGGCCGAACAGGCCGCGCGTCTGTGCAAGGCGGACCTTGTCACCGAAATGGTCGGCGAATTTCCCGAATTGCAGGGCCTTATGGGCGGCTATTACGCCCGCGAGCAGGGCTTGCCCGTGGAGGTCGCCGAGGCGATCCGCGATCACTACAAACCGGTGGGACAGGGAGATGACGTCCCCACCGCGCCGGTGACGGTGGCCGTGAGCCTGGCCGACAAGCTGGATACAATCGCCGGGTTTTTCCTTATCGAGCAAGCGCCGACCGGTTCAAAGGATCCGTTTGGGCTTCGTCGCTCGGCTATCGCTGTCTGCAGTCTAGTGCTTGGGAATGAGAGCCGCCTTCCGGTGCTTGTCACGCTGATGAATTGCGTGATCGGGTATGTTGAGACTGCACTGGCCTGGGCAGCCCGGAGCAGTTTTGCCCTAGGAGAGGCGACTCAATCGGCCGATCTGTGGAAGCAAATGGCTCGATCTGGCCAATATGCACCTGCTGTACGTGATGCACTCGCTCATCTGGAAGAGGTGAACGTCGGTGCAACTGCTGCAAAGGAATTGCTTGCACGCCTCCGTGATCTGTCAGCGCATGATGTGGTGCATAGGGCGGACGAGGCTAAGCTGTTCATAGTGGACCGCCTCAAGGTTCAGCAACGCGAGGCGGGCGTCCGGCACGATCTGATCGATGCGGTGTTCTCCCTGGGCGGCGAGGACGATCTCGTCCGGCTGCTGGCAGGGGTGAACGCATTGCAAAGCTACGTCGAAACCGCCGAGGGCGCCAATCTGCTCGCCGCGTACAAGCGCGCGGCCAACATCCTCAAGAAGGAGGAATGGGAAGGCACCGAGGGTGAGATCGCGCAGACCGGGGAGGAGGATCCGCTGGCGCTGGTCGACGATCCCGATCTCAAGGCGGTGATCGACGCCAAGATGACGGAACGCCGCGGACGCGAGCTGTCCTACACCCCCGAACCGGCCGAGAAGGCGCTGATCGAGGCGCTGGACGCAGCCGAGCCTCGCGCCGCCGCAGCGATAGAGGCGGAGGACTTCGCGGCTGCCATGGCGGCACTGGCCGGGCTGCGCGCTCCGATCGACCGCTTCTTTGATGAGGTGACGGTGAATGTTCCGGAACAGGACAAGCGTGCAAGCCGGCTGGATTTGCTTGATCGCTTCCGTGCTGCGGTGCACAAAGTGGCTGATTTCTCGCGTATCGAGGGCTGAGATTTTTTAACAAGGAACCCTGTTCCAAGGTGTTCCAAGGCTGCAGGTTGGGGGCATGACGAAAACGGTTTACACCTTCGGCGGCGGCGCGTCGCACAGCGATCCGCGCGCCACGGACAAGACCATCACTGGCGGCAAGGGCGCCAATCTGGCCGAGATGGCCGGAATCGGCCTGCCGGTTCCCCCGGGCTTCACGATCACGACCGAAGAATGCGTGCGCTATCTGCGCGAAGGGTCCGATTTCTCCGACCAGCTGCGCGCCGATGTGGCCGCCGCGCTGACCCATATCGAACGGGCGGTGGGCAAGAGCTTCGGCGATGCCGCCGATCCGCTGCTGGTCTCCGTCCGCTCCGGCGCGCGGGTTTCCATGCCGGGCATGATGGACACGGTGCTGAACCTCGGCCTCAATGACGCAACGGTGGAAGGCCTAGCCGCTACCTCGGCCGACGAGCGTTTCGCGTGGGACAGCTATCGCCGCTTCATCCAGATGTATTCCGATGTGGTGCTGGGCCTCGATCACGGCCTGTTCGAGGAAGCACTGGAAGTCGCCAAGGAGGAAAACGGCTATTTCGCCGACACCGAGATGAGCGCCGCGGACTGGAAGGCGCTGGTGACCGAATACAAGGGCATCGTGCAGCAGGAACTGGGCACGCCCTTCCCGCAGGACGTGAACGAGCAGCTGTGGGGCGCGATTTCCGCCGTCTTCGATAGCTGGGATTCCGATCGCGCCAAGGTCTATCGCCGGCTGAACGACATTCCGGGCGACTGGGGCACTGCGGTCAACGTGCAGGCCATGGTGTTCGGCAACATGGGCGACACCAGCGCCACGGGCGTCGCCTTCACCCGCGATCCGGCCACCGGCGAGAAAGCCTATTACGGCGAATATCTGGTGAACGCCCAGGGCGAGGATGTGGTCGCCGGCATTCGCACGCCGCAATATCTCACCAGAGCGGCCCGCGAAGCTGCCGGTGCTACGGCCCCGTCGATGGAAGAGGCGATGCCCGATGCCTATCGCGAGCTGGCCGACGTGTTCGAGCTGCTGGAAAAGCACTATCGTGACATGCAGGACATCGAATTCACGGTGCAGCAGGGCAAGCTGTGGATGCTGCAGACCCGCAGCGGCAAGCGCACCGCCAAGGCGGCGCTCAAGATGGCGGCCGACATGGTGGCCGAGGGGCTGATCGACGAACGCACCGCCGTGCTGCGCGTCGATCCCATGGCGCTGGACCAGTTGCTCCACCCCACGCTCGATCCCGATGCAGCGCGCGACGTGTTGACCAAGGGCCTGCCGGCTTCCCCGGGTGCCGCCAGCGGGCGCGTGGTGCTGGATGCCGACACGGCGGAGCAATGGGCCGGGCGGGGCGAAAAGGTGATCCTGGTGCGCGTGGAAACGAGCCCCGAGGATATTCACGGCATGCATGCCGCGCAGGGCGTGCTCACTGCGCGCGGCGGCATGACGAGCCATGCGGCCGTGGTGGCGCGCGGCATGGGGCGCCCCTGTGTTTCGGGCGCTTCGGCGGTGTCGATCGACGCCAAGACCCGCAGCCTGCGGATCGGCGCGCGCGAGCTGAAGGAAGGCGATACGCTCACGCTCGATGGCTCGACCGGCGAGGTGATGGCGGGCGAGGTGCCGACCATCGAGCCGGAGCTGGCGGGCGATTTCGCCACGCTGATGGAATGGGCCGATGCGCATCGGCGGATGAAGGTGCGCACCAATGCGGAAACGCCGGCCGATTGCCGCATGGCACGCCAGTTCGGCGCGGAAGGCATTGGCCTCTGCCGCACGGAGCATATGTTCTTCGACGCCGGGCGGATCAGCGCGGTGCGCGAAATGATCCTGGCCGACAGCGAGGCCGGGCGGCGCAAGGCGCTGGCGAAGCTGTTGCCCGAACAGCGCTCGGACTTCGTGGAGATCTTCTCCACGATGGCCGGCCTGCCGTGCACCATCCGCCTCCTTGATCCGCCGCTGCATGAATTCCTGCCGAATGAGGACGCGGAATTTGCCGATCTGGCGGATGTCACCGGCTATGGCGTGGACCACCTGCGCCGCCGCGCCGCGGAGCTGCACGAATTCAATCCGATGCTTGGCCATCGGGGCTGCCGCCTCGGCATCACCTATCCCGAAATCTACGAGATGCAGGCGCGCGCGATTTTCGAAGCCGCCTGCGAGGTGGCCGAAAGCAGCGGCGAAGCCGTGGTGCCGGAAGTGATGATCCCGCTGGTCGGCACCAAGCGCGAGCTGGAGATCCTGCGCAAGCTGGTGGACGACACGGCGCAGACCGTCTTTGCGGAGAAGGGCCGCACGCTCGAATATATGGTCGGCACCATGATCGAGCTCCCGCGCGCGGCGCTGATGGCGGGCGAGATTGCGGAGGAGGCGCGTTTCTTCTCCTTCGGTACCAACGATCTCACCCAGACGACGCTCGGCGTCAGCCGCGACGATTCCGCCCGCTTCCTCGCGGTCTATGTCGAGAAGGGTATCTATCAGCGCGATCCCTTCGTCAGCCTGGACGTGGAAGGTGTGGGGCAGCTGGTGGATTTGGCAGTCGAACGCGGCCGTGCCACGCGGCCCGACCTCAAGCTGGGCATATGCGGCGAACATGGCGGTGACCCGTCGAGCATCGCCTTCTGCGAGAAGGTGGGCCTCGATTACGTCAGCGCCTCGCCCTATCGCGTGCCGATTGCGCGGCTTGCCGCAGCCCAGGCATCGTTGCGGGCGGAATGAGGCCTAGCGATCCTGGCGCCGGCGGCCGCTGAGCGTCAGGATCTCGAAGGTCTCCGTGACGCGGCCCGCCGTATCGCCCTGCGCGGCAAAGGCCTGCTCGGCTTCGGCAAGCTGTGCTCGGGAAAGCGGGGGCGGGGCCGAGGCAAGCACATTGCCGAGCCCCTGCGCCCGCAGGTCCCCGAGGAGGCGGCCGAGGGAGGAATAGCGGACCTTTAGCGAGTGGCTGTCCACCACCGGGTCGGCCCAGCCCGCGCGCTGGAGCAATTGCGCCCCGGCGCGAACGTCGACCATCGGATGGAGATGCGGCGCGGGCCGCTCGCGATCCGCGGCAAGCATTGCGGCGCGCAGGGCCGGCAGGCTGCCCGCCCCGGCGAAGCTCGCGATGGCGAGGCCGCCGGGGGCCAGGGCGGCGCGGATATGGATGAGGGCGCCGGGCAGGTCGTTCACCGTGTCCAGTGTCGCCAGGCTGGCGATGAAGTCGAAACCGGCGAAGGGGTAGGGCCGCTCCTCGTCCAACAGGACCTCCTCACCGGCGGGCGCAGGATCGGCCCGGATCACTTCGGCGCCCCCTGCCGCCAGAGCGTCGGAGAGTTCGCCGGTCCAGTCCCCCACCACCAGCGCGCGGCGCGGCTCGTGGCGGACAAAGGCAAGTCGGTCACGGATGTCCTCCACCATGTCCGCCAGTACGAAGCGGGCCGCGTCGGAGCCACGCTGGAGCGCGCGGGCGCGGCGGCGGGCGGCAAGGCGGCGAGCGGGGGCGAAGATCGTAGGGGGCGTGGTGGCCATGCCAAGTGCCCTGCCGCGCCGAAGCGGCCCATGCAAGGCAGCTTGCAGCCGGTCGCGGTGCAGGGCAGGAACCGGCCGTGCTGACACGGCAATCCTTCGCCCCGCTGATCGATCTCCTCTACCCGCCACGCTGCCCGGCTTGCGGTGCCGGCATTGCCGCGCAGGATGGGCTTTGCGCCCTGTGCTGGGGTGAGCTGGCAATCCCGGGCGAACCCGCCTGCGCCCGATGCCAGCGCCCCTTCGCGAGCGATTCGCTGGGGGAGGGGGCAATCTGCGCTCCATGCCTCGCCAGCCCGCCGCGGCACGACGGCATCGCCGCCGCTACACTCTACAACGATGCGTCGCGTCGCCTCGTGCTCGGCTTTAAGCACGGCCGCCGGATCGGGATGGCCGCGATGCTCGCCCGGCTCATCGCCGCGCGCCTCCCGATTCTGGAGGGCGAATGGCTGGTGGTGCCTGTGCCGCTTCATCGCTGGCGGCTGTGGCAGCGTGGCTACAACCAGTCCGCTCTGCTGGCCCGCGAGATCGCGCGCATCCGCGGCCAGCGCGTGCTCGTGGACGGGCTGCTGCGGACGAAGGCTACGCCATCTCTCGGTGGCCTCGGCCGCAAGGCCCGCGCGCGGGCGCTTTCCGGCGCGATCATCGTCCGGCCCGGCGGCGCCGCTCGCCTGCAGGGCTCGAAGGTGATTCTGGTGGACGATGTGATGACCAGCGGTGCCACCTCCGCTGCCTGTGTCAGCGCTTTGAAGCGCGCCGGGGCGGAGAAAGTGCTGGTGGCCTGCTTCGCCCGCGTTCTGGACGAGGCGCTGTGAGCGTGGAGCAGACAAAGCAAAACGCCCGGGAGCAAGCCCCCGGGCGTTCGCGTGACGAAAATCGCTGGGCCAGCAACACATCACCCCCCACGCGGATGTGGTGGCCCAAACCCTCATGTTTCGATCCGTCCTTCCCGGACAGGTATCGATACCCCCCAATACCTTGGCGCATTTCCGGCGCTACCGGTCTTGAAGCGCGGCCCGTCACGGCCGCAGAACCTGTTAATCCCACTGAAAGGCTCGGATACAAAGAGCCTTCGCAGCGCATCATGGATTTTGCGGGCAGTCTGTGGTTATCGTGCAACAAACGATCACGTCGCGGACAGATCACCGCCACAAGAGCAAAGGAAACGAGCAATCTCGGGACACAGTGACGATGTCGCGCTGCGGGAACAGGGGGAGAATTTTCTCCCGAAGTTTGGCGAGACAGGCCTGATAACCGCCATAGCCCAGGATGTCGGAACCGGCGAGATCCTGATGGTCGCCTTTATGGATCGCGAAGCTCTGGCGAAGACGCGCGAAACCGGGCTCGCCCACTTCCACTCGCGCAGTCGCGGGCGCCTTTGGCTGAAAGGCGAGACCTCCGGCCATACGCTGAGCGTAGAGACGATACTCGTGGACTGCGACCAGGATGCATTGGTGCTGAAAGTCCATCCTGCCGGGCCTGCATGCCACACGGGCGCGCGCAGTTGCTTCTACCGGGCATTGGACGGTGAAAAGCTGACTCGCCTTGAGAACTGAGCGGCGCTAATCGGCATATTGTTATGCCTGATTACAATCCTCCTGCTCGCGATGTGCGTTTCGTTCTGAAGACGCTGCTCCGCATTCCTTCGCTCGCCAACACGCCGGCCTTCGCCATGGTGGACGAGGATTTGATCGATACGATCGTGGAAGAGGCTGGCCGGTTCTGTGCCGAAGTCTTCGCGCCACTCAACCCGGTGGGCGACATGCAAGGCTGCAAGCGCCATCCGGACGGCAGCGTCACTACGCCCGAGGGTTTCGCTTCCGCCTATCAGCGATATTGCGAATCGGGCTGGGGCACGCTGGCCCTGCCGGAGCAATATGGCGGGCAGGGCATGCCGCATGTGCTTGCGACCGTGGTGGAGGAATTCGCCAACTCCGCCTGCCATGCGCTCTACATGTATCCGGGGCTCACACACGGCGCCGTTTCGGCGCTGCTGGCCAAGGGCAGCGAGGAGCTGAAGGACATCTATCTGCCGCGCCTCGTTTCGGGCGAGTGGCTTGGGACGATGGCCCTGACCGAGGCGCATTGCGGCACGGATCTTGGGCTGCTGCGCACCCGGGCCGAGCCGCTGGAGGATGGCAGCTTCGCAATCAGCGGAGAGAAGATCTTCTGTTCGGGGGGCGAGCATGATCTCACTGCCAACATTGTGCATCTGGTGCTGGCCCGCACCCCGCAGGCGGCGGCGGGCTCGCGCGGCATATCCCTGTTCGTCGTGCCGAAGTTCATTCCCGATGCGGAAGGGGAGCCCGGCGAGCGCAATGCCGCGACCTGCGGTGCGATCGAGCACAAGATGGGTATTCGCGGCAGCGCCACCTGCGTAATGAATTTCGACCGCGCGAAGGGCTGGATGGTTGGCGCAGAAGGCGAAGGCTTGGCGGCCATGTTCATCATGATGAACGCGGCGCGCCTGTCCTGCGGCAACCAAGGGCTGGCTCAGGCGGAGCGTGCCTATCAGGGGGCGGTCACATACGCGCTGGAGCGGCGGCAGGGGAAGGCGGCAGGCGAACGGCCCGATCCTACCGCCGCGGCCGATCCGTTGGTGGTGCATCCCGATGTGCGGCGCATGCTGATGGATGCCCGTGCCTTTACCGAGGGATTTCGCGCGCTGGTGCTGTGGACTGCGCTGCAGATCGACCTGTCTCATGCCTCGGAGGATGCGGAAGAGCGCCGGCGAGCGGATGAGCTAGTCGGTTTCCTCACCCCGGTTATCAAGGCTTTCGGCACCGATCGCGGCTTCGAAACGGCCGTGGACATGCAGCAGATCTTCGGCGGGCATGGGTATATCGCCGAATGGGGCATGGAGCAGATCGTGCGGGATGCGCGTGTGGCGCGCATGTACGAAGGCGCCAATGGCGTGCAGGCCCTCGACCTCGCCGGGCGCAAGCTGGCGCGCGACGGCGGAGCGATGGCGGAGGTGTTCTTCTCGCTCGTGGAGGCGGATTGCTCCACCGCTCCGGCGTTCATCGCCACGCCCCTGCGCGAGGCACTGTCGGAGGCGCGCGCCGCCGCCCGCTGGCTGATCGACCATGCGGGCGACGATCCGAACACGCTGGGCGCCGGCTCCTATCCGTTCCTGCAGGTGATCGGCACGCTCGCGATTGGCTGGATGTGGGCGCGCATTGCCGCCGTGGCAGAGGAGGAGGCAGAAGACCCCTTCAACGCGGCCAAGCTTGCCACGGCGCGGCATTATGCGGGGCGCAGCCTGCCGCGCTGTGCGTCGCTGCGCCGCGAGGTGGAAGCCGGCGCCGAGGCGCTGATGGCTATCCCGGCAGAGCTGTTGCAGCGGGCCTGATACTCAGCTCTCGAAGCCGAACAGCAGGCTGTCGGGATCGTGTTCCCGGCGCAGACGGGTGAGGCGGCGCAGAGCTTCCGATGTGAAGCATTCCGCCACTCTTCCGTTGTCCGCAGCAAGGCTGGCTTCCCCCACATAGCGGCCGTCTCGATGAGGGGCGAGCGAGACATTCGCGGCGCGCACCCAGTCTAGGTGCAAGGGATCGTCTATCGGATCGTCCCACATGGCGTAGATACCCGCTTCATTGCCGCCGCCAACCGAAAGGGCACCATCGCGCCCGAAGGCAAAGTTGGGCACGCACTCGCCGCCGCCAAAGCCGAACAGATTGATGGTAGAGGACTTGCCGGGAATCCCCGCAAGATGGTGCACGGCGAGGAGCATCTCTCCAAGCGATGACTCGCTCCAGATATGGTCTGCCGCCACGCGCTTGCCGGTCGGCATGGAGGAGAGCTTGGTCAGATCGGCGAAGTCGGTCACCTCCCATTCCGGCGCTCCAATCTGCCGCGCAGGGGGCAGGGGGCTGTCGAAGGAGCCGATGCGGCGCCAGGCCTCTCCGCTCTCCTGCGCCATTCCCACGGCGCGGATTGCAATGGCCGGCTCGCCGGTATGAATATCCGGCCCCACCAGGCAGGCGATCTCCGAGGAGGAGTGGGCTCCACGGACCGCACGGTCGAGCCAGTCTGCCATCAGGGGCGCGTCCGCGGCGGCGAAGCGTCCGCTCCAGGTCGCGGCGGCCTGGGGGAGGGGGTGAAGTTTCAGCCGATAGCGTGTGGCCACGGCGCAGAGCCCTGCTCCGCCACCGCGCGCTGCCCAGAACAGCTCCGGGTGAACCGTCTCACTGGCCTGAAGGACGGCGCCGCTTGGCAGCACCAGTTCCACCTCGCTCACACTCGCGCAGGCCGGGCCCCAGCTGCCGGAATTCCACCCGAAGCCGCCGCTGAGCAGATATCCGCTCAGGGATACGTCGGAACAGTGGCCGATGGGGAAGCCCAGCCCATACTGGGCTAGTTCCTCGATCAGCCGCCCACCCTGAACGCCCGCGCCGACCCAGGCGGAGCGGGCGCCGGCATCGATGGCTATTTCATCGAAGCCGCCCAAATCGAGCAGGAGGCAATCGTCGCGCAGCGCGCGCGCCTCGTAATTGTGCCCGCCGCCTCGGGGAGACACGCGGATCCCCTGAGCGCGGGCGAAGCGCAGGGCCTCCGCCACTTGTTCGGCCCGGCTTACGCGCACGATCAGCGCTGGCGCACGAGAATCGGCGAGGCGCTTGTTCCAGCTCAGCGCGTCGCGCACCTCGCCATATTCCGGGTTGCCGCTGATGGTGACTTTGGCCCCGGTGGGGCAGAGGGTTTCAATGGCAAGGCGGGCGAATTCGGCGGATGATGTCATCCGCGTTAAGCGAGCACCTCGTCGAACAGTTCCAGCATGGCTGCCCAGCTCTGGCGATCAGCGCTGGGGTCATAGGCGGTGGCGGGGTTGGGATTTGCATCGGGGTTGCAAAAGCCGTGCTTCACCCCGCTGTAGGCGTGGAAGTGCCAGTTTCCGCTCGCAGCATCCATCTCTTCCCAGAACGCCAGCACCTGAGCTCGCGGCACGAGCGGATCGGCGTCGCCGTGGCAGATCAGGATGCGCGTGCGCAGGTCGCCCGGCCGGGC